>JABXKU010000003.1 GCA_013619105.1 Desulfuromonadales bacterium
ACGGGGGAATCTCAAAATGGCAAAAATCAATACAATTGCTGAACTGAAGAAGTTGCGTGAAGACCTGCTGGGTGCTGCCCAGGCTAAAGCCGGCAAGCCTCTGGTTAATGTGTCCCTGGCTACCTGCAGCGTCGCTTCCGGCGGCCGCGACGTTTTGGCTGCTATGCAAGCCGAAGCTACCGCTTTGGGCCTTGACGTTGAATTCATGCAGTCCGGTTGCATGACTGTCTGCTTTGCTGAGCCCACTGTAGAAGTAACCCTGCCCGGCAAAGACCCGGTGACCTTTGGGTACCTCGATACCGAAAAAGCTAAGACCCTGGTGCAGAAATACATCAAGGATGGCGAGCTGATCGATGGTGTCATTCCGGTCGGTTACGAGCGGATTGTTCTTTAAAATAAAGGATTAGGAGAGACTAGCTATGGCAGAGAAAAAGCAACTTAGAATAGCCACCAGGAACTCCGGATTTATCGATCCGGAGAACATTGATTCCTATATTGCCGCTGGCGGTTACCTTGGCCTGGCCAAGTGCCTCGGCGAGATGACCCCTGAAGCGGTTATCGAAACCATGAAGGCTTCTGGCATCCGCGGCCGTGGTGGTGCAGGTTTCCCCACCGGTGTTAAGTGGGGCTTCGCCGCCAAATACGCGAGCGACACCAAGTACGTAGTCTGCAACGCGGACGAAGGCGATCCCGGTGCATTTATGGACCGCGCCATTCTCGAAGGCGACCCGCACAGCGTGCTCGAGGCTATGGCCATCGGCGCTTACGCCATCGGCGGTAACAAAGGCACCATCTACATCCGTGCTGAGTACCCCATGGCCATTGAGCGTCTGAAGATTGCCATTGCGCAGGCCGAAGCAAAAGGCGTGATCGGCAAGAACATTATGGGCAGCGACTTCTCTTTTGACCTCGACATCAAATACGGCGCTGGCGCCTTTGTTTGTGGCGAAGAGACCGCCCTGATCAACTCCATGGAAGGTAACCGCGGCGAGCCTTACACCAAGCCTCCGTTCCCCGCCGAAGCCGGTTACTGGGACAAGCCGACCATCGTGAACAACGTTGAGACCCTGGCCAGCATCCCGGCCATCATCGTTAAGGGCGCCGAGTGGTTCAACGGTATCGGCACCGAGACTTCCAAGGGTACCAAGGTTTTCGCATTGGCCGGTAAGATCAACAACGTTGGTCTGATCGAAGTTCCCATGGGCATCACCCTGCAAGAAGTTATCATGGAAGTTGGCGGCGGCGTGCGTAACGGCAAGAAGTTCAAAGCCGTTCAGACCGGTGGCCCTTCCGGTGGCGCACTGACCTACAAAGACCTCGACGTCAAGATCGACTACGAGAGTCTGGTTGCTTGCCAGTCGATGATGGGTTCCGGCGGCATGATCGTTATGGACGAAGACGACTGCATGGTTGCCATCGCCAAGTTCTTCGTCGAATTCACCATGGAAGAGACCTGCGGCAAATGTACTCCTTGCCGGATCGGTTCCAAGCGTATCTATGAGGCTCTGGACAAGATCACCATGGGCCAGGGCAGCCTCGAAGATATCGAGAAACTGAAGTTGCTGTCCGTCGCTATCAAGGACACCGCTCTGTGCGGTTTGGGTCAGACTATGCCTAACCCGGTTCTGTCGACCATGCGCGTCTTTGAAGACGAGTATACGGCACACGTTGTTGACAAAAAGTGCCCGGCGGGTGTGTGCGGTGCCTGCCTCGACAAGTGTAAGTTTGACGCCATTATCAAACAGTAAGGAAAGGAGACATATCGCATGTCTATGATGAATATAACCATCGACGGTAAAGCTACTCAGGTACCGGCTGGCAGCAAGATTCTCGATGCCGCTACAAAGCTCGACATCCCTATCCCGACTTTGTGCTTCCTCAACCTGGATGTCATGAAGTACAACAACATGGCCGCTTCCTGCCGAGTTTGCGTTGTTGAAGTTGAAGGTCGTCGCAACCTGGCCCCGGCTTGTGCTACTCCGGTTATGGACGGTATGATCGTCAAGACCAACACCCTGCGCGTGCTGTTGGCTCGCAAGACCGTTCTTGAGCTGCTGCTCTCCGACCACCCTAAGGATTGCCTGGTTTGCGCTAAGTCCGGTGATTGCGAACTTCAGGATCTAGCGGAGCAGTTCGGTATCCGTGAGATTACCTGTACCGGTGAGATGTCCACCTATCGTCAAGACGTATCGGCTTCGATCGTCCGCGATATGGACAAATGTGTAATGTGTCGTCGTTGCGAAACCATGTGCAACGAGATTCAGACCTGCGGCGTACTGTCCGGCGTTAATCGCGGTTTCGAAGCCGTTGTTGCCCCGGCTTTCGAAATGAACCTTGAAGACTCGGTTTGTACTAACTGCGGTCAGTGTACTCAGGTTTGTCCGGTTGGCGCTCTGGTTGAGCATGACCATACCTGGAAAGTCATCTCCGCTTTGGCTGACCCAGATAAAGTCACTGTTGTTCAGGTGGCGCCTGCGGTTCGTGCTGCCCTTGGCGAAGCCTTTGGCATGGAGCCAGGTCAATCCTTCACCGGCAAGATGGCTGCAGCTCTGCGTCTCATCGGTTTCGACCATGTGTTCGACACCGACTTCGCTGCTGACCTGACCATTATGGAAGAAGGCTCCGAGTTTCTCGGTCGCCTGCAGCAGTTCCTCGATGGCGACAAGAATGTCAAACTGCCTATCATGACTTCTTGCTGTCCTGGCTGGGTTAAGTTCTTCGAGCATAACTACCCAGAAATGCTGGACATTCCTTCAACTGCTAAGTCTCCTCAGCAGATGTTTGGTGCCATTGCTAAGAGCTACTACGCGGAAGTTCTCGGCATATCTCGCGAGAAAATGGTCTCCGTTTCGGTTATGCCTTGTCTCGCCAAGAAGTACGAAGCCGCCCGTCCCGAGTTTGCCGTTGAGGGCAACCCAGACGTCGACATCGTAATTTCTTCCCGTGAGCTTGCTCGCCTGATTAAGACCATGAACATCGACTTCGTTAACCTCCCCGAAGAAGATTTCGACAATCCTCTCGGTTACTCCACTGGTGCTGCGCCGATCTTCGGTAACTCCGGCGGCGTTATGGAAGCTGCTCTGCGTACCGCTTACGAACTGGCCACTGGTGAAACCCTGCCTGCCGTTGAGTTCGAAGCTGTCCGTACTCTGACTGGTGTTAAGACTGCCGACATTCAGGTTGGTCCTCACACCCTCAAAGTTGGCGTTGCTTCTGGTCTCGGCAATGCTCGTGAGCTGCTTGACATGGTCAAGAATGGTGAAGAGCAGTTCCATGTCATCGAGATTATGGCTTGCCCCGGCGGCTGTATCGGTGGTGGCGGTCAGCCTTACCACCATGGCGACATGGAAATCCTCAAGAAGCGTAACGAAGTTCTCTACGCGGAAGACGCTGGCAAGCCCGAGCGTAAGTCCCATGAGAACCCCTACATCGTTGAGTTGTACGAGAAGTTCCTCGGCAAGCCTCTCAGCGAAAAAGCGCATCACCTGCTGCACACCCATTACTTCAAGCGTCAGCAGCTGTAGAATCTTTTAGAATCTTACTGTAGTACAGTGCAGTAACTTTAGGCCGGATGAGCAATCATCCGGCCTTTTTTTATTGGCGCTATGGGGAGTCAACCTTGATATGGGCACTATTGAGTGCAAATTTGACCTGAATCAAAGATTAGTCCACAAATTTGGCCATAATGGGGACAACATAAATCTAGAGCTTCTTTACTGGCCGATTCTGTGTCTCTTTCGATAGGGATTGGACATCTTATTTATAATTTCAGGGATCCTTTATGACTTTGACTTATTCCCCCCCAGATAAACAATCCATTCTTCGTTGGTTGCTTAGCGATGATCCGCTAGAAATTGCTGAACTTTGGCGTTTGGCAGATGAGACAAGACAGCGCTATGTCGGAGAAGAGGTCCATTTACGCGGTCTTGTCGAAGTATCCAATCGATGCGAAAGAAATTGCCTCTATTGTGGTATTCGGGCTGACAACCGTCAGTTGCAGCGTTATCTTATGCTCTCAGATGAAATCATCGCCTGTGCTCATAAAGCGGTGGAAGTTGGTTTTGGCACTTTGGTTCTTCAGGCTGGTGAAGATTCGGCCATCGAAGGACAATGGTTAGCTGATGTTATACGCCAAGTTAAAGAAGAGACGGACTTAGCTATTACCCTCAGTCTCGGTGAGCGGCCCGATGCAGATTATCAACTTTGGCACGCTGCAGGGGCTGACCGTTATCTACTCCGATTTGAGACGGGCAACCGTGAATTATTTGACCGAATCCATCCTCCTTTGCCTGGACAAACGTCGGATCGTTTGGCTATTCTAGCGCGGCTTAGGGAAATTGGCTTTGAAGTTGGAAGTGGTGTTATGGTTGGTATTCCTGGTCAAAGTTATGAATCTTTAGCCGATGATATCGATCGTTTTCGTTCCCTTGATCTTGACATGATAGGCGTTGGGCCCTATATCCCCCATCCCGATACACCGCTTGCAAAAATTGGTGATCGCTGGAATTTACCTCCTGGTGAGCAAGTTGTTAATTCTGCCGATTTGGGATACCGGGTCATCGCACTTGCTCGGCTGGTCTGTCCTCAGTCCAATATCCCTAGCACTACAGCCTTCGCAACGCTAGATGGCCCTGCCGGTCGCGAACATGGATTGCGGCGGGGAGCAAATATCGTTATGCCCAACCTTACGCCTCAAAAATATCGTCGTATGTATGAAATTTATCCCGCCAAGGCTGCTAGTACCGAAGATGCCGAGCAGAGCTGTGCTGCTGCTCTGCGCCAAATAAGCGCCCTTGGGCGTACGGTTGGTACTGGTCGGGGCGATTCGCCAAACTTGAACAAAGCTATTTAACCTTCCTACAGAAAGAGGGTCTCGTTATGTCATTGCCATCCATGGATTTGAGTCAAAAAGCTGTCGATTTTATTGATGAGGATTTCCTTCACGGCTTGATTAATAAAGAACAGCCGACAAAAGAGCGCATTCGTGAAATTGTCGCCAAGAGCTTAAATAAGATTGCTTTGAGTGTTGAGGAGACGGCGGATTTGGTCCGTACCACCGATCCTGAATTACATGAAGAAATCTTTGCTGCTGCAAGGCAACTTAAGGAAAATGTTTACGGAAACCGGATCGTTCTTTTTGCCCCTTTGTATATCGGCAATGACTGCATCAATGACTGTACTTATTGTGCCTTCAAACGCTCCAATTTTCAGGCTGTGCGGCGGACCCTTACCCCCGATGAGATCAAACAACAAGTTACCGCCCTTGAGGACCATGGTCATAAGCGACTAATCCTTGTTTTTGGTGAGCACACCCGCTATGACGCCGATTTTATCGCAGATACAGTTCGCAATGTTTATTCGGTTCGTTCAGGTCATGGAGAGATTCGCCGAGTCAATATCAATGCGGCGCCTCTGGATATTGAAGGCTATAAAAAAGTTAAAGACTCTGGCATCGGCACCTACCAGGTTTTTATGGAAACTTACCATCATGACACTTACACCAAGATGCATCCCGGTAACACTCGTAAGGGTAACTATCTCTATCGTCTCGATGGTTTGAATCGTGCCTTTGAAGCGGGTATCGATGATGTGGGTTTGGGGGTTTTGTTCGGACTCTATGATTGGCGCTTTGAGGTGCTGGCCATGGTACGTCATGCGCTATATCTCCAGGAACGCTTCAATGTTGGTCCGCATACCTTAAGTTTTCCACGATTGAGGCCTGCCCAGGGTGTTGAATTTGATGAGCAATACTTCACTACCGATGATGAATTTAAGCGGATTATCGCCATTCTTCGCCTTGCGGTACCTTATACCGGTTTGATTCTTACTGCGCGGGAAAACCCGGAACTGCGCCGCGAACTGATGTCCTTCGGTGTTTCACAGATCGATGCGGGCAGCCGCATTGAACTAGGCGGTTATACGGAGGCTGGAGATGCCCAGGTTATGGAAAGAGAACAGTTTTCCCTTGCCGATATCCGCTCCCTTGACGAGGTAATGTGTCAGTTGATGGGCGATGGGTATGTTCCGAGCTTCTGTACCTCTTGCTATCGTAGTGGTCGAACTGGCGAACACTTCATGGAATTCAGTGTTCCTGGTTTCATCAAGAGGTTTTGTACACCGAATGCGCTGCTGACCTTGCAAGAGTATTTGGCTGATTATGGTTCACCGGAGTCCCGTGAGGTTGGCGAGAAGCTTATTGCAGAGGAGCTAGCCAAGATGGAAGAGGGGGACATGAAGCAACGGACCATCAAGCAGCTGGAAGAAATCAAACAACGTAATGTGCGGGATATCTATTTTTGATATGACTGACTATCGTATAGAAAAGGACCTGCTCGGAGAACGGGAGGTGCCGGCGCAGGCTTTATATGGCATCCACACGGTGCGGGCCTTGGAGAACTTCGATCTCTCGAAACGGCCGGTCAACAAGGCTTTGGTGCATGCCTTCGGTGCAATCAAGCTGGCTTGCTGCCGAACCAACCAGGGGCTTGGTTGTTTTGTGGATGAAAAGAGCCAGGCTATCGACCGGGCCTGTAGCGAAATGATGGAAGGGCAGCTCGATGAGCATATTTTGGTCGATGCCCTGCAGGGTGGTGCCGGCACTTCCACCAATATGAATGTCAATGAGGTGCTCGCCAATCGGGCGCTGCAGCTTCTCGATCTGCCCCTTGGCAGCTATCAGGATGTCAGTCCCCTGGACGATATCAACCGCCATCAGTCGACCAACGACACCTACCCAACCGCTCTTAAGGTGGCTGCTATCGGTCTGTTGCGTGATCTGGAACGGGAGGTGGTGGGACTGCTGGAAGCCTTTCAGACTCAGGAAAAGGCGACTGCTCATGTGGTCAAGATCGGCCGCACCCAAATGCAAGATGCCGCGCTTACCACTCTGGGACGGGAAATGTCTGCCTATGCAGATGCTTTTGCCAGGGACCGCTGGCGTGTCTATAAATGTGAAGAGCGTCTGAGGGTGGTTAATCTTGGGGGTACTGCCATCGGCACCGGTTTGGCAGCGCCACGTCAGTATATTTTTCGGGTTGTCGAGCAATTACGGGCCATTACCGGGCTCGGTTTAGCACGTGCAGAAAATCTCATCGAAGCGACCCAGAACAACGACGTTTTTGTCGAGGTTAGCGGTATTCTCAAGGCGTTAGCCACTAATCTGCTAAAGATTTCTTCCGATTTAAGATTTCTTTCATCAGGGCCGGACGCCGGGGTCGGTGAATTACGCCTTCCTGCTCGTCAGGCCGGTTCTTCCATCATGCCCGGTAAGGTTAATCCGGTAATTCCGGAGGCGGTATCACAAGCGGCTATGCAGGTCATGGCTAATGATCAGGTCATTGCCCAGGCCTGCTCTATGGGGCACCTGGAACTTAATCCATTTTTGCCACTAGTGGCCGATGCTTTGCTCGGAAGTCTCGACTTGCTCGCTAACGCCTGCAGTATCTTCCGCCGTCATTGTGTAGAACACTTAGAGGCGGATGAGGCACGCTGTCGCCGTCATGTGGAAAACTCCACCGCCAGCGTTACCGCCCTGGTTTCATTGATCGGGTACGAGGAAGCGACCGCTCTGGCTCAGGCTTTAAGAAACGATAAGCAGAGTTTACGAGAACTTGTCGTTGAACGAAAATTGGCCACGGCTGAAGAGTTCGATCAGATGGTTTCACCGGAAAGTGTTACCCGTTTGGGAACTCCCCTTAAAAAGGAAAAAAAATGAAATCGACTCCCAAAGGATTACGCCTGCATATCGGTCTGTTTGGCCGCCGTAACGTCGGAAAGTCATCGTTACTCAATGCCTTAACCCGGCAGGAAGTGTCGATCGTCTCTAATGTTGCAGGGACCACCACCGACGCGGTGGAAAAACCGATGGAATTGCTACCCATCGGGCCGGTATTGTTTATCGACACCGCAGGTATCGACGATGTCGGCGCCTTAGGTGAGATGCGAGTGCAGAAAACCCAGCAGGTTTTTGATCGGGCCGATATCGGCATTATTGTGACCGAAGTCGGTGTTTGGGGTGACTTTGAGGAAGCAATCTTTGCGCAATTGCAGGAACGTCAGACTCCTATTATTGTAGTCTTTAACAAGACCGATTTGGGGGCACCCGATGCCACTCACATCGCGCGTCTTGACCAGATCGATGTACCCTGGGTGGCCGCTGCCGCTGAAAAAGGTGAAGGGGTACTCGATCTACGCGAGGCCTTGATTAGCACCGTTCCTGACGAATTCATCAACCCGCCGACTATCCTCGGTGATCTGGTGCCCTCTGGCGAGATGGCCGTGTTAGTTGTGCCTATCGATATGGAGGCCCCCAAGGGCCGGCTGATTTTGCCTCAGGTTCAATCTATTCGCGATATTCTCGACAACGATGCCTATTGCCTTGTGGTCAAGGAACGGGAGTTGCGCGATGCTTTGGATCGTCTGAAGCGTCCGCCAGCGTTGGTCGTCACAGATTCCCAGGCCTTTCTTAAGGTCGGTGGTGATACGCCCGATGATATCAACATGACATCCTTCTCCATTCTTTTCGCCCGTTTCAAGGGGGATCTGGTCGCTTATGTACGCGGTACTATGGCTATTGAAAACCTAAAGCCTGGTGACCGGATTCTGGTTGCTGAATCTTGTGCCCATCATCCCATTGGCGAGGACATCGGTCGGGTCAAGTTGCCCCGTTGGTTGCAACAGTACGTTGGTGGGAAACTCGACTTCGTTCATATGCAGGGCCACGATTTTCCTGACGATCTTAGCTCCTTCAGCCTGGTAATCAATTGTGGTTCCTGCATGTGGAACCGCCGTGAGGTCCTTTCTCGTATCGTGCGCTGCCAGCAGGCAGGTGTGCCTACCAGCAATTACGGACTGACCATTGCTTATTCACTGGGCATTTTCGAACGAGCGCTAAAGCCTTTTCCTGCAGCCATGGATGCTTATCGGGAGTTGGGCGGTAGTGGAGCTATTATCGGGTGATGTTCAGGCTTTGGGGAGAGCTGACTACTGTGGCAGGACCCTTGGCTAGGTTGGCATATAAGTTATTCTTTTTAATAAGCTCAAGAATTTCCTCGGCCGGAATGGGAGGGCTGATTAAATAACCCTGGATTTCATCGCAGCCTAAGGTTTTTAGAAATTCCATTTGGTCGTTGCGCTCCACTCCCTCGGCGATGACCTTGAGTCCCAGGCTATGGGCCAGTTCGACAATGTGGCGGGCGATATTGGCTTCGCTTTTACTGAAGGGTAGATTTTGCACAAAAGCGCGGTCAATTTTCAGATGATCGGCCGGAAAATCCTTCAGGTAACTGAGGGATGAAAAACCGGTGCCGAAATCGTCGATGGCGATGGTTACGCCGACGTCTCGCAGGCCCTGCAACATGCAGATCGATTCATTGACATTGCTCATGATCATGGTTTCGGTTATCTCCAGGTTTAGCTGGCATGCTTCCATACCCGTCTCCTGCAAGATGGAGCTGACCAATTCGATCAGGTTGGACTTTTGAAACTGCTGGCTCGAGACATTGACTCCCAGTCGCAGGGGCTGCAGCCCCCCTCCACGCCATTCCTTCAACTGCCAGCAGGCTGCGCGCAGAATCCACTCTCCCATGGGCACAATCAGGCCGGTTTCTTCCGCCAGCGGGATAAATACCGATGGTTCGATCATGCGGCCCGTCGGGTGATGCCAGCGCATCAGCGCTTCAAGGCCGACGACCAGACCGCTTTGCAGGTCGATCTGTGGTTGGTAATAGACCCTTAATTCCTGTCGATCAATCACTTTGCGCAGACTGCTTTCCAAGGCCATCCGCTCCAGGGCACGGGAGTTCATTGCCGAGCTGTATGGCTGATAGTTGTTCCGTCCCAGATCCTTGGCCCTGTAGAGTGCTGTGTCGGCATTTTTGGTCAGGGTCATGGCGTCCTGGCCATCTTTGGGGTAGAGGGCGATGCCTATACTGCCGCTGAGAAAGATCTCCTGGTCCTCCACCAAGTAAGGCCATTCCAGCGCCTTTAGAATTTTATGGGCGATCATCTTGACCTCTTCTTCCCGGCTGATCTGGGTCAACAGAACATTAAACTCGTCGCCGCCGAAGCGACTGACTGTATCCGCCTGTCGCAGGCAGTTTTGCAGGCGCTTGGCAACCTCTTTCAGGATCGTATCTCCCGCTGCATGACCTAAGGTGTCGTTGACGCTTTTGAATCGATCCAGGTCGATGAATAGCAGCGCCACCTGTTCCTTGCTTCGCTCGGCACGGCGCAGGGCCTGTTGGATGCGGTCGGCAAATAGGATGCGGTTGGGCAGTTCGGTCAGAGGATCGTGAAAAGCCAGGTGTTTAATGGTCTCCTCGGCCTGCTTGCGTTGGCTGATGTCGAGTAAAGTGCCGATGATGGCCGGTCGGCCATCCCTGCTGCTTTGCCCGTTGAGAACTTCGACATGAATCAGTTCCCCTGTTTTTTTCAATCCTCGGAATTCATATTGCAGGTTATTGCCCGGTGTTCCTTTTAGTTGGTCAAGATTATGAGCTGACACCATGAGTCGATCGTCTGGATGGATGAGGTCGGGCAAGGTTAGATCTTGAGTGATCTCCTGCTGGGGGTAACCGAATATCTCTGCGAATCGTGGATTGACGTAGGTAAAACGATTGTCCTGAACGATAAAGACTCCGACCATGGTTTTTTCAATAAGAAAGCGGTATTTGGTTTCGGCGGTCTCGATATTATGAATCAATTGCTCGACCCGTTGTCGGCGGGTGCGCTCTTCCTTGAGCTTTTTGTTGCTGGTAAAGCTTTCCCAGCGATGTTGTGCCAGCATGTCTTCGAGTTTCTCCGAGTTTTTTTCTTTAAGGCCCTCCAGCTTCTGGTAGCTGTTCTTTAGTGCGTCCGCCGATTCTTTGAGGTTTTCACAGAGGCTTTTGCATTCTCTGGAGATTGCTGGAGGCCATTGGAGAACTTCGCGATTGCGCACTTTTTTCGGAAGGTTTTCCGACATTTCGGCCAGGCTCTGTAAGGGGCTTATGATGCGGCGGTCCAGGCGGTAGAGTATGAATAGAGCGGGGATTGCCGGTAACAGCATGACCGTCAAACTCAAAATGATCATTTTCTGCAGATGCTGCTGACGGTGGTCGTCCTGCGTTTGCAGGACGATTTTATAAGGGGCGTTACTTGATGCTGTTCCTCTTTTATCGGTCATGGGTGCCAGTTGGTGCTGGCCGGGAAGATAACAGAAAAGGTTCGTTGGGTTTAGCATTGACCTGTAGCCACGAAAGAGTTTACTGCCTACCGTGAGTTCTTGCCGATTGCTGATGATGATGCGCTGGTCAGAACCGAGCAGGAGAACGGATAGGCCGCTGTGATCGGCCGCTTTGTTGAGAACCTCTGCAAGATACCGACTGTCCAGGGTAGCGGCGGCAAAGCTGATTGTTTCGCCCATTTTCAACGACACGCACAATAGTAGTGGAAAAGGTTGCTGGCCGAAGCCGGTTTTCTGATAGAAGAGGCGGGGTTTCTGTGCAGCGCTGTGACTTTCCCTCAGTTGCTGAACGGTCCGTTGCAGGACCCGGGACAGTCGCTTGCTGGGTGGCAAATTATTTGCGTAAGCTACTGGTAAACCATTACTATCTACGATCCACAGCTGGGATATCGCTGGGGTCCGGTGTGTTAGCATGGTCAACTGTTTGGCGATCTGAGACGGAGACTTTTGTGGCAGGCCGGACAATGTGTTGAGTTGATCAGAACAGTCCTGTTCAAGAACCGAAAGTTCCTGTTCCAGGTGCTCGCCGACGCTGAGTAGGCGATTTTCTAAACCCGGCATTAGAATGTCGTGGGGAGCTTGGGCGTTGAACAGAAGGATTAGAAAGGGCGGGATCAGAAAACAGCCTGCTAGAATATTCAATTCGCTTTCAAGAAAACTGAGGGAGCCATGATTACGAAGATTGTAGTGTTTAAGCAGGGGGTAGAGAAGGGTGGCCAGCAGGGCGTTAAGGATGGCCATGAGGCTCTGGCTGACCATGGTTGGCATAACCGCAGGCCAGGTCATGCCTAACAAATGAACATCCAGCAAGTAGCGGAGCAAGGAACCAAACAACCCCCAGAACAACAGATCGGTGAGCAGAAGGTTTTTTAGACCTCGATCTAGCAACATACCGACGATCCAGGCTTCCATCACCCACAACATGGATGCTATGGGACTGGCTGAAAAGACCAGAGCATAGCTGTTGGCGACCATGGCCACCAAAAATCCCGGCCCGGTGCCCAGTAACCGGCAGGCCAGCAACACGGCGATACTCGCCGGAAGATAAACTCCGTCCGGCAGGAGCAGCAGGGCGAAGATATTGCCGGCCAGGGCGGCGATGCAAAGCAATCCCAACATGAGTGCAGTCCACAGAAGTGAGCGACCCGCCCAGGCTAGCTTGCCTTACAACCGGTCGCTCTGAAATATCAGAACAGGCAGAAAATGAGTTGATTTAGTTTAACAGGCAGCAGGGTTCGGTCAATATCGCCGACCAGTGCAAATTGAAAGGGTGACTATTGGCGGTTGGCAGCAAGTTCGCAAAAAGGGTATAATCGAAAAAACAGAAGGTTCCGCTTCCGGGTTGCACTATCCTGGCTGATCAAGCGCAAGGGAAAATAATGATTACTTATTCTAGATATCCAGCGGTTTTACTCCGGGTATTGCTTCAGGTTCTGCTGTTGGCTCTGTTGCTGGCGCCGTCCAGTGGCTGGTCGGCTAAGAGTAGTGAGGAGTTTAATGTTGAAGGCGGTGCGGTGAAGAGGGATAACCTTTTCAACCTATTTTTCGGAGCAGCGCCTCTGATGCCAACCCAGCATGGCACTGTCATTGTTGAAGCTTATCATGACAAGAATGACAATCGGTTACGCGATGTTGGTGAGGAGATTCTCGATCAGGTTATAGTTTGCATTGTTGAAGAAATTACTTATCCAGTCCCAGCATTTATTCCTGGTTTGGATAATGGTATGAACTATACTTTTCTGTTCGAAGGTGAAGGATTCAAGCCTTCGATCAAAAAAAAGGATATTTTTATCAAAAAACGTGGTCAGATCATTCGAATCGATGTTCCCTGCCGTCAGGACCTTCGGCCAGAAGTTCATGCTCAACTGAGCCAATAGGGTCAGGACTTCCTGCGAGTAATTTAAAACAATGCATATCCTTTTAACCATCCTTTGTGAGAATTCCTGTGGCCCCCCTCGCGGCACTGTTGGAGAGCATGGTTTTGCCTGCTTCATAGAGACCGAAGCGGGTAACTATTTGTTTGATACCGGGCAGGGTATCGGGTTGGTGCATAACGCTGCGTTGTTGGGCAAAGACCTTTCGTCAATCAAAGCGGTATTTCTTAGCCACGGCCATTACGATCATACTCAGGGCCTGCCGGACCTGTTGCGTCGGACCGGCCCCATTGATGTTTTTGCTCACCCAGATATTTTTGTCGAGCGCTATGCTTTGGATCGCCATGGCCGACATTTCGTCGGTATCCCTTGGCGGCGTGCCTACCTTGAATCTCTGGGGGCCCGTTTTCGTTTTGAGCGTGATTACTCTCAGGTGGCTCCAGGGCTTTATCTGTCTGGTGAGGTGCCCCGTGCAAATGATCTGGAAAAAGGTGACCAGCGTCTTGTAGTTCCTGCCGGAGAAGATCTGTTAACGGCCGATCCCCTGCTGGACGATATGTCTCTGGTCATCAATTCGAGCAAAGGGTTGGTTCTTGTTGTAGGCTGTGCCCATGCTGGGATGGTGAACATCATGGAGCATGTCTGTGGCAAGACGGGCCAGGATAAGATCTATGCAGTGGTGGGCGGTACGCATCTCGGTTTTGTCGGCCCAGAAGAATTTCAGGAAACTGTCCGGGCGCTTCGTGAGTTTAGCGTTGAACAGATTGGTGTTTCTCACTGCACCGGATTGCCGCGGGCTGCTCAGCTCTATCGGAAATTCACGGATCGATTTTTCTTCGGCACAGTCGGAACTGTGCTTGAGGTGTAAAAACAGAGATAAATAAGTTGTTTAGGCCTTGTTAGTTAATGTGTTTTGTTTGCTAGTTATTGGCTGCAAGATCAAAGTTTAAATAAAAAGGCCGCCCATTGGGCGGCCTTTTTATTATTGGTATAAGAGGCTATTCAACAATTTGTTCTTCTACTGGTTCTATTACAGCCTCGTCCTGTGCCGCTTCTTCGACTGGGGGTTGCCCCGTTTTACAGGCCAGCTGATTGGTTGATTGCCGCAGGGTCTGTCTAGCCTTGCCGATCTGATTCATGGCTGCTTCAGCTTCAGTTAATACAGTTTCGATCTCTTCAGCCACCAGATCGAGTCGTTGATTTAGGTTTTCCACCTGGAGTGTTACGCGGGTGACTTCCTGGGTGACTGATTCAGCTTCTTCTGCAAGAACTACCGCTTGCTCACCCAGTATTTCCAGACGAGCTTTGGCTTCATGCGAAGCCTGTGCGGCCTGATCGACGTTTTCTTCGGCTTGTTCAACTATTGGCGCAGTCTCTTCGGCGACGGACGGTGCGGGCTGACTGATTTCAGCTTTTGGTTCGATGGGTGTTTGTGCTTCTTTTTGGTCCTTTTTTTCAGTGCAGCCTAGAACGAGAGTCAGACTTAAAATCGATACCATTAAAAAACGCAACATTTTTACCTCCAGAGAGTTGGTGTTCGTCCAAGAATCCCTTAATATTTATATTTTATACGATCACATTCCAGTAAGCCAGCAGTTTGTATGCAGCCTTATGTTCGTAATATTAGGTCCCGATTTTCCTTCCTAAGTTGTCACTGGGCATCATATACCCTTCCGTACGTCCAATAATTATTTTTCAAACAGATTGAAAAAGGTAGAGAACCTTTTAGAATAGTTAAGTATTTTCGCTGATTGAGTTGATTTGAGAGCGGATTATTAGCTTTTTTAACGGAGGCTCGTAACAGTGGATTCATTGATCCTGAAAACATCAATTCCTATATTGCCGCCGGAGGTTACCAGGCTTTGGCGAAGTGTCTTTCCGAAATGACCCCAGAGGAATTGATTGAAGAAGTAAAAAAGAGTGGTCTGCGTGGTCGGGGAGGGGCTGGTTTCCCTACTGGAGTTAAGTGGAGTTTCGCAGCCAGTTATCCCTCTGATGTCAAATACGTTATCTGCAACGCTGACGAAGGCGACCCCGGGGCTTATATGGATCGTGCGGTACTGGAAGGGGATCCGCACAGCGTTCTGGAGGCTATGGCCATTGCCGGTTACGCTATTGGCGCCAGTAAGGGAACCATCTACATTCGCGCTGAGTATCCTCTTGCCATCAAGCGTTTGCGTATCGCGATTGCCCAGGCTCAAGACTACGGTTTGCAGGGTTCGAATATCTTTGGCACCGGTTTCGATTTCGAGATCGAAATCAAGTATGGTGCCGGCGCCTTTGTCTGTGGCGAGGAAACCGCTCTGATTCGTTCTATCGAAGGCTGCCGCGGCGAGCCCTACACCAAGCCACCGTTTCCGGCCGAATCCGGCTATTGGAAAAAACCGACCATTCTCAACAATGTTGAGACTTTGGCTAATATCCCTGCCATTATCCTTAAAGGGGCCGATTGGTACAGTAGTATCGGTTCTGAGACGGCCAAGGGGACCAAGGTCTTCTCTCTGGTCGGTAAAATCTCTAATGTTGGTCTGATCGAGGTGCCCATGGGCATCAGCTTGCGGGAAATCGTTTTCGATATCGGCGGCGGTTGTCCTGGAGGTAAGCAGTTCAAAGCGGTACAAACCGGCGGTCCGTCTGGTGGGGTGCTGACCTACAAGGACCTTGATGTCCCGATCGACTACGAGAATCTAGCGGCTTGTGAGTCGATCATGGGCTCGGGTGGCATGATCGTCATGGATGAGGATGCCTGTATGGTCGACGTATCCAAGTTCTTTCTCAGCTTTACCATGGAAGAAAGCTGCGGTAAGTGTGCCCCTTGCCGTATTGGTTCCAAGAGGCTGTTTGAGGCTCTGGAGCGGATCACTCTTGGGCACTCCAGTTTAGCGGAACTGGAGCATCTCGAAACCTTGGCCCGGCAGATCAAGGATACCGCTCTGTGCGGTCTCGGACAGACCATGCCCAATCCGATACTGTCCACACTGCGGGTTTTCAAGGATGAATATTTAAATCATGTGCTGGATAAGAAATGTCCGGCAGGGGTCTGCAAGAATCTCCTCGAATACTATATCTTGCCGGAGAAGTGCACCGGCTGTACCCTATGCGCCAAGATCTGTCCCGTCTCTTGTATCAGCGGTCAGGTCAAGCAGTGCCATGTTGTCGATCAGGGCCTTTGTATCAAGTGCGGCGTTTGTCTGGAAAAATGTAAGTTCGATGCCATTGTCAAACGCTGACCAGATTTCACCATTGGATATTAACGGCCCGCTTTTCAGCGGGCCGTTGTCGTTTTCAGACCGGCAGAAAACCTAGCCATTTCACGTTCAGCGAGACGACCCCGAACTCCTCTTCGACCAGGCCCTTAATCAGATAGGGCCGAGGCTGGGCCAAAAGGCGGCAATAACGGTCGTAGATGGCGGGGAACAGGGTGGCGTCGAACAGAGCACTGTGGTCCTCGAAGGTGGCGAATTCCATGGGGCGCCCCTCGTGGGTGCGAATCGGTTTGCCGGTGACCCACCAACCAACCAGGGTGACATGGCGGCCAAGCCAGCGCCCCAGCGTGGCTGCCGGGATCGAACCGCTGCGGGCGATGGCGGTTCGGCAGCGGTCCAGGGGGTGGTGGGAGACGGGTAGGCCGAGGCTCTCCAGCTCCTGAGCCCGCAGGGCGCTGCGTTCACAGGGAGGTAACTCGGGAATGGCCGGCTTGGGTGGGGCAAACAGATCGAAGCTGGTTGCCTTAGCCAGGTGTCGTCGGTTGAGCAGCTGCCAAATCAGCTGTGGCCGTCGATGAGCCCCCTCCAGCAGATCAAAGCAGCCGGCTTTGATCAACAGCTTGATATCGCTTTCACCAAGCTGTGGCAGGCGTACCAGAAAGTCGGCAAGATCGGCAAAGGGGCCGTTGTGCTTTCGTTCTTGCAGCAGGTGGTCGATCGTCTGTCGGGTGAGGGTGGCTATCTGTTGCAGGCCGACGCGCAATTTTGGTCCGCGACCACGATAGGAGTAATCGCTGCAATTGATCTCGGGGGGCAGGATGGATAGCCCCAGACGCCGTGCCTCGGACAGGTAGCCTAGGGTGGAATAGTAGCCACCGCCGTTGCTGATCACTGCGGCCATGAACTCGGCCGGGTAATTGGCTTTGAGCCAGGCCGACTTGCAGCTGACCAAGGCATAGGATGCCGAGTGGGGCTTGCAGAAGGAATAACCGGCAAAGGACAGGATCTGCTCCCAGATCTTCTTTAGAACGGCTCTGTCGATGCCCTGCTGTTCTCCCCCGGCTATGAAGCGTTGCTGAAAGTCGGACAGCCGCTGTTCCTTGTCCTTTTTACTGACGATCTTGCGCAGCTGGTCACCTTCGTTGGCGGAGAAGCCGGCTAGGGCTATGGCGATTTGCGTGATCTGTTCCTGATAAACAGCTAGACCGTAGGTTTCGCCGAGGATTGGCGTCAAGCCGGAGTGTTGATGACACCAGGGCTTGCCGCGCATACGGGCGACGAATTCGCGAATGAAGCGATTGGCCGCCGGACGGATAATCGACGAGGCCATGACCAAATGCTCAAACAGGGAATCTTCGGTGGGCAACGGTTGTTGGTGCCACATCTTTTGCAGGAGCTGGCGAGTGGCCGGTGACTCGATGTAAAAGCAGCCAACAGTATCACCAGCACAGAGCAGAGCGCGGGTCTTGTCGTCGGTCAAAGGCTGCCAGCTTGGGTAATCGATGGTAGTGCCGTGGTGTTGCTCAATGGCCGCTAGAGCGTCGCGGATAACCGCCAAGGAGCGGTTGCCAAGAATGTCAATTTTTACCAGTCCGGCGGCTTCCGCCTGGTCTTTTTCCCACTGTATGAGGGGCCGTCCGCCGGCTGACGTTTCCACCGGAACATAATAACGCATGTCGTCGGGTACCACTACCAGTCCGCCACAGTGCTGGGATAGATGGCGCAGCTGGCCGTCGAGGCGGCCAGCCAGTGCAACGATGGTACGCCAGTCTTCGTGCAGATCCTCACCGCGAAACAGCGGATGCTGCTGCAGCGCCTGAACACCCTTGTCTGGCGACCAGCAACTGGCCAGCCGGTCGGTGACCGACTTGATCTCCGCCGCGGGCAGCCCAAAAACCTTAGCGATCTCCCGCAAGGCAGAGCGGCTTTTGAATCCCACCTGATTGGCGACCATCGCGGCCCGCTCTCGGCCGTAACGGGTAAAAGCAAAATCCAGAATTTCGTTCCGCTCATCCCAGGGAAAGTCGATGTCGATATCGGGTGGGTCCTGTCGCCCCTCGTTGAGAAACCGCTCGAAGAACAGGTTGTAGCGCAAAGGGTCGACATGAGTGATCCCTAGGCAGTAGGCCACAAGAGAAGCGGCAGCGCTGCCCCGACCGCAGGTACGCGGCGAACGCCCAGCCAGTTCCTGCACTACCAGAAAATAGTGGGCAAAACCTTTGTTGAGAATTAGATTCAGTTCTTTAGCGAGACGTTTTTCAATCCTGTCGTCGAGGGTTTCGTAGCGCCACAGGGCTCCTTTTCGAGCCCTTTTGGTCAATTCGAATGCGGCCTCTGTGTCGGCCAGGTTTTCGTAGCGGGGGAAAATAGTGGCGTCGAAATTCCAGTCGGTCTTGCACGCTTCGGCGATTCGGACGCTATTTTCCAGTGCTTCGGGGCAGTGGGGTAGCCGGTCGGCCAGGTCCTGAGCGGAACAGAGTAGGGCCGCCGGGCTGGCGCAATCAATGGCGGCCAGCCGGGACAAGGTCGTGTTTTGGGCAATGGCCCGCAATACGCGATGGAGCTGGTGATCATCCCTATGAAGCAAGAGTGCCCTAGTGGTGGCAACGGGTGGCAGCTTTAGTTGCCGGGCCAGTTGCCGAGACTGCTCCATGGCGTGACCGGGAGACAGCTCAACATACAGGCCGTTACGGTCCCCATGGCTCAAACGGGTAAGCAGGGCGCGGTCATCGCTTAGAATAAACAGCCCGGCCCGATGGCTGACCAGGGCAGCCGTTAGATCAAAGGTGGAATTCGTATGCAGGGCCGAGATTAATCGACAGAGGTTGATATAGCCGGTCTGATCCCGCACCAGCAGCAGGGCCCGCTGCCCGTTGCTGACGAGTTCGCTGCCGACCAGGGGAATAAGTCCGTTGCGTTTTGCTGCGGCGAGAAAGTTGGGCAAGCCGTAGAGACCGTTGCGGTCGGTCAGGGCCAGTTGCTTCATTCCCAGGGACCGAGCCGCGGCGCACAGCTCCTGCGGAGCGTGCAACCCCCAGTTGGGCGAAAAGGATGAGTGGACATGAAGGTGTACGAAGGAAGTCATGGGTGTCTTTCAGATGTTGCGTCCCCAACCCACTGCCTGCCTGCCGAAGCGCTGGCGTAGTTCATCGAACGTGTCCTGCAGGGCGTCGTTGATCTGGCCTGTTTGTGGTGTGGAAAATAGCGACAGCTGCCTGCTGGGTACAACCAGTTGTTCACAATTCAGCCGCAGATGGCGCAAGCGAATCCGGCGCTGCCAGGCTCGCTGTAGCAGATTGTCGGCAGCGTTCATAATGTCCAAATCGAGATGGCAGGGTGTGGTTAAAGTTATACGCTTTTCAATACTGTATCCATCTGCATAGCCCAGGGTCAGGCGCAGATGTCTAGTGTCGCGGCCCAGGCGACGCAGACGTAGTCCGCACCGTTCGGTCAGGCGACCCAGGGCTGCTCGGATCGCAGTCTCTTCGTTGCTTGCTTTTTCGAGCAGTGTTTCTTCACTGATATTTGTTGAGCGTTGTGTTGGTTGGACGGGGTCGGGGTCGATGCCGCGAGAGCGTTGTTGCAACAGGGCGGAGAAAGGGCCGCATATAGGTTCTAGTTGTGCTACGGACAGGGCCGCAATTTGTTCCACTCGGCGTAGATTGAGGTCTTGTAGCAGCCGCTTGTTTCGTAGCCTGCCGATCCCCGGCAGGCAAGAAACAGACAAAGGAGCAATGAAGTTTCGCTCATTGCCACGTAATACATCGCAGATACCCGGGCGGCCAAGGGAAGCACCGGCCATGCGGGCAACCAGTTTGTTGCCGGCCACACCGAAGATTGCCGGAAGCTGCAATCTATCGGCGACCTGTTGCTCCAGACGCGCGGCTACATCAAGTGGAGAACCGAGTAGTCGGCTACCACCGGTCAGATCTAGAAACATCCGCCCCTCGCCGTTTGGCTCCCACAGGGGGCTGCAGTGACTGGCCAGTTTTCGTAAACCCCTGACCGCCTTGCAGACCAACTCCGGCCGGGGCGTCAGTAACTGCAGGGAAGGGCAGCACTTGCGGGCCAAGTGAACGTTCATGCCGGTGGTAACGCCGTCCTGGCGGGCCTCAATTGAAACACAGTGCAACAGGCTTCCCTGACTCTGACCAGCGGCCACAGCCAGAGGCCGATGGCGCAACGAGGGATCGACGGCTCGTGCCAGAGAAACGTCAAAGTCAGGCACAGCCAGGTGAAGAATATCCCGTGTCATGTCAGCGGTAGTGACGGATCACTCCGACGACCACTCCTTCGATACCAAAGGGGGTTTCAGCGTCGACGGTGATGGGTTGCATGGTAGGGTTGGCCGGATGCAGCTCAATGATCTGGCCGTGGCGATACAGGCGTTTGACGGTTGCTTCGTTATCGAGCAGGGCAACCACAGTCTGTCCATTTTCGGCTGTTGCCTGCTTACGTACCACCACGTAGTCGCCGTCAAGAATGCCGTCATCAACCATGGAGTCGCCAGCAACATGCAGTACAAAGTGTTCTCCGGCACCGATCATCGCTGGGGGGACATCGATGGTGTCAGATGTTTCGATGGCTTCGATCGGTTTACCAGCTGCAACGGTGCCTGCTAGCGGCAGTTGCATGCCCTGTTCGCTAGCGGCCGTCAACCGCAGGCTGCGCCGGCCGTTCCAGTCTCGGCTCAGTAAACCCTCGCGCTCCAGGCGGACTAGGTAGTTCTGCACAGTGCCAAGGGAACGGAAACCAAAGGCCTTGGCAATTTCTTGCTGGGAAGGGGCGAAACCCTGACTTTCAATGTGCTGGGCAATGAAGTCAAACACCTGTTTCTGTTTTGGGGTAATTGGACTCATTCATAACTCCTCTGTGTTGGCTCTCAAAGCATATGCGTAAGTTTTGCGTAAGTCAAGAAGGAAGGGACAGAAGCCCGACCGTTTATGCTAATCTGGGTGAAATGAAGATTGTGAGTAGCAGGAAGGAGTTTGTTGTGACCGCCAAGCAAGTCAATAGACCTCCGGTGCCAGCCGAACAGGTAGCCACTTTGCGTCAGCAGATCGTCGTGTTGCTACAGCAACGGTCGGTTACCGCCAAAGATCTGTCGATGGCAATTGGTTTGCCTGAAAAACAGGTCTATCATCATTTAGAGCACATTCGACGTAGTTTTCAGCAACAGCGGAAGACGCTTCGTATTGATCCGTCTGTTTGTAAGAGGTGCGGGTTTATCTTTGAAAAGCGCCAACGTTTTCAAAAGCCTGGCAAGTGCCCAGTCTGCCGCGGACAGGCGATTGAAGAGCCCCGTTTCTCTTTGCCGGAAAGAGTTTGAAAACCACTTCTGCAAGCCATTGTTCTCTTTCGGGCTTGACATAAAACCTTGTTATACCGTAAGGATATGGTTCGATTTAGATTGATTAAAGTATTATTAGTGCCTTGATGGCATAGCAAAATTTTATTTGGCAGGTTTTTTTATAAGGAAGAGGACTCTTTTCAATGGATTACAAAGGGATCATTGATCAGGCGGTGGGGGAAATCTTTTCTACCATGCTTTTCCTGGAGGTAACGGCGCTTGAGGGCGTACCGCTTTCCAGGCCGGATCAGCGTATGTTATCTGGTATGCTCGGTTTTGCCGGCGACCTGCGAGGGACGGTGATTATTCATCTGCCCGAGGAAGTCGCCATCGCCATCACCAATGCGTTTTTGGAGCTCGACCTCGACGAAGTCAACGATGAAGTAAAGGATGCCATCGGTGAGTTGGCCAATATGGTTGCGGGTGGCATCAAATATCTATTGCCCGAGCAGGAGCAGGACGTGCAATTGTCGATTCCGTCGGTGATCTCCGGGCGAGGCTATACCTGTGAGGCGACCGGTAAAACCCAGCGCTTCGCGGTCGAGTTTGAAACCGCTGGTGGGTGCTTTATAACTGAACTGCTCATTAAGTAGGTCGAGATCAATAGAGAATCAAAGAAGGCCCCACGCCATGAGGTGTGGGGCCTTCTTTGTTTCGGAGCCGGAAACTTTTTTGCAACAAAATTAAAGGCAGAGGTGTGAAAAGGCCAAGCTCGCGGTCTGGACAAGGAGAGCATGAATAGAGCGTTGGCCGATCGGGTTCCTATCTTAGGATAAGGACCTAGTGAGTTATTTCAGCTCGCCTTTGATGCCAATGGTGACGGTTTCAAAGGGGATATCCTTGCCGCTGGCGGCCAGTGCCTGTTGGGCGAGATTGACCAGTCCTGTGCAGCAGGGAACTTCCATGCGCACTACCGTCAAACTCTGTATGTTGTTTTGACTCAGTATAGCGGTCAATTTTTCCCCATAGGCTTCGACATCATCCAGTTTGGGACAGCCGATCAACAGGGTCTTGCCGACTAGGAATTTCTGGTGAAAATCGGGGTAGGCAAAGGGCACACAATCGGCAGCTAGTAGCAGGTCGGCTTCGGCCAGAAAAGGCGCGCTTGGCGGCACCAGCTTGAGCTGCACCGGCCAGTTGCCCAATTGGGAAGGGCCGATTTCTGTTTTAGTCGTCAGCGATTTTTTTGGTGGAGACAATTTTAGCGCTTGTGCCGAGGGACAGCCACCGCTGCGAACCGGAACCTTGACCGCTGGCTGAGAGGCGGCAACCGCCTGCTCGTCGAACTCCTTTGCATCGCGCTGTTCGATGGTGATGGCGTCCTGCGGACAATCGCCGAGACAAGCGCCGAGGCCGTCGCAGAGGTTGTCGGCTATCAACTTAGCTTTGCCGTTGATAATCTGAATGGCTCCTTCGGCACAGGAAGGAACACAGAGACCGCAGCCGTTGCATTTTTCTTCATCAATTTTGACAATATTACGTTTCATTATAAGCCCCCATGAAATGGTTGGTGTTTTTATTTTTGTTGAATTGATATTGACACCGTTACCTATTGCTGGACTTGATGACGGTCAATAAAATGTAGCTTTTTTCTCAGCGTAGCAGCCGGCTGAATTTTTATTTTTACAATATTCTTCTTATCGCTCTCTAGTAAATCAAGCTTTGCCCTTTATTCCACCACCTGATAGTGAGGAAATGAGTAATTAGCTTTCCGTTTGAATGAAAAAGATGAAGCATGTGTAGCTACGTCGCTCCCTTTCTTGATCCAGCTAAATCAATGGGCTTTTAGCCAATATTCATTTTTATAACGACCTTTTTTCTTTGCCATAATGAAGCCATTAAATTAAAGTTACTGTGTTCATGCGGGGTAGGTAATCCTAAGGAAAAGATGGTTTGCCGTTTTAAAATGCCTTGAAATTTTTTCTCGGAAGTAAATAGTTCGCAATTCATGGTTTAAGCATGAAATTTAAACTGCCAGGTAGTTTCAACCTCGCTTAACTTTCTCTTCATGACCCCTTTGGATGGATAGAATGAATATGTTTTGGCGAATTTTATCTCTGGTTTTTTTTCTACTTACCTTGCCGGGCCCCCTTCTGGCTAGCCAGACGCAGCTTCGGGTCGGTGTTTTTTCGTTTGAGCCAATAAACTATCAGGACGAAAATAACCAGGCAAAAGGTCTGAACCCAGCCCTTTTGAACAAGATAGCCGAAGAACGAGGTTGGCAACTGACCTATGTTGAAGGAAGTTGGGCTGAAGGCTTAGCGCGCTTGCAGAGTGGTGAAGTAGATCTGGTCATGTCGGCTGCTTATTCTCAGCAACGAGCGCAGGTGATGGATTACACCGTTCAGCCTACGGTGGAGCTATGGGGACAAGTATTTATCAAGACCGGATCTACCAGTATCAATATCTCCGATTTGTCAGGTCAGCCTGTGGGAGTCATGCACCGCGATATCAGCGGTCAGAACTTTATCAACACGTCCAAAAGCCTGGGTGTTGTTCCCAGGATCCGCGAATTCCCAAGTTTTTCCGATGTGTTTGAGGCGGTTAAAAATGGTGAGGTGGTTGCAGGTGTCGCCCCGCAACATTATGGCTTGCGCCACGCCAATCAACACGATTTAGTCCCCAGTTCTATTCAGTTTTCACCTTTTTCTATCCATTTTGTCAGTAAAAAAGGCCATCACCCCGATATCCTCAGGCAGATTGACCAGACCCTGTTCCGTTGGAAAAATGACCAAGGTTCTTTTTATTATCAGCAATTGACGTATTGGTTGAACTACAAGGAAAAGCAGGAGGTCTTTCCACTTTATTTGAAATTTATTTTATTGTCGGTGGTGGGCGTCACTGTACTGCTTTTTTTCAATCGCTTACTATTGAAATCACAAGTGAAAAAGCGTACGGCTGAACTGCTTCATAGTGAAAAACGCCTATCCGCTACATTAAGTTCTATAGGTGATGGCGTAATCAGCACCGACAAAACCGGACGAGTTGTCAGCCTTAATGGGGTAGCTGAAGACTTGACCGGGTGGTCCAGCAGCGAAGCGATGGGGCTCCCTATTACAGAAATATTCTCTATCATCAACAGCCAAACTCGAACCGTGGTTGAAAATCCGGTGGATCACTGCCTGCAATACAACCGAAGCATAGATCTTGCCAATCACACTCTACTTATCCGCAGGGACGGCACTGAATACCATATCGCCGACAGTTGTGCGCCCATTCATGATGTGAACGGAGCGGTCATCGGAGCGGTCCTTGTGTTTCGCAATGTCACCAAAGAATATCTCCGCCGCCAGCAACTTCGCACTGAAAGGGAGCGCTTGGCAAGTGTCCTGTGGGGGACGGGTGTGGGCACCTGGGAATGGAATATTCAAACAGGAGAAACCTGCGTTAACGAGCGCTGGGCCGAGATGCTTGGATATTCGCAGAAGAAAATCTCCCCTGTCAGCATCAAGATCTTGGAACAATTTGTACACCCCGATGGACTTCAGCGAAGAGAGAAGGCCTTGGAGTGGCATTTCCGCGGCCAAAGTGATTACTATGAATGTGAATTTCGTATGCGCCACCAGGCTGGCCATTGGGTTTGGGTGCTGGATCGCGGTAAGGTAATGTCTTGGACCGAAAGCGGCCAACCGCTGCAAATGGTTGGTACCCATTTGGACATTACGGATCGCAAGCATGCGGAAGAGACCCGGCGTTTAAGTGATGAACGCCTGCAGAGTGTGTTTCGGGTGGCGCCAACAGGGATTGGCGTGGTGTGCAATAGGGTTTTTTCCGAGGTTAACCAACGTCTTTGCGAGATCACGGGCTACACCACCGAAGAACTCATCGGCAAGAGTTCAAGAATGTTGTACTTGTCTGAAGAAGATTACGCGTTGGTCGGCAAGACAAAGTATGCCCAGATAAAGGCGGCGGGTACTGGAGCTGTAGAGACCCGCTGGCAACGCAAAGACGGCAGCATCAGGGATATCTGGTTGGCTTCATCTCCCTTGGATTCATCAGATCTTTCTCTCGGAGTCACTTTTACTGCCCTAGATATCACCTTGCGCAGAAAGGCTGAGGAAGCTTTAACTGAAAGCGAGGCCCGCTATCGCAGCCTTTTTGAGAATAATCATGCGGTCATGCTGATACTCGATCCGGGAACCGGAGAAATCGTTGATGCTAATCCGGCTGCGGTCTCCTGGTATGGCTGGAGCCGGGACGAACTTCGCCAAAAAAATATCTGCGACATCAATAAAACCCTCAGCCCCAAGGACCTGTTGGTGAAGATGGGGCAGACGGCCCGCCAGCCAGCTGGATCTTTTATGTTCCAACATCAAAGGGCAGATGGATTGTTGCGAGACGTAGAGGTTTTCAGTGGTCCGGTACAGGTGGCTGGCCGGTCGCTGCTCTACTCCATCATTCATGACATAACGGAAAAAAAGCGGACCGAAAGAGCTCTTGAAAAACGATTGCTGGCACTGACGCGTCCTCTGGATGATGCTACGAGCATGACCTTCGAAGACTTATTCAATCTGCAGGACATCCAGCGCCTGCAGGACGATTTTGCTCATGCCACCGGCGTTGCAGCACTGATGGTCAGCCCGGATGGCACCCCCCTCACAACGCCAAGCAATTTTCGCCGCCTTTGCCAAGACATCGTACGTAAAACAGAAATGGGCCAAGCGAATTGCTGTCGGTCCGATGCTTCAATCGCTCAGGCCGCTAGTCAGGGGCCAACAATTCAGCGCTGCCAAAGTGCGGGGCTCTGGGATGCCGGGGCGGCAATCCTTGTCGACGGTCGGCACATCGCCAATTGGTTGGTCGGACAGGTGCGCGACGCCACCCAGACCGAGGACCAGATGCGTGCCTATGCCCGTTTAATCGGAACCGATGAAGGGGCTATGGTTGAGGCTTTTCTAGAGATACCTGTCATGTCGGGCGAGCAGTTCGCACAGGTGGCCCAGGCACTGCATACTCTGGCCAACCAGTTATCCCTCTTCGCTTACCAAAATGTACAGCAGGCCCGTTTTATTACCGAACAAAAACAGGATCAAGAAAAAATAGCTTTTTTGGCGCACCACGATCAATTGACCGGATTGGCTAACCGTACTCTGTTTGCTGAACATTTTGAACTGGCGGCAGGGCATGCGCGGCGGACCGATACCCAGCTGGCCCTATGCGTCCTTGATCTGGACGGTTTCAAAGCCATCAACGACTCCTTTGGGCATCCATTAGGGGATCAACTGCTTTGCGAAGTGGCCCAACGACTCACCGATGCTGTTCGCAGTAGCGATACGGTGTGCCGCATTGGCGGTGATGAATTTGTTATTCTTTTCACCGACCTTCAGAAAACCGATGCCGTCACTTCCCTGATCCAAAAAACCATGGCTTGCTTCAAGCCTCGATTTAACCTTAAGGATACTTTTCATACGATCAGTGCCAGTATGGGGGTAGCCGTTTTCCCGGAAGATGGGGGCAACTTTTCCACCCTATTCGAACATGCTGATGCCGCAATGTATTTTGCCAAAGATTCCGGACGTAACAATGTTCAATTTTTTCACCAGGAAATCAATCAACGAGTACAACACCGCTTGACTGTCGAAAAAGAATTACGTCAGGCACTGTTGCACGATCAACTAGAATTGCATTATCAGCCCATTATCCAATTGCCAGAAATGCGCATCGCCGGAATGGAAGCACTGGTGCGCTGGCGCCATCCCCAAAAAGGCTTGATTCCACCTGATCAGTTCATACCCATCGCCGAAGAGTCTAATCTCATCGTCTCCCTTGGCCAGTGGGTTCTTAAAGCCACCTGCCGAACCATGGCGTCTTGGCGCACCTTAGGTTTCCCGGACCTACCGGTTTCGGTTAATGTCTCTGCCCGGCAGCTCTTCGAAAGTGATTTTGCGAATTTCGTCGAACAGACGCTCATCGACTACGCCTTGCCACCAAAACAATTAGAATTAGAGGTGACCGAAAATATTTTTTTGGAAAGCTCCGATTCAGTAGAAACGGTCATGAATCACCTCAAGAATATCGGTGTCGGTCTAAGCCTGGATGATTTTGGTACGGGATATTCCAGCCTCAGCTATCTCAAGCGGTTCCGTATTGAGAAATTAAAAATAGACCGGTCATTCATGGAGCACGTTTGTACCAACCAACAAGATGCCATTTTGGTGAAAACAATTCTTCGCATGGCTCAGACCTTGGGTATGCAGGTCGTTTCTGAAGGGGTGGAAACGGTCGGCCAGCTGGAATTCCTGGTCGAGTTGAACTGTGAACTTGCTCAAGGTTTTTTGTTTAGCAAACCCTTGCCACTGGCTGAAGTTGAAAAAATACTGGCACAGCCAGGGACCTTTAATTTAAGACTTCCAAGTGAATCCCTGAACAATTTAGATTCATAACTTTAAACGATACGCTTGTACTTTCAATAGCTGGGACTATCGCTATTTCCGGGGCGT
Organism: Desulfuromonadales bacterium; assembly: GCA_013619105.1. Taxonomy (GTDB): domain Bacteria; phylum Desulfobacterota; class Desulfuromonadia; order Desulfuromonadales; family Syntrophotaleaceae; genus Syntrophotalea_A. The sequence continues at coordinate 28,095 of JABXKU010000003.1, forward strand.
GCTGTTTCTCGTAACGTACCATGACAAGCCAAACAACAGCCTCTTGATTTCGCCGAAGAGGCTGTTTTAAATTGTTGTAGCGAAACGTCGTAATACATCAATCAGAGATATCTTTGGATATATTTCCGGATGGGGTGCGGGGGGGGGGGCAAGCAAATATCTTTGTAGGCTGGTCACTGAACTGCCTTCAGCTGAAATAAAGACGCCATAGTAAGTCGAATCGTCCGCGTCTAATGAGGTAAGGGCCGGCAAAGGCCATAATTTTCCGGATCATTGTCCGTTGTGGTTCTGCGTAACAGTTGTGCGGACAATCACGGCAGGCAGGTTTAGGATCAAGTGGACAGCGCAGGCGCCGGTCAATAGCATAGGTCAGCAGTTCCTGGCAATTGGTACAATAGCGATAATGTTCCAATCCCGGCACGCTAGTCGGTAGCTCTTTCGGGACGAGAGTAGTCTTCGGACCATTGTGGTGATTGCGGCAGTAGACAGTACTGAACAGTGCCAGCGTTCTTAGATCACGGCGTAGTTTCTTTAGATTGCGTTGGCCTTGTGGGTTGTTTATGGTTTTCATTGCCAACATGCTAACCTATTGCGGTGAAAGAGTCCTTTGATTCTGCTCAATTGAAGTGTGGAACATTGGGAGTACGCCCTGACTGCTGCGTTCTGGTCAGGCGATGCTCTGCGACCACTGGCTGTGGCTCGTCGATAACAGGCCGGTCAGGTGGATGTGAACGGAGGCCCGTATAGTCTGCTGGCCCCTATTTGCGGTAACAAACCGGCGGGTAATGGTCGTGAGTTGGGTCGGTATGGACTAGACGGTTTTTTTGATATCCAGGTTATTCTATTGCCGAAAAATGACGACCAGTAGATAGTATGGCAGATGGGGCAGGGGATAGATTGTTCGGTCAGATCAGGAGTATTTAGTCTGCTCTTGTTAGAAGTCAAACAAGCTTTGTTGAACCTTTTTACCTTGTTTTTTTATTGTGCTCACTTTTTTTTGCTGAGGTGAATCCTGCAGCGGTTCTTCCACGGGGCGAGCATGCGGTTCCTGCTCTAGCGGCTTATTTTCTGAGGTTCGCTTGAGATCCTGTATCTGCTGCAGGGCTGTTTCATTGGATCGCGGCTTGAGGCGTTCTTCTTGAAGAGGTTTCATCCGGTTGCTAAGGAGGGCGTGGGCGCTGCGCAGCTGGCTTTCAGCCACAGAGGCCCGCTGCTCTGCATCGTTTTTTTTGTGTTCTAACAGAGTCTGCTGCCGACGGGCTTGCTGAACTTGTTGTATTAAGCGGCGATGCTTTGAGTCCGCTTCCTTCCTTGTATTCTCAATGCGCTGTTGCGCTTCCTTAAGCTCTTGCTGAACAGCCTGTCGGGATTGGACAGCGGTCTCGTCCAATTCACTCAGCAGGGCATGACGCAGTCGGTCCGAGATGACTGTTTCCACTCCCTTTTGCCCTGAGCTTTCCCGTTGCCAACGGCGGTAATGCTTAAGCACCGTAGTCATGGAGCCGCCGGTTTTCGCCTGTATGGCGCGTACACTCAGGCGTTGGAATTTTTCCAGTTCGGTGCAAGCTTTGGCAACCTGCTCGTAGCTGATACCTTTCCTGGGCATGTATCACACTCCTTAATAAGAATTTTGTTATCCTATCGTTGTTTGAAGCGTCTGCCAAGGATAAAGTCTCTTGGACGGCAGGCCCAAAAAGGCCATTAGGGAACTCATTTTGAGCCGATCATGTCTCGTGGATCATTGGGCCAAGGGTAGAATTCCTACCACTTCGTTGGTGTCGATAATCCATTTTTCTCGACTTATTTCTGGCGTTGCTGAAAACAGGGTTTATTTATCTATGAGATTATTTGTAAAGAGAATCACGATGTGGGGTCAGATCGGTATATTCTTACAGTCACAATACTAGGCAATATATTGGTACTAGCTTGATGCCTAGTGGTTTTCTTGCATAATGTTAAATAGATAGCTTTTTAGATTGCTCTGAGAACGTTTTTGAACGCCATCCATCTTGCGTATAGGGGGGAGGAGGATTATTGGAAGGGTAACGTTATTCGCTGCTGTGATATTCAGGAATAGGTTGAACAACCTGAAGCAAGGAGCCGTCATGGAAAATCATATAGACAAGCTTGATAGTATTTACGAGCAGTTGCAGGGAATCTACCAGCACGATCCAGAAAAATTCGACAGGCTTAGTGCTGATCTGATTCGCCAAGCCCTGGATAATGTGCCAGAGGAACACAGGGCAGAAGCCTATGGCATTCAACGCAGGATCGAACATCAGTTGAAAAAGTACAAGGATCCCATTGCGCGTATGAATGCCATGGTGGAAATTTTTTGGCAGCAATTTCAGAAGTTCCAGGCCGTTATCAATGATCCTTGTGAAATTCTTGAACGCAGGCGTCGCTGCGGGACTTCGGCCAAGATCCTACCTTTTAAAGGACCAGACCCCGGTCATTAAGTCAAAGGTCTCAACCAAAACACCTACCTTTTACGACAGGTGTATTGGTTTTTATGTTGAGTGCTGTGGTCGCTGGCAAGGAGAACTTTTCTTTCAGGGTGAAATGTTGTAACGTTTGGGCTCTACAAGAAAGGATATCTCATGAGTGAAAAGCGTTTGGACCTCCGTAAAAATCGTCGCCTAGAGGTCCGGTTCGGTCCGGAGGGGCCGAAACGAATCGGTTTCACCTGCGATATTACCCGCCAGGGTTTTTTTATTCAGAGCGCCGTGGTCTCTCGACCGGGCACCCTGTTGATCATCACCCTGATTATGGGTCACGACCTGGAGGTCAGGGTGGAGGCTCGTGTTCAGTGGGCCAAGCGGGTGCCACCTCAACTGCTGCGGGCAGTTAGAAAAGGTGGTATGGGTGTCAAAATCGTCCGTTTTGTTTCCGGCGAAGCTATTTACCGGTCCTATTGCGCAGCCCTCCGCGCTTGACGGTTTTTTCTTCGATTTTTCCGGATTATATTCAACCCACCTCGTTATACATTCTCACCAGAAATTGCACCCCGAGATCCTCTTCCACAAGTTTGCGGCAGGCCTCCACATCGATTCCTGGCAAGGTCACGACGCTGGCGGTGACCGACGGGATATACTTTTTAGCTTCCTGGATAAATTCTTTGACCGCCTGATACCCTTCCTCGCCGAAATCTGACTGGCAGATTCGCTGATAGTTTGCAGCATCAGCGGCGTTGAGGGAGACTGAGACAGCGTCTATCAGGCCGGCTAATTCAGGCAGGATATTGCGCTGGTGAAACAGGTTTCCCTGGCCATCGGTATTGATCCTGACTTTGATGTCTTGCTCGTGTAGCCAGGCTGCCACTTCTTTAATCAGGTCAAGGCGCAGCAAAGGTTCGCCGTAGCCGCAAAACACCACTTCTCGATAGTCCTGTGGCCGCCCGATGGCTTGAATAACCTCCTCCGCGGTCGGTTCCCTTTCCAACTCCAAGGCGTGGCCCTTGACCGTGAAATCCTTAAACTTTGCGCAAAAAATACATTTGTTGCTGCACCGGTTGGTGATGTTGAGATAGAGCGCGTCGCGAATTGGGTAGGCGATGCGGCTGCGCTGATCTGGAGCGCCGATACCGAATAAGCGAAAGGCGTTGAGGCTGGTAGTCCGGGCGATGTCCTCTAGAGAGAGGCCCTTGATTCTGGCCAATTCCTCGGCGGTCTCGCGGACAAATGCCGGCTCATTGCGTTTGCCTCGGCGGGATTGCGGAGCAAGATAAGGGCAGTCGGTTTCCAGCAGAAGATGGTCGGTGCTGATGGCTTCAGCCACATCCCGCAAGGCCTGGTTAGCGGGGTAGGTGAGGGGGCCGGGGAAGGAAATATAAAAACCCAGCTCGATGCAGGCTTTAGCCATGGCCAGATCGCCGCTGAAGCAGTGCAACACTCCACCGACCTGCTGCGCCTGCTCTTCTTGCAATATACGCAATACGTCTTGGTGGGCGTCTCGATCGTGAACGATAATCGGCAGGTCTAATTCTATGGCCAAGGCGATCTGACGACGAAAAGCGGTCTCTTGAATATCATGAGGGCAGTGGTCTCGATAATAGTCGAGACCCATTTCGCCGATGGCCACTACTTTATCCTGCAGGGCCAGGGCTTTTAACTCGGCCATCACTTCGTCGGTCGCCTCCCGGGCAGCGTGGGGATGAATACCGACTGCGGCATAGACTTCATCATAGGTTGTTGCGATCTCGACGCTAGTCTTAGAGCTGGCCAGATCACAGCCGATGGTCAGGATATGGTTCACACCAGCGGTCTTGGCCGCGTCAATAACCTGGGGCCGGTCAGCTGCAAAGCGCCCGTTGTCGAGGTGGGCATGAGTGTCAATGAGAGCGGGGGGACGATGGTCCATAATGGTTCTCCAATACTAAGGGGCGCAAAAGCGCCCCTTAGTATAAACGACTATGTGAAGGACTGCGTTACTCTGCTTCAATGCGGGGAAAGAGGGGCGCAGCTTTGGCAATAGGTGTTCCGGGCTGTAGCAGTCCCCAGCGGCTGTTATCGATCAGATTTAATTCAGCTTCTGGCTGGCCAAGGGTCGACATAATACTCTTGGCGGTATCGGGCAGAAAGGGACCGACCAGCAGGGCGACGAGGCGTACCGCTTCAAGCAGATTGTAGAGCACCGTGCCAAGGCGTTCCTGTTGCGCAGGGTCTTTTGCCAGGGCCCAGGGACTACTGTCATCAATGTATTTGTTGGCAGCACTGATCAGTTCCCAGATGGCTTGCAGGGCTTTGTTGAAGGCCTGCTCATTCATCAACTGATTGACCCGCTCTATAACCGGTGCAAAGCGGCTGATGAAGGCTTCATCCGATTCATTTAAGGTGCTGACACCGGGCAATACACCGTCACAGTATTTGTTAACCATGGCGGTAGAACGGCTCACCAGGTTGCCGAGATCGTTGGCCAAGTCCGAATTAAGACGATGGATGAGTGACGAATGGGAAAAGTCGCCGTCGAGGCCAAAGGGGACCTCACGCAGTAAGAAGTAGCGAATGGCGTCGGCCCCGTATTTGTCGATAAGCATGTTCGGCTCGACTACGTTCGCCAGACTTTTGCTCATCTTCTGTCCCTCGACAGTCCACCAGCCATGGGCAAAGACCTTTTCTGGCAAGGGAAGGCCGGCAGCCAAGAGAAAGGTCGGCCAGTAGACGGTGTGAAAGCGCAAAATGTCTTTACCGATGATGTGCACGTTCGCTGGCCAGAATTTTTCAAAATTCTGATCTTTACCATCGGGGTAGCCGAGGGCGGTGATGTAATTGGTCAGGGCGTCAAACCAAACGTAGATGACATGTTTTTCATTGTCCGGTACCGGAATCCCCCAGGAGAAGGAGGTGCGGGAGATAGACAGGTCTCGAAGACCTTCACGGACAAAGTTCAGGATTTCATTGCGCCGAGAACGAGGCTGGATAAAGTCAGGATTTTCCTCAATGTGCTGCAGTAGGGCTTCCTGGTATTTGCTCATCCGGAAGAAGTACGATTCTTCCTTTAACTTGTCCGTTGGCCGGCCGCAGTCGGGGCAGCAGCCCTCGATAAGTTGTGTTTCGGTCCAAAAGGTTTCGCAGGGGGTACAGTACCAATCTTCGTATTCACCGAGGTAAATATCGTCGGATGCAAAGAGTTTTTTAAAGAGGTAATGGACCCCTTTTTTATGGCGCTCCTGCGAGGTCCGGATAAAGTCGGTATGGCTAATGTTGAGTTTATCCCATAAGGCCTGAAAGCGCTTGACCACACGGTCTGCCAGTTCCAAAGGTGTTTCACCCTTTGCTTGAGCTGCCTTTTCCACCTTCTGCCCGTGTTCATCTGTGCCGGTCAGGAAAAAGACGTCATAGCCCTGAGCCCGTTTGTAGCGGGCCAATACATCGCAGGCCACAGTGGTATAAGCATGTCCGATGTGGGGTACATCGTTGACATAATATATAGGGGTTGTGACGTAGAAGCGCTTATCCATTCTTGTCTCCTGATGGTTTGCTGTTGGCGGGACGACGCCGGGGTCTGCGGCGGGACTTTTTACGGGCTACTTGATCGCCATCGCTGATCTCTGCAGTTTGTGGCTTTGTTTGTGGCTTTGCTTGTGGCTTTGCTTGTGGCTTTGCTTGTGGCTTTGCTTGTGGCTTTGCTTGTGGCTTTGCTTGTGGCTTTGTTTGTGGCTTTGTTTGTGGCTTTGTTTGTGGCTTTGTTTGTGGCTTTGTTTGTGGCGTACGGTCCTTGTTCTCCTGGGTAGTAGCAGGCTTGCGAGGAGACTGCCGGCGACCGGTGTTCTGTCTGCTACGTGTTTTGGCTGGGGGGGCGTGTGATGGCTGTTTTTCCGTGTTTTTATCAAAGGCTTCTAGTTGGTCAACGGTCACCTCAATGCTGACATTGTCTTCTCGTCTGACTGTTACTTTTTGGGCCAGAACGTTTTGTGCGACAACCATACTTTCCAGGCCTTCATGCATTACTTTGCGACCGCATTTGGGCAGTGTTTTGCGTTGCTCACGATAGGTTTCATATTCATAGTTAAGGCAACAAAGCAGGCGTCCGCATTGGCCGGAAATCTTATTGGGGTTAAGAGCCAGATTCTGTTCTTTCGCCATTTTTACCGATACCGGGGCGAAATTGACCAAGAAGGTACAACAGCACAGGGCTCGTCCGCAGATACCGAGACCTCCGGTAATCTTTGCTTCGTCGCGCACACCGATTTGGCGCATCTCGATGCGGGTATGGAAATGATGAGCCAGGTCCTTAACGAGATCCCGAAAATCGACCCGGCCATCGGCGGTAAAGTAAAAGATGACTTTCGATGCGTCGAAAAGGTACTCAGCCCGCACTAGTTTCATGTCCATATTACGGGACTGAATGCGTTGTTTGCAAAACTCAAAGGCTGTCCGCTCCTTAGCCTCGGATTGCTTGGCCATATTAATGTCGTTGGCCGTGGCGAGACGCAGTACCTTCTTTAGTTTGTCAGGGGCCTGGGTGGGTTTGCGTTCCTGTGGGGCAGCAACCACGGTGCCAAGGGACTGGCCGCGATCAGTTTCGACAATAACCTGATCTTGGGCATTCAGTTCGAGACTGTTGCACAGGAAATCGTATTGTTTGCCCGCAGTGCGGAATTTAACCGAAACGATTCGAATCATAGGGCGTATCGAATTGTCCTTATCTGGATGAAACGGGTTGATGAGGCCAGCGTCCGATTGCTCAAGCTACTAGGTGCATGAGCAGGACTTCTACGGCCAGTTGTCGATTGACATTGCGAGCAAGCTGTCGGCGCGTTTGGTTGAGCGCTGTTAATTTATTAAGCAGCGACGGCGTCGATTCATTGTTCGCGACTCTATGAATTTTTTCCATCAGGTCGATATTGACCAGTTCACTTTCCGGACGTCCATGGCGGTAAAGCAGCAAGTCCCGATAAAAAGCCTGGAAAATCTCAAGAATTTCCGGAAGTATTTCTTTGTCCTGAGCCAGCTTTTCGGCAAAGTTGAATAATGGCAGGACGCTGCCCGGGGACAGTCCGGTCAGCGCCTTTAGTAGGTCACACCGTCCATCGATATAGAGCTCTCGGTCTTTACCGAGGGCTTTTTTAAAACTGCCGTTAGCCAGTGATGTCAGGATATGAGCTTCCTTCTCATCAATGGCCAACTGTTCACAGAGAACCTCCATGAGCAGTTTTCGTTCGATGCGGGCAAAGGGCAACCGTTGGCAACGGGAGCGAACCGTGCTTAATAGAGCATCCGGTTGGGCCGTTAGTAAAATGATCAGGGTGTTGGCGGTCGGCTCTTCCAGGGTTTTAAGCAGTGCATTGCCAGCCGCTAGGTTGAGTTTTTCTGCGTTATCGATGACGCAGATTTTTTTTGGCGCTTCAAGGGGCCTGTAAGAAAGCTCCTTTTGCATGGTACGGATCTGTTCGATCTTTATGCTATTGCCATCGGCTTCGACAAAATGTAGGTCGGGATGGTTGTGATGGTCGACTTTCCGACAGGCGGCACAATCGCCGCATCCATTGCCCCGTTGGCAGAAAATTGCCCTGGTCAGGGCCAGCGCCACAAGGCGTTTGCCGACTCCCTCAGGACCCTCAAAGAGGTAGGCATGGGGTACTCTGTCGCTGGACAAAGCCCGCCGAAGCAGATCTTTTTGGCGGTCATGACCAATGATGCTGGCGAAGGTCATGAATCAATTCCAGAATCGAGAAATTTATGCAGGCAGGACATCAGTCGCTCACTAACCTGTCCGGGGTTACCGGTGGCATCGATGACCTGAATGCGTTGCGGAGCATCTTTGGCTAGGGCCAGATAACCTTTCCTAACGCGCTGATGAAAGTCTAATGACTCCTGCTCGAATCGTCCCTCGTCGGTCATGTTTTCTACGCTGTTACGCTGCAGTGCCCTTTGCAGTCCAGTCTCGTGGGGCATGTCGAGTACCAGGGTCAGATTTGGCCGGCAGCCCGCACAGGCCAGGGTATTAAGCTCCTCGATGAGATTCAAATCGAGGCCGCGACCGTAGCCCTGGTAAGCCAGGGTGGCATCGGTATAACGGTCACAAAGCACGATTCTCCCTGCCTGCAAGGCCGGTTGAATTATTTCTACCACATGTTGGGCTCGGGCCGCAGCATATAGGAGTAATTCAGCGCGATCCACTAGTGCATCGTTAGCGGGGTGCAGTAAAATCTCCCGTATGGAATCGGCGATGGGGCAACCGCCCGGTTCCCTGGTGGTGAGCACATCATGGCCCTGGCGGCGAAGAAACTCAGCTACGGTCGCAATTTGGGTGGTTTTGCCACTGCCTTCAATGCCTTCAAAGGTGATAAAATGAGCCATGCGAAGAGTGCCCCTTGAGTAAATCGTGTAATTATAAGAACGGGCCGGTTAAGAATCAAGGGTAAAAGCAGAGTAGGGGCAGCGTATTGTTGCCTTCATCGCTCCCATTGTGTAAGATGATCGCTTATTCTGGCGTCCGGAACCCTCTTTTTTTCTTGATTTGGAGATGCTTTGCAAGCAGATCAAGGTCTGCAGATTCTGCAGGATAATATAGATTATTGCTTCGTCGATGTCACCCTTTTGGTCGAAGCCCTGACCCATAAATCGTTCAGTAACGAACAGCCTGGAGGAATGATTGCTTGCAATGAGCGTCTAGAATTTCTCGGTGATGCGGTGCTCGATCTGGTGGTCAGCCGTTATATGTTTCGACTTTTTCCCGCCGCACAAGAAGGTGAACTGACGCGCATACGAGCAGAAGTGGTCAACGAAAAAGGCTTGTCAATAGTCGCTCGTTCTCTTCACCTGGGAGGTTTTTTACGTCTTGGGCGCGGTGAAGAACGCAGCGGCGGTCGAGACAAGGACAGTTTAGTGGCTAACGCCCTTGAGGCTTTGCTCGGCGCTGTTTTTTGCGATGGAGGTTTTGAGTCGGCCTGCGTTTTGACTGAAAGGCTATTCACTACCCCAATCGCTGAAGCGGCCCAACGCAAGCATGGTCTCGATCATAAGACACATTTGCAGGAAATATCTCAAGCCCGTTATGGGCAGGTTCCTGAATACGTGTTGGTTTGTGAGGATGGTCCTGAACATCGAAGGCACTATACGGTAGAGGTACAATTAGCCGACAAGCCCCTTGGGCAGGGACAGGGTACCACGAAGAAAAAGGCCGAACAACAGGCTGCTCTGCGGGCCATTGCCCGGCTTGCAGATAGCGGAGAATGAAAGTCTATCCTTTTTTTATTCCCCATGCCGGTTGCCCCTATCGTTGTCGATTTTGTCAGCAACAGTGGGTTTCCGGTCATTCCGTGGCTCCGTCGCCTGCGCAAGTCGAAAAAGAATTGCCGCTGTTGTTACCTGAACTGGGCGATGGTGAGGTGGCTTTTTATGGAGGCAGTTTCACCCTTTTGGAACCGGCCTTGCAGAGGGATTACCTGCAACGGGTGAAGCCCTTTATCGAGAGGGGGCAAGTTGCCGGTATCCGCATTTCAACCCGACCGGACGCCCTTGACGAGGAGCAGCTCACCCTGCTGCAACAGGGGGGGGTAACTACAGTTGAATTAGGCTGCCAGTCCTTTTCTGCTGAGGTGTTGGCGGCTGCTGGTCGAGGACATGGCCCCCTATCGGCGGGTTGCGCCGTTAAGCGGCTTCGCTCTCAGTCGCTTCAAGTTGGGCTGCAGCTTATGCCCGGACTGCCGGGCGCAGCACCCGTGGAGGCCCTGCTGTCGTTGCGCCAAGCCCTGGATCTGGAGCCCGATTTTCTGCGTATCTATCCGACGGTGGTGCTACGGGGTACCGTACTGGAAGATGACTTCCAGCAGGGCTGTTATCGACCTCTAGCCCTCGATGACGCTGTAGAGCTTTGTGCTGAGATGCTCTGGCATTGTCGGGAAGTTGGCGTGCCGGTTATCCGTCTTGGTTTGCAGGCAACGGCCGCGCTGGTGCCCGACCAGGCCTTGGTGGCCGGCCCTTATCATCCTGCTTTTGGTGCTCTGGTAAAATCTCACCTTTGGCGGAGGGCCTTAACTACGGTCCTTGCAGTGCAACCGGGGTGTGAGGTGAGGGTGCATCCTTCCGATTTGAGCGATGTCCTAGGTCAGCGACGGGACAATTGGCGCTATTTTGAGGAACGGGGTTGTTGTTTGACCCTGCGCTGCGATAAAGGCATGGCTCGGGACCACTTTGAGATTGAAGGTAGGAACTATGCGTTGCAGGCCGCTGCGGCATTTCCGCCGATATCTACTCTTTTGTAAACCATTATTCCGTAGCGGCTTCGGCCGTTGATTACACAAAGAAAGCATAATGCATATGACCACTGATACCAAAGGCTTCCGTTCAGGGTTTGTTTCGATTGTTGGCCGACCTAATGTTGGTAAATCGACCCTACTTAATGCCCTGTTAGGGCAGAAAATCGCCATTGCATCGGACAAGCCACAGACCACTCGCAACCGTATCTTGGGTATTTATACTCGGCCCTCGACCCAGATTCTGTTTTTAGATACCCCTGGAATCCACCGTGCTAAGGGGCGCCTTAATAAATTTATGGTTGACCAGGCCTTGTCGACCTGTAAGGGGGTCGATGCGGTATTGTTTTTGGTCGAGGCTAACGACCGTCCCGGTGGGGGCGACGACTTCATTCTCGATTTGTTGTCTAAAGGTCAAGTACCGGTAATCCTTGGCATCAACAAAGCGGACCTGGTAGCTAAGACCGACTTGCTGCCCTTGATCGCTGCTTATTCCGAACGCTTAAATTTTGCCGCTATTCTACCTTTGTCCGGCTTGAAGGGTGAGGGGGTTGAAGAACTGGTTGAGGTCGTGAAGGGGTTATTGCCCGAGGGGCCCCATTATTATCCCGATGATATGATCACCGATCAGCCCGAGCGGTTTATTGTTGCAGAAATGATTCGCGAGCAGTTGCTCAAGCAAACCCATGACGAAGTGCCCTACGGGGTGGCGGTTGCGGTGGAGAGCTTTACCGAAAAGCCGGATAAGGAACTGGTGGTTATCCAGGCAGTCATTCATGTCGAGCGAGAAGCCCACAAAAGCATCGTGATCGGCAAAAAAGGCGTCAAGTTGAAGACTATCGGTCAGGCGGCTCGTTATGATATTGAGCGAATGCTTGGAACTCGAGTATTCCTTGAGCTATTTGTTAGAGTTGAAAAAAATTGGACTCAGTCCAATCGGTTGTTAAAAGAATTCGGTTACGAATAAAGGGCGGCCTTATGCGCTTACTGTTTGTTCTCATTACTGTTGAGGGGTTAATTTCGTTATGTCCGTAGTTGCCATCGTTGGTCGTCCTAATGTGGGAAAATCGACACTTTTTAATCGTATTGTCGGCCAGCGCCGGGCCCTTGTTGAAAATGTGCCCGGAGTGACGCGTGATCGAAATTATGCCGAGGTGACTCGCTATGATATCCCCTTTATCCTTATCGATACCGGTGGCTTTGAGCCGATCAGTGAAGATCGTCTGCTGGTACAGATGCGAGAACAGTCGCAACTGGCCATAGAGGAGGCGGATGTCATTCTGATGGTGATGGACGGCCGAGAAGGTCTGACACCGTCCGATGTCGAAGTGGTCACGGGGCTGCGTCGCGCAGGTAAACCGGTTTTTTATGTAATCAATAAGGTTGATGGTCCCAAGCAGGATGATGACACTGCCGATTTTTATGCTCTGGGTGTTGAAGAAGTGTATGCCGTCTCAGCTGAGCACGGAAGAGGGGTCGGCGATCTGATTGATGAGGTTTTGGCCGTACTGCCTTATCAAGACCCCGTTGCCGAAGAGGATACTCAGGAAGTAAGACTGGCAGTGATCGGTCGGCCCAACGTTGGCAAGTCGTCATTGGTCAACCGTTTGCTCGGTTACGAGCGGGTAGTGGCCAATGCCACCGCCGGGACCACTCGGGATGCCATCGATACCGCCTTGGAATACAATGAGAAGCGTTACGTACTGATCGATACCGCCGGTATCCGGCGCAAGGGAAAAGTCAGTCAAAAGCTGGAAAAGTTCAGTGTAGTACAGGCTCTCAAAGGTATGGACCGGGCTCATGTGGTATTGGTGGTTATCGATGCCTCCGAAGGGGTTACCGAGCAGGATATGACCGTGGCTGGTTATGCCTACGAAAAGGGCCGCGCGGTAATTCTGGTGGTGAATAAATGGGACCTGGTGGTCAAGGATCACAAGACCATGGGGCAATATACCGCTGATTTGCGCGACTCTTTCAAGTTTTTGCCTTTTGCTCCTGTGTTGTTTGTTTCAGCTTTGAGCGGTCAGCGCACTAATCGAATCATGGACACCGTCGAGAAGGTGGCGGCGGAATTCAACCGAAAAGCTTCTACCCCGGAGTTGAACCGGGTATTAAAAGAGGCCACAATCAGTCATGCACCGCCTATGGCTCAGGGTAAACGGGTTAAGCTTTTTTATATAACTCAGACGGCGGTGCGGCCCCCGACCTTTGTTATTTTTGGTAACCGGACCCAGGGCATCCACTTTTCCTATCATCGCTATATGGTCAATCAGATTCGCGAGGCCTTTGGTTTTGAAGGCTGTCCCATTCGACTCTTTTTCAAGGATCGAGAATAAATGAGTCTGTCTGGTCACCTTGAAGATCTGCAGTTGCGAGATCTGCTGCAAATTCTCTATTTAGGCCGTAACGATGGTCTGTTGCAGCTGTGTGGCGACTGTGGTCAGGCTGAGTTGGTCTTTAAAGAAGGTTTGGTGGTTTCCGCTTGGAGGCAGGGGAAGGAACCAACGACTGGCCTGTCTGGCGCTTTCCCCTGGGTTGTCGATGAGGCCCTATTGGTCCGGGCCCGACGACTGCAAAAAGATACCGTACCTTTTCGCACCCTCGACCGTTGGCTCATCGAGGAATGTGGTTTGGTACAGGAGAGCCTCTATAGTGCCCTGCGTTCCGCTGTGGTCGCACTTGTTCAGGGTTTGCTCTCTTGGGATAAAGGAGATTTTTCCTTTCAGCCGGGTCCTTTAGCCGAAACCTTGCAACAGGCCGCCTGTGGCGAGCATATTTGCCTAGATATTGGGCTGAATGGTGCTGAATTGTCCTGTGAAGAACCGTTGGTTTTGCCTGTGTCCAGTGGTTTTCCGGTGGAGCCGCCTTTAAGTGACATGCAAGAAACAACGAACGAGTCGCAGGCTTTTCCTGGTCAGGATGAACAGGCAGCTGTTTTATTGGTGGACGATGATCCTCAGATAGCTATGCTGTTGGTCCAGGCCCTGGCTAAACAGGGTTTGGTTGCCCGTTCCTTTGGCTGCGGCGGCGAATTGCTTAGTGCGGTGCGTTCTGCCTGGGGGGCGGGGCAGCATCCGTTGCTGATCATCGACCTAGTCATGCCCCGCCTGCATGGCGGAGGAATCCTTGGCGGCCTTGAATTGGTTGAGCAAATTCAGTCTTTGCGAGCCGAACAGGCGTGTCTGGTCTATAGCGATTATCCGTGTCCTGAGGTGGAGCAGCGCTTACGTCAGTTGGGGGTTAATGAACTGCTGAGTAAGCCAGCGCATCAAACTTCAATTGTTAATGAACGCTCTGCAGTAGAGATAGAATTTTGTAACACCTTGGCTTTAAGGGTTGCGGCTTTGTTGAATACGTCCGCGACAGCCAGCGCTGTCCCATCCGTTGCAGAGCCTTGCTCTGTTCCTTCTCCTGTAGAACCGATAATGGAGCAGGCCGTTGCGGTTCAAGGTGCCGGAATGGGGGTTCTCAAAGGCTTGCTACAAGAATTGCAGACCGTTGAAAGTGGCGCCCAGATTATGTTGCTGGTATTGCGTTTCGCTACTGAAATATTGAGCCGGGCGGTATTGTTTTCCGTCGATAATGATCGTATTGTCGGCCTCGGTCAGTACGGCCATGGGGATGCAGAGCTTTCCGCGAACGAAATGGTCCGGCGCATCATCGTTCCTTTGACAGAGCCTAGCACCTTCAAAGAAGTCCTCGATCAGGCTGCCGCTTACTGCGGTCCCTTGGGAGAAGGTCAATTGGATACCTATTTGCGTGAGGAATTAGGGCTTTGCAGTAGTGGCGAGGTATTTGTCGGTCCTTTGCTAAACGACGATAAGGTTGTCGCTTTACTCTGCGGTAATAATCAGGACAGCCTTTGTGGAATAGAGGATCAACTAGCCTTAGAGATATTTCTTCAGCAGGCCGGAGTCGCCCTGGAAAATTTGCATTTGGACGAGAAGTTACGCAATCTGTCTGCTCTGCTTGGGAAAACCTTTGACTGCTAAGGCCGCCTCTATCCGGTTTTTTACTTTGTAGGCTTGTCGGCTGGACAAATGCCCTAATCTTGCCATAATTAGGTCGTCGCAAATTGCGATTTCTATGTGAGCCATTCAAGCAGATTTACAGTCAGGCAAAATGTCAGCTTGTATTTTGTATGATCGTCGGGGTACTGTCAGGCAACATTTCGTTGCCCTGTCCATTGCTTTGATGATGGCGGCATGTGGCCTAGCGACCCTGTTGATCTGAGGCCCAAAAAGGAGCTTCTTTGTGGAAAAAAACAAGATTTTGATCGTCGAGGATGAAGAGAGTCTGCTCAGATTGGAAAGTATTCTGCTGACTTCCAAGGGGTATGATGTCATCGGCGCCAGCAATGGGCAGCAGGCCCTCGATGCGGTTTTAGCCCATCGCCCCGACCTGGTATTGTTGGACATCATGTTGCCGGAAATTGACGGTTTCGAAGTCTGTAGCCGGATCAAGAGCAACCCCGAAACCGAACGGATTCCTGTCATCATGGTCACGGCTAAAAAAACCGGTGAGGACATGGCACGTGGCGAGGCTGTAGGAGCAGACTGGTATATCACCAAACCTTTTAAGTCGGCCATGGTCATCGAAACGATTCAACGTTTTCTGCCTTGATTAATTATTCTGGCACGATCGCGTTAATGCTGGCATAGCAACAAACTAACGATCTATTGTGTCACAGTTCCCGCCCTTAAGACCTTCCCCTTTACGTTCCCGGCGGACCAGTTCGTTTTCTACTTCGTTTCATGGCGATTTGCCTTCAATCGAGCGAGAGAAGATAATTAAGGCCTTTTGGGAAAAAGGCTTCTATGTTTTGTAGATCCAGGACTAACCCTTGACAATAGCCGGGTCTATTATGTTAAATATTGCAGGTTTGTACGCTCATTTTAGCGATTATTATATCGGACACTTTGAAGGAGGCTGCATTGGCTAAAGAAGAAGCGATTGAAGTAGAAGGCTCGGTTGTTGAACCGCTGCCTAATGCCATGTTTAGAGTCAAACTCGATAACGGGCATGTTGTTCTGGCGCATATTTCCGGTAAGATGCGTAAATTTTATATTCGTATTCTGCCCGGTGATCGGGTGACCGTTGAATTGTCGCCCTACGATCTGACCCGTGGCCGGATTACCTATCGCGAAAAATAATGGAGCTGATAATGGTCCTTTACTCTAGGCATATTGCTGCATAATAGTTCTTGTTTTGCTGCAGCATGTTTCTTGGAAGGCCAAAGCTCAAGAAATTCATTCTTTCATGTGACGCCGGCGCTGGCCGGCTTTACTGTTTATATTTGACGGCCCAATGGGTTGTGGAGGAACTATGCAAGAGCGCTACGATGCGGCTGCCATTGAACAGAAATGGCAACAGCAATGGGATGAGCAGCATACTTTTGCGGTACGGGAAGATTCCGAAAAACAGAAGTACTATCTGCTTGAGATGTTTCCCTATCCTTCGGGGCGTATTCACATGGGCCACGTACGCAATTATTCCATCGGCGACGTGGTAGCCCGATTCAAGCGTATGCAGGGCTTAAATGTACTTCATCCCATGGGTTGGGACGCCTTTGGAATGCCGGCGGAAAATGCGGCCATTCAGCATGGTACCCACCCAGCAAAGTGGACCTACGAAAATATCGCTCATATGCGTTCACAGCTTAAAAAGATGGGCTTTGCCTACGATTGGCAGCGGGAGTTTGCTACCTGTGATGTTGAATATTATCGTTGGGAACAGTTGATCTTTTTGAAGATGTTCGAAAGGGGCCTGACCTATAAAAAGAGTTCCTTCGTCAATTGGTGTGAACCGTGTCAGACAGTACTGGCCAATGAACAGGTAGAGGATGGTCGTTGTTGGCGCTGTGACTGCGAAGTTGAGCAGAAAGAACTCGAGCAATGGTTTTTTAAAATAACCGACTATGCCCAAGAACTGCTTGATGAAACCTATAACCTTAGTGGTTGGCCGGAGCCGGTACTGACCATGCAGCGCAATTGGATCGGTCGCAGCACCGGCTGTGAGATCGATTTTTCGGTGGCCAATTCCGAGGCGATCATCAAGGTCTTCACTACCCGTCAGGACACCCTTTACGGGGCGACCTTTATGAGCCTGGCGCCGGAACATCCCATGGCTTTGGAGCTGGCTTCAGCAGAACAGCGGTCGGCCGTGGAGGCCTTTATCTCCAAGGTACGCTCCCAGGATAAAACCAAACGGGTTAGTGGTGAATACGAAAAAGAAGGGATCTTTACCGGAGCCTACTGCATTAACCCGGTGACCTCGCAGCGGATCCCTGTGTATCTGGCTAACTTTGTGCTGATGGATTACGGCACAGGCGCGGTTATGGCTGTGCCCACCCACGATCAACGGGACTTTGAGTTTGCGGGCAAATACGACATTCCTTTGCAGGTGGTTATTCAACCTGAAGGGGAGCCCTTCGACACGGCAACCATGACCGAAGCCTGGACTGGGTCCGGACAGATGATTAACTCCGGGCCCTTTGACGGTCTCACCAACGAAGCCGCCAAGGAAAAGATTGCCGATTATCTTGAGGAGCAGAGTATCGGTCGTAAAACCGTCAATTTCCGCTTGCGCGACTGGGGGGTTTCCCGTCAGCGTTACTGGGGAACACCGATTCCGATTGTGTACTGCAAGCAGTGCGGTGCTGTACCGGTCCCGGAGGACCAGTTGCCGGTCGTGTTACCCCAAGATGTCTCGGTTTCCGGCGAAGGAGGCAGCCCACTAGCTCGCCACGAAGAATTTCTTTATACCGATTGTCCCCAGTGTGGTGGCAAGGCGCGGCGCGAAACCGATACTTTCGACACCTTTGTCGAAAGTTCCTGGTATTTCGCTCGTTACGCCTGTCCCCAATTTAGCGAAGGCCCCATTGATCCCTCGGCTGTGGATTACTGGCTGCCCATCGATCAATACATTGGCGGCATCGAACATGCGGTTATGCATCTGCTCTATGCTCGTTTTTTCACCAAGGTGCTGCGGGACCTGGGGTTGATGTCTGTCGACGAGCCCATTCGTAATCTTCTCACTCAGGGCATGGTCTGCATGGAGACTCGTTCTTGCCCTGAACACGGCTGGCTGTTCCCTGAAGAGGATATAGATGGCCGCTGCAGTAAGTGTGGCCAACCGGTGGTTCTCGGTCGTACAGAGAAGATGAGCAAGTCAAAGAAGAACGTGGTCGATCCCGACCTGCTTATCAGTCGTTATGGCGCGGATACCGCAAGGCTTTTCTCCCTGTTTGCCGCACCACCGGAGAAAGATTTGGAATGGAACGAACAGGGGGTCGAAGGTTGTTACCGTTTCCTGAACCGAGTCTGGCGTGCCGTCTATGATAGTTTCGACCTCGTGTCCGGAGCATCGTTGCAAGGCGATTCTAGCGATAAGGGAAAGGCTCTACGTCGGCAGACCCACCGTACCATCAAGAAGGTTACCGAAGATATCGATGGGAGTTTCCATTTCAATACTGCGATCTCTTCAGTGATGGAGTTGGTCAATGCCGTCTATGCTTTCGACACCAAGGAACAGTGCCCTGGCGTGGTTCGGGAAGCGCTGGAGTCAATAGTGTTGCTGCTGGCACCTTTTGTTCCTCATTTCAGCGAAGAACTCTGGCTGGTACTCGGTCATGATGAGGGAGTTGAGCAGGCTGGCTGGCCTGATTTTGATCCGGCGGCCTTGGTGGAAGACGAGAAAACCATAGTCGTGCAGGTTAATGGAAAAGTGCGCGGCAAGGTGACCGTGCCTACCAATGCTGCTGAAGAGACGCTACGCACTGCTGCTCTGGCAGAAGATAACGTTGCTCGCTTTATTGAAGGCAAGACCGTACGCAAGGTGATAGTGGTTCCTGGCCGCTTGGTCAATGTGGTGGTGTCATGACCCGGTCAGTTGTTTTGGTCACTTTGTTAGCCCTGTTGTTGTCTGCTTGCAGTTACCGGCTGCAGGGTCGTGACGATACCTTGCCGGGAGATGTGCGCAGCCTCTATGTAGAAATGTTTCGCAACGACAGCTATGAGCCGTACCTGGAAAATACAATCACTAACGAGGTGGTGGGGCGCTTCGCTCGGCATGGCCGAGTAGAAATTGTTGAACAGCCCTTGAATGCTGAAGGTCTTCTCGGTGGTCGTATCGTTGATTATAGCAACAAGGCGTTGTCCTATGACCGCGATGATAATATTGCCGAATATCGCTCGCAAATGACGGTAGAGGCGGTATTGCGCCGGGTTGATAATGGCGAAGTATTATGGAAAGGATCTGTGGTCTGGCAGGAAGACTATTCCGTCAGCAGCGATAAGGTGCTGCAAGACGACCGCGAACAGGCTGCTATACAAGAAATTAGTCAGCGCTTGGCCGATGAACTTTTCTCTCACATGATCGATAATTTCTGAGCATCCTATGGCAAGCAAGCCAATGACTCCAGGCGATTTGAAAAAGGCCTTCAAGGCACGGCAGTTTCCGAGCTTGCTGTTGCTTTATGGCGAAGAGCGCTTCTTCTTAGAAGAAACCCTGGAAGAATTGTTGCAATTGACGGTTCCCAGGGAAAGTCGCGACTTCAATTACAATCTGTTCCATGGCAAATCGGCCCGTGGTGCCGAGATTTACGACGTTGCCCGAACCTTCCCTGTTTTCAGCCCCCTACGGTTGGTGGTCGTGCGCGACGCCCAGTTACTACCTGCCGCCGAACTCGAGCAGTTGTTGCCCTATTTGCAAGATCCGGTGACTGAAACGGTGCTGGTACTAACCGCAGACAAGGTCGATGGCCGGCGTAAATTTTACCAGCAGTTTAAAAAACGCGGCACCCTGGTTGAATTCAAGAAATATTATGAAAATCAGATACCGGGCTTTATCCGAGATCGAGCCAGGTTGAGGGGGGTGGCCTTTGCTGAAGAGGCAATGGCGCTGTTTTGTCGAAGGGTTGGCAGTAATCTGCAGGAAATTGTCGGTGAACTTGAGAAGCTGGCTACCTACCTCGGTGAACGCACACTGGTCGATGTTGACGATGTTCGGGCGATCGTTTCTGACACGCACATCGACAGTGTCTTTGAATTGACCGACTCTATAGGCCGGCAGAACTCATCGCGAGCTCTTTCGCTGCTTAACCGACTGCTGGCAGATGGGACGGCGCCTCTGGTAGTATTGGCAATGCTGGCCCGACATTTTCGGCAGATGTGGAAAGCTCGCTATCTGCTTGATCAGCGTGTCGGAAATAAGGAGGTCGCCCGGGGGGTTGGAATTAATCCCTACTTTCTCGATGGATTGCTGCAGCAGGTTCGGGTCTTTCCAGCATCGCACTATCAAGGGGTTTTTGAGCAGTTGCTTGAAGTCGACCTGGCTCTAAAGTCGGGCGGGGCCAATGCCGCGGCCCTTCTGCAGGGGTTGGTCCTGGGGATTTGTCAAACAGATCGTTCTAAATAAAAAAAGGGGCTGCAATGCAGCCCCTTTTTGTATTTTTCACTAACCTTTAGTTCGATCAGGCCAGAGTGTTGACCAATTTGTTCAGGCGGGAGATTTTGCGGCTGGCAGTGGATTGGTGGATAATCCCTTTGGTAGCCGCTTTGTCAATGTAGGGAACAGCCCGGGTCAGAGCGGTCTGGGCGGTCTCTTTTTCGCCGTTGGCAACGGCCGTACGAACCTGCTTAACGAAGGTGCGCATGGTGGTGCGAATATGGGTGTTACGGGCGGTGCGAACGACAGTTTGTTTGTTGCGTTTGATTGCAGATTTGTGATTAGCCAATGTGGTTATCCTCCGGTTTGATATAAATATGGTTCGCCAGCTGTGCTGGTATGTTGAATTGGGCTATTTATAGCATTTGCCGAAGCCCCAGTCAAGATAAGAAAACAGCAATAATGTATTGAAAAAGGCTTTAGTTTCAGTTGGTTAAGAGAAGTTTGCGTTGAATTATAATAATTTCATCACTTTGTCGATTGAAAGCGCGGGGGATTCAGTATATGTCCGAAAAGAGGCAGATATCGGCAGCGACTGCCGTCATGGGTGCAGCGACCGGCTTAAGTCGCATCGCCGGACTGGTGCGCGACATGGTGGTTGCCAGCCTGTTTGGCGCTGGTTTCGGAACCGATGCCTTTTTCATGGCCTTTACCATACCCAATCTGTTGCGGCGGTTTTTTGCCGAAGGCGCATTGACTGCTGCCTTTGTGCCGACATTTTCCACTGTCTACCATAAGCAGGGGGTGGACGAAGCACGCCGTGTAGCGAATATATGCTGGACCTTGTTGTTGTTAATTATGGCAGCCATAACGCTGTTGGGTATTTGGGCGTCACCAGTGATTGTTCGTGCAATCGGGGCCGGTTATGGAGATGTGGCTGGTAAGCTGGCACTTACAGACTTTCTGAATCGATTGATGTTTCCCTATATCTTTTTTGTTAGTCTTTTGGCCTTGATCACTGGCATTCTCAATGTTCTCGGACACTATTTTTTACCCTCTTTTTCCACGGTACTATTAAATATCAGCATGATCGTTT
The DNA here is from genome assembly GCA_013619105.1 of Desulfuromonadales bacterium. Taxonomy (GTDB): domain Bacteria; phylum Desulfobacterota; class Desulfuromonadia; order Desulfuromonadales; family Syntrophotaleaceae; genus Syntrophotalea_A. The sequence continues at coordinate 49,277 of JABXKU010000003.1, forward strand.
GCGCCGTGTTACTGGCACCGCTTTTTCCTCTGCAACCTATTGTCGCACTGGCTATCGGGGTTTTGGTCGGTGGTTTGCTGCAGTTGGTCATTCAGTTTCCGGTGCTGCGCCTCAAGGGGATTCGCCTGCGCTTCGATTTTAACTTTAGGCACCCTTCGGTTATAAGGGTAGCTCGTTTGATGCTTCCCGGACTGGCCGGAGTGGCTATATATCAGATTAATGTGGTGGTTTCTCGTTTGCTCGCATCGTTTCTCCCGGAGGGAAGCGTGTCTTATCTCTATTACGGTCAGCGCCTGTTCGAATTACCTCAGGGAATATTTGTAGTCTCCTTGGCCCAGGCTGTCTTGCCGGCCATGAGTCGACAGGCGGCAGTCGGTGATAGTGCAGGGCTCAAAGAGTCGCTCCGTTTCTCCTTGGTGCTGATCAGTATCGTCACATTGCCCGCTGCGGCCGGTCTTATCGTCTGTGCGGTACCGGTATACAGCTTATTTTTTATGCGCGGTGCCTTTAGCTACCAGGATGTCTCGCAAACCGCCATGGCCCTGTGCGCTTATGCTCCCGGCTTGCTTTTCGTCGGTGTGAGCCGCATTCTGGTTCCGACCTTTTACGCTCTGCAGGATACCCGTACCCCGGTCTGGGTTTCCTTCTGGACCCTGGTTGTGAATGCCTTGCTCGGGCTATTGCTTATGGGGCCACTGCGCCATGTAGGCCTGGCTCTGGCCCTGAGCTTGTCCTCCGTGTGCAATTGTGTGCTGCTCGGTTGGTTGCTACGCCGTAAAATCGGCCCCTGGGGGTTTGGCGCTATGGCTAGTTCGCTGCTAAGGGCGTTGCCCGCCACCTTGCTCATGGCAGCTGGAGCTTGGCTGATACTGCGGTCTGTAGACTGGCAGGTAGGTGGATGGTCATTTGTTAAGCTAATGACGTTGGGAGGCGCTGTCAGTGTAGGAATGGTCATTTATTGTGGCGTCTGTCTGTTGTGTGGGGTCACTGAAATTCGTGATGGGCTGCTACTGGTAGGGCGCAAACTCGGTTTTGCTCGAAAGGTCTAATAGACGCAGTTCTGTAGTCAGTGCGGTGGGTGACCCTTATGACTTTTTGCTCTTACTGAATCAGGGCAGGGCGGGCTGTAGTTCTTCCTCCCAACAATTTTTCTTTCCGTGTCTGCCGAGTTGGAACTCATCTTGTCGATTTTCGATGGCTATTTGAATAGGAACTTCTCTTGCTTCTGCGGCTGTCGCCGAGTGTTGAAAAAAAAACAACGCTATCTATCTTAAAGAGCTTGACATGACTGGGGTTACTTCGGTATAAATTGCCTCGTTGTTGGGACATAGGCGCGTAGCTCAGTGGGAGAGCACTACACTGACACTGTAGGGGTCGGCGGTTCAATCCCGCCCGCGCCTACCAACATCTACAAACGACGACTCGCACCGATCGAGGCATCTCCGGATGCCTCTTTTTATTCGTGGAGAAGACTATCGATATGCTGCGCGTAGAATTACCAGACGGCTCAGTTAAAGAGGTTCCCGCAGGGAGCACCGTAAAGGATGTTGCTGAAGGAATTGGAGCCGGGTTGGCAAGACAGGCCATCGCCGGAAAAATTAATGGTCAGTTAACCGATTTGACAGCAGTTGTCGAAGATGGATGTCGGTTGGAGATACTCACCCTTACGAGTCCTGAAGGGCTGAGGATATATCGCCATACCGCGGCTCATCTTATGGCTCATGCTGTCAAAGAGCTGTTTGGTAAGGACGTTCAGGTAACCATCGGGCCTTCCATAGAAAACGGCTTTTACTACGACTTTTACACGGAGACCCATACTTTCTCGCCCGACGACTTCGAGCGCATCGAGCAAAAGATGCAGGAGTTGGTTAAGGCCAATCAACCGATTACTCGGCAGGAAGTCAGTCGCGACAGCGCTATTGAGTTATTTCGCAGCCTTGGCGAAGATTACAAGGTGCGGCTTATTGAAGATCTGTCCGAACCGGTCGTCTCTCTTTACCGTCAGGGGGATTTTGTTGATCTCTGCCGCGGACCCCATCTGCCCAGCACGGGCCGTATCAAAGCCTTTAAGCTAACTAGTGTGGCGGGTGCCTATTGGCGTGGCGATGAAAAAAACGCCATGTTGCAGCGTATCTATGCTACGGCATTTCCGGACAAGAAGCAGCTTAGATGTCATTTGGCCAAGCTGGAAGAAGCCCGCAAGCGTGATCATCGCCGGATCGGTAAGGAGTTAGATCTCTTTTCTTTTAGCGAAGAGGCTGGCGCAGGCTTGGTACTCTGGCACCCTAAAGGGGCGATGCTGCGGACCCTGCTTGAGGATTTTGAACGTAAACAGCATCTCAAAAGGGGTTACGACCTGGTTCTCGGTCCGCAGATTCTAAAGACCGAACTGTGGCAAACCTCTGGGCATTACGAAAACTACCGCGAGAATATGTATTTCACCGAGGTAGACGGCCAGGGATACGGTCTCAAGCCGATGAACTGTCTGGCCCATATGCTGATCTACAAGTCGCATATGCGCTCCTACCGCGATTTGCCCCTGCGTTATTTTGAGCTTGGCACCGTACATCGCCATGAAAAATCTGGTGTTTTGCACGGATTGCTACGGGTTCGGGGCTTTACTCAAGACGATGCCCATATACTCTGTACCCCTGACCAGCTTGACGGTGAGATTAAGGGCGTGCTGCAATTTGTCCAGGACGTTATGGGTATTTTCGGCTTTGAGTATGAGGTGGAAATCTCTACCCGGCCTGAAAAATCCATCGGCAGCGATCAGGACTGGGAATTAGCCACTAACGCTCTGATGGGTGCTCTTAAAGATTCAGGCCTCGAGTTTGAAATTAATGCCGGCGATGGCGCGTTTTACGGCCCTAAGATCGACATCAAGCTCAAGGACGCTCTTGACAGGAAGTGGCAGTGTGCTACAATTCAATGCGATTTTACATTGCCCGAGAGGTTCGACCTGAGCTATATCGGAGCCGATGGAGAAAAGCACCGGCCAGTAATGTTGCATCGGGTTATTCTTGGTGCCATTGAACGCTTTGTCGGAGTGCTGATCGAGCATTACGCTGGGAACTTCCCTTTGTGGCTTTCCCCTGTTCAGGCAGTAATTGTCAATGTAACTGACAATCAGGCTGAATATGCAGAGCAGGTCTGGCGCGAGCTGCAAGATGCAGGTATTCGGGTCGAGAAGGACCTACGCAACGAAAAACTGGGTTTTAAGATTCGCGAAGCTCAGATGGCCAAAGTTCCTTATATGCTGGTAATCGGCGATAACGAGATGGAGAGCGGAACTGTTGCTCCCCGTTACCGCACGGGCAAGAGTCTTGATCCTATGTCGGTTGCGGACTTTGTCCAGCATGTGCAGGACGAGTGTAGTCAATATCGTTAGGAGGTGTCACCATAGCTAAGCAAGAGACACGCATAAATCGTGATATCCGTGCCCGACAAGTTCGGGTTGTTGATGATGAGGGGGAATTGCTCGGAATTTTGACCGTTCCCGAAGCCCTTGCTGTTGCCGACGAACACGGTCTCGACCTCGTCGAGGTTTCGCCCAATGCTGATCCGCCGGTATGTCGTATCATGGACTACGGCAAGTACAAGTATCAGGCAAGCAAGCGGGCAGCTGAGGCCAAGAAGAAGTCGGCTAAGGTTGAGGTCAAAGAAGTCAAGATGCGACCTAAGACCGAGGAACATGACTTCCAAGTCAAGTTGCGTAATGCCCGTCGTTTTCTCGACGATGGCAACCGCGTCAAGGTGACGGTGATGTTTCGTGGCAGGGAGGTTACTCATCCCGAGTTTGGCCGTAGGTTGATGGAAAAACTTGCTACGCAGGTAGCTGACATCGCTGTGGTGGAAATGCACCCACGAATGGCTGGTCGTTTCATGACTATGGTGGTGGCACCTAAAAAATAAACGATTAACGGTCTTTGTCGCAATTGTAAAGCGCGGAAGCGTTTACACAATTCAGTCCGTTGTCGATAGCAAACGTTCAAGGAGAGGTTTCTCATGCCCAAAATAAAAACTAATCGCGGTGCTGCCAAGCGTTTTCGTAAAACGGGTACCGGAAAGATTCGTCGTAATAAGGCTTTTACCAGCCATATCCTGACCAAGAAATCTACTAAGAGAAAACGCGATCTGCGTAAGGCCACTCTGGTGTCCAAGGCGGACGCCGGCAATATTGCCCGTCTTATCCCTTACAAGTAATCGAGGGCAAGCGGGCTTGGCTTAAGACCGAGAACTGAGGGGACAGGTCTCCTCCTTCAGATCCGGCAGCGGTAATACCGCCATATCCAAGCACTACACAGGAGTAATACATGCCAAGAGTAAAAAGAGGTTTCAAAGCGAGACGTAGAAGAAACAAAGTTCTCAAATTAGCCAAAGGTTATCGTGGCGCGCGCGGCAAACTATTTCGCAGCGCTACCGAGGCCGTCGATCGCGGATTGAAATATGCGTTTCGCGACCGCAAAGTCAAAAAACGGGACTTTCGGGCTCTGTGGATTTCGCGGATCAATGCGGCTTCCCGGGACAACGGCCTGTCTTACAGCCGTCTCGTATACGGGTTGAAGCAAGCCGAAATTGGAATCGACCGCAAGATTCTGGCTCAGCTTGCCGTTTGCGATCCAACTGGCTTTGCTGCTATCGTTGATAAAGCTAAGGCCAAGATGCAGTAAGCTACCCAAAAAAAGAGATGAGGGCCTTCCTCATCTCTTTTTTTTTGGTTAAAAATGGAAGCCGTTGGGCTTCCTTTCCTTTTTTACGGACAAGGCAACGGGATTGCTATGAAGGAACAACTCACAGAATTGTTGACGAAGGGACGGGCTGCACTGTTGGCCGCCGACTCTTTAGAGGGGCTGCAGGAGGCACGGGTCGGTTTACTCGGCAAAAAGGGCTCCATGACCGCTGTCATGAAGGGTATGGGGCGACTTTCTGCTGAGGAGCGGCCGATTATCGGGTCACTGGCCAACACGGTCAAGGTCGAACTGGAAGACCTCTTTGAAGGGCGCTCCAAGGCTATTCGCGAACAGGAATTGCAGCAGCGACTGAGTAGTGAACGCATCGATGTAACCCTGCCTGGTCGCACTGCTGCTCGAGGTTCCAAGCATCCGATCACTCTGGTCACCGAAGAGATCACCGAAATCTTCTCCTCCCTCGGCTTCGGTGTCGAAGAAGGACCCGAGGTGGAACAGGATTTTTATAACTTTGAATCCCTGAATATGCCGAAGGATCATCCTGCCCGCGATATGCAGGATACCTTTTATGTCTCGGATGAGGTTGTTTTGCGTACTCATACCTCACCGGTTCAGATTCGCGCTATGCTTAAGCAGGCGCCTCCGGTGCGGGTCATTGCCCCGGGCACAGTCTATCGGCGAGATTCCGACCTTACCCATACCCCGATGTTTCATCAAATTGAGGGTTTTCTTGTGGATCGGGATATCACCTTTGGCGACCTTAAGGGAATTCTGACCACATTTATTACGCAATTCTTTGGCAAGGGCATCGGTGTGCGTTTCCGGCCTTCTTTCTTCCCCTTTACGGAACCGAGCGCTGAAGTTGATATCCAGTGTGTGATTTGTGGTGGTAGTGGCTGCCGAGTCTGTAAAAAATCTGGTTGGCTGGAAATTCTCGGCAGCGGCATGATCGATCCGGAAGTCTTTAAGTCGGTCAATTACGATTACCAGAAATACAGTGGGTTTGCTTTTGGTATGGGGATTGAGCGTATTGCCATGCTTAAGTATGGCGTTAATGATCTTCGGCTGTTTTTTGAAAACGATGTACGCTTTTTGCGACAGTTTTGAATCGTTGAATAATCGTTGTTAAAACAGTTTGTTGTCTGCTGTAATATGATAAAGGACTTGAAGAAATGATCGTATCCTACAACTGGCTTAAGGAATTTGTCGATTTTGATCTCCCGCCGGAGGAATTGTCCCATCGTCTGACCATGGCTGGTTTGGAAGTCGATGCCATGGAATATCTCGGCGCTGGGTTGGACACGGTCATAGTTGCTCGGCTCGAATCGGTAGAGCGGCATCCTGATGCAGATCGCTTGACCCTGTGTCAGGTCGCTACCGGCAGCGACACTTTGCTGGTGGTCTGTGGAGCCACCAACCACAAGGTTGGTGATCTGGTCGCTTTAGCACAGGTGGGCAGCTTGCTTCCCGGAGATTTCAAGATTAAGAAGGGTAAGATTCGTGGCCAGGTCTCCTTGGGTATGCTCTGCTCCGAAAAAGAACTCGGCTTAGCTGAGGAGGCAGACGGAATTATGATCCTGCCGCCCGGTCTACCGCTGGGACAGCCGGTCTTTGAGGCTCTCGGTCTTAAGGATGTACGCTTCGAGCTTGGCCTCACTCCCAATCGTCCCGATTGTTTGAGTATCGTCGGGGTGGCCCGGGAGGTTGCAGCCATTGTCGGGCGGCCCTTGCAAGTTGCTCATCAAGCGCCGATCGAAGACGGAGCTCCTAGCAGTGAGAGCACCTCCGTTAGTCTCGAAGAAAGAGGGCTCTGTCCCCGTTATGCTGTTCGCCTAATTCGAGGGGTTATTATTGGCCCTTCGCCGGAGTGGCTAGTTCGTCGCTTGGAGGCTGTGGGCATGCGGTCTGTCAATAATGTGGTCGATGTCACCAACCTTATGTTGATGGAGCTTGGTCATCCCTTGCATGCCTTTGATTTCAATCGGCTGCGCGATCAGCGTATTGTGGTTCGGCGGGCCAACGATGGGGCCAGTTTTACCACCCTTGACGGCCAGCAACGCGTGCTTTGCGCCGATGATCTGGTTATATGTGATGGCCTCGGGCCGGTAGCTCTGGCTGGCATTATGGGCGGTGAAAATTCCGAAGTCGGTCCTGAAACTACGGATATCTTACTGGAAAGCGCCTATTTTAACCCGGCTACTATCCGCCGTACCAGTAAGCGCCTCGGTATGCACACCGAGGCCTCTCATCGCTTTGAGCGCGGGGCTGATGTGGATATGGTGCCGATTGCCCTCGATAAGGCAGCGTCTCTCATTGTCGACGTGGCCGGGGGCACCCTCGCTCAGGGCATGATCGATTGTTATCCCGAGTCCTTGCCTGAGCGGCAGTTGACCCTCGATGTGGGTAGGGCTAATAAAGTTTTGGGCCTTAAGCTCGCCAGTGACGATATTCTTAGCTTGTTGCGTTCCATTGCTCTTGAGGCGCAACCGGCCGAGGATCGGAATGACGGAATTCTTTATGTTAAAATCCCTGCCTTTCGGCCAGACCTTGAGCGCGAGATCGATCTGATTGAAGAGGTTGCCCGCCTTCATGGCTATGACCAGATACCCGTTACCATGCCGGTCAGTCGCATGATCTGTCACCGTCCGGCACCTCAGCAACGTCTGGTCCGACAGCTCCGGGATGCTATGGTGGCCGGGGGCTTTTCAGAAGTTATCAACTATTCCTTTATCGCTCCTCAATGGGATCGGCTCAATTTGGCACAGGACGATTGTCGGCGCCAGAATGTACGAATTCTCAACCCCCTTACCGAGGATCAATCGGTCATGCGCACTAGTCTGGTGCCGAGCATGCTTGAGAGCATCGCTCGTAACCGGGCCTATCGGTCTCTGGACCTGCGCCTGTTCGAATTGCGGCCCGTTTTCCAGCCCCAAGACGGTGAGGAACTGCCCCGGGAAAGTCTGCGACTTTGTGCGGCTATCTGTGGTCGCCGGGAGCCTCTCGGTTGGGCGCAAGGGGCAGAGGAAGTGGACTTTTTTGACCTAAAGGGTCAATTGGAGGGTTTGCTCAGTGGCTTCCTACTTGGAGCGGTCCACTGGGATAGTAGTCAAAGTGAAACATTCTATCATCCCGGAAAATCCTGTATACTGCGTCATTCATCAGGGCTTTTGGGAAGCATAGGGGAAGTTCATCCGCAAGTTCTTGAACATTTCGAGATCGATCAGCCTGTTTATCTACTTGACCTCGACTTGAATGCCCTTTTTGGCGCCACGGTTACCGGTCGGAACTTTCAGGCGATTTCTCGTTTCCCAGACGTTTGCCGCGACAGCGCTCTTCTAGTTGATGATACGGTTAGTGCCGAGCAGGTGTTCGCCGTTATTGATCAGGTTCGAGGGCGTTTTGTTGAAGATTACACTCTGTTTGATGTGTACCGCGGATCGGGTATCGCCGATGGCAAAAAGAGTCTGGCCATCAGGGTGCGCTACCGCAGTTCTGATAAAACTCTTACTGAAGAAGAGATTACAATCGGTCATGAGCGCATCATTAAGGCACTCAAGAAACAGCTCGGAGCTGAAATTCGTTAAATTAATCGGTTGATTGCATGGCACTCCTATGATATAAAGTGTTGGATGTTCGTGGACTTACGTTTATTGGAGGGGGGGCGAATCTATGACCAAGGCGGACCTTGTAGAACGTGTTTATCTGAAGACTGGTTTCTCAAAAAAGGAGTCCGCACAGATTGTCGAGATGGTTTTCGATCTGATGAAGTCGACCCTGGAAAAAGGCGAGAAGATAAAGCTGGCCGGTTTTGGCAACTTTGTTGTTAAGGACAAGGCGACGCGAAAGGGGCGGAATCCTCAAACCGGAGATGAAATCGAAATCTGTTCTCGTAAGATTTTGACTTTCAAGCCCAGCCAGGTGCTTAAATCAGTCATCAACGGCCAGGGTTGAGGGGGTCTTAGTCGTTAAGGCTGATCATGAATACTCTGATTCCCGATAAGCTGTATTTTAAAATCGGCGAAGTTGTCAGCATTACAGGCATCAAGGCCCATGTGCTGCGCTATTGGGAAGCGGAGTTCGGAGCAGGTTTTCGCCCTGTAAAGAGTCACGGGCGACAGCGACTCTATCGAAAGCAGGAGATAGAGCTCATTCTGCAAATGAAGGATTTGCTCTATCGTCAGGGTTATACCATTGCTGGCGCAAAGAAAAAGCTGCGCAGCAAGACCTGTGACCAGGATCCGGCCAATAAAGCCTCGGAAGCTCAACTGTCTCTTCGTGTGCTGCAGGAATTGCGCAGTGATCTAATTCGGCTGCGCAAGTCCTTGGATTGCTAAATATCCTTTTGCTTAGTCCTGGCCTGAAAGAATTTCTTTAAGGCCATTATTTGCTGATTCTTGTTACCAACGACGACGGTGTCCATTCACCCGGGCTTGCCTTGCTTGCTTCCTCTCTGTCGGGGCTCGGGCAGGTTGTCGTCGTTGCCCCCGACCGTGAACGTAGCGCTATCGGCCATGCTCTTACTCTCCATTCCCCTCTGCGCGCCGAACTCATCAAACCCGATACCTATGCTGTCGATGGCACACCTACGGACTGTGTCAACCTCGGTATTCATGGACTTTTCGAAGCCCGACCCGATTTGGTTGTTTCCGGGATAAACCGCGGGGCCAACATGGGGGAAGATGTCACCTACTCAGGGACCGTGTCGGCCGCTATGGAAGCGATGTTGATGGGGGTTCCTTCTTTCGCTATCTCCCTTGATTTGCTCATCGGGGAACGCTCCGATTATGCCGCAGCTGGATGTGTTGCCAAAGATCTGGCTGCGACTATTCTTCGCAATGGCTTGCCCGACGATACCTTCCTCAACGTCAATGTTCCGGCTGGAACACCTAAAGGAATTAGAATGACCCGACAGGGGAAGCGTCGCTACGAGGAGATGATCGTGGAGAAGGTCGACCCGCGGGGAAAGAAATATTACTGGATTGGTGGTGGCCAATGCCATTTTGAACCCATTCCAGGTAGTGATTATCTGGCACTGTCGGACGGTTTTGTTTCAGTAACCCCTCTGCACCTAGACTTGACCAACCACCACTCTTTCGACAGCCTCCGGCAATGGCGGACGACTTCGGATGCGGCCTTTTTTTATACCGAAAACAAGTAAGGAACAGGGTAACATGGACTATGCAATAGCCCGCCGCCGGATGGTCGAGAAGCAAGTTTTGGCCCGGGGCATTCACGCCCCATTGGTAATCGAAGCCATGAAGCGTGTGCCCCGTCACCGCTTTGTCGAAGAAGCCCTATGGGCCCAGTCTTACGGAGATCATCCTCTGCCCATCGGTGAGAAGCAAACCATCTCTCAGCCCTATATGGTGGCCCTGATGACTCAGGCCCTGGAACTCAAAGGGGGGGAGAGGATTCTTGAAATTGGCACTGGCTCCGGGTATCAAACTGCTATCTTGGCTCAGATCGTTTCCCGCGTCTACAGTGTAGAGCGTATTCCAGCTTTGGCGAGGCGCGCCCGAAGGGTGCTTGATGATATTGGATGCCGAAACGTCAATATTAAGTTGAGTGACGGAACCATTGGTTGGGAAAATGAAGCGCCTTTCGACGGCATAGTGGTTACCGCCGGTTCCCCGCAGGTACCACCGCATTATCTTGAACAGCTAACCATTGGTGGTCGCCTAATTATTCCCGTCGGTGGCCGTGGTAGTCAGGTTCTTAAGCGGGTTATTCGTCATGGGCGTGAAGATTTTAGAGAAGAAAATCTCCTTGATTGCCGATTTGTGCCGTTGATCGGGAAGGACGGTTGGTCCGAAGGAGAGGGTCGTTAATGCTTTTATTGAGACGCCTTTACGACTGGGTTTTGCATTGGGCTCAAACCCCCTATGGGGTGCCGGTTCTGTTTTTATTAGCATTTGCCGAGTCATCTTTCTTCCCACTGCCGCCGGACATTCTGTTGCTGGCTCTGTGTTTGTCGCTGCCTGCTCGATCTTATCGTTTTGCCTTGTTGACCACCATAGGGTCGGTGGTCGGTGGCATGGTCGGCTATCTCATTGGTTTTACTTTGTGGGGAGCGACATCTGAGTTTTTTTATCAGTATGTGCCGGGTTTTTCACCGAGTGGCTTTAATAGAATTCAACAGTTGTTTTCAACCTATGATTTTTGGGTGGTATTTACCGCTGGCTTTACTCCACTGCCTTATAAGATTTTTACCATTGGGGCGGGGGTTTTTGAGATAAACTTTCCGTTGTTTGTTTTGACCTCTGCGATCAGTAGGGGTTTGCGGTTTTTCCTTATAGCCTGGCTTATTCATACCTTTGGTGACAAGGTAAAAGAAGGTATCGATCGATATTTCAATCTATTGACCTTGGCCTTCATGGTCTTGCTTTTGGGAGGGTTTCTCCTTTTTACGGGATTGCGATGATTGCTGCCCTACAGTACGGTCGTATTTTAGTCGGGATGGCATCAGAATCCTGCGGCCGGGAGAGGACGCTGAACGATGATTAGATTGTTGCGCTGTGCTCTGTTGATAGCGATTTTGGGGCTATGGTTTACGCCTGGCTGTGCCGCACCCAAGGGAGTTTATCACACCGTTAAGCGAGGCCAAACTCTCTATCGTATCGGACAGGTTTACCGGGTAGATGTGAATCGGGTTGCCCGAATTAATCGATTGACGGATCGTTCCCAACTAGAGGTTGGGCAGCGTCTTTTTATTCCTGGCGCCAGTTCCATTAAATTTGTTCCCGCCACAGTGGTTGCCAGAAGCAAAACATCGGTTAAACTACCTACCAGTAAACCAAAAAGAACTACCAATACCAGAACCGTCAGACCCCCTGTAACAGCTAGATCTCCTAAACCGATGGCTGTTAATACCTCCCGTTCAGCTAGGCGGGGGGGAAACAAGGCGGCCAAAGGAACCTTTATCTGGCCCGTCAGAGGCTCTGTATTCAAAAAATTTGGGACTAAAGGCAGCCATGCCAACAAAGGGATTGAAGTCGCCGCTCCTGTCGGCAGTGCTATTGTTGCCGCGGCCGCTGGAAAAGTAACCTATAGTGGTGATGGAATTACGGGGTTTGGTAATCTAATTATCTTAAAACATGACGATTCCTACTTTACGGTTTACGGGTTCAACCAGGCGAATCTTGTCAAATCCGGCAGTTTTGTAAGCCAGGGGCAGAAAATTGCTCTGGCTGGAAGTCCTCCTACCGGAGGTCAAGCTCGCTTGCACTTTGAGATACGGCGGGGCAAAGAAGCGGTCAATCCCGTGCCATTTTTGCCCTAAAAATCGATAACAATTATCCATTCAAGCGTTGGAGGTGTGTGCAGTTATGGCGGATCATCAATCCAATTACAGTGAAGATGAAGTAACCAGTGGCAGGAGTCCTGTGGCCGAAGAAGCAGGGGGGGGCCGTAGCGAAGAGTTAGAAAGTGCTGTGGTGTCCAAAAAGAAGAAAAGCAAGGTTGATAAAGAGGTTTCTTCTTCCGGCGACGATGCTATTAAGCTCTATCTTAAGGAGATCCAAAAGACCAAGCTGTTGACCGCTGAAGAAGAGCGATCTCTAGCTCGACGCATCGCTTCAGGGGATATGGGCGCACGCGATCATATGATCGAGTCGAACCTGCGTCTCGTCGTAAAAATAGCCAAGCGTTACATGAATCGAGGGTTGCCTTTTCTCGATTTGATCGAAGAAGGAAATATGGGCCTTATTAAAGCGGTCGAACGCTTTAAGCTGAGCAAGGAATGTCGTTTTTCCACCTATGCCACCTGGTGGATTCGGCAGTCCATCGAACGGGCACTGGTCAATCAGAGTCGCACGATTCGATTGCCGGTCCATGTTTCAGATGATATTAATAAATTTATCAAAATCAGCCGGGAATTGGTCCATCGTTTCAATCGCGAACCGCAGGTCGATGAAATCGCGGAAGCTATGGGTGTTGAGCCGGCCTATATCCGGCGCCTCATGGTCCTGGTAAAAAAGACCTATTCTATAGAACACCCCATGGGCGAGAATCGCGATTACAGCCTCATTGACACCATTGAAGACAGCAATGCAGACGATCCCTCGGTGTTTCTTGAAGATATTGATAAGTTTGCTCATATCCAGGAATGGCTGGGGGCTCTTGCTGAAAATGAGAGAGAGATTTTGATCCTTCGTTTTGGCCTGGAAGATCGGGAGCCACAGACCCTCGATACCATTGGCCAAAAATTCGGAGTTACTCGCGAGAGGATTCGCCAGATAGAGGCTAAAAGCCTTGACAAACTGCGCAAGATCATGGAAGAAAAAGAAGCTCAAAGTCGGGCTTTCATGGAGCAGGATCTGGCGAACCGCTAGCTGTGGAAAAACGTAAAATTATTTTATTTAATGTTAATAACTGATCAATGTATTGTTGAAGGGAAAGCTGATCGTGGATGATTTAAAAAAGGCTATTCGTGACATTCCTGATTTTCCAAAAAAAGGGATTGTATTTAAGGATATAACCACCCTCTTGGCAGACGCCAAGAGCTTTCATCGCATGGTTGATCTGATTGCCCACCGCTACCTTGATAAAAAAATCGATCAGATTGTTGGGGTCGAAGCACGGGGCTTTATTCTGGGTGCCGCCTTGGCCTATAAGTTGGGTTGCGGCATCACGCTGGTTCGCAAACCAGGTAAATTACCTTATAAGACCGTTTCCAAAAGCTATGACCTCGAATACGGAACCGATACTCTTGAGATTCATGAAGACGCCTTTCAAAAAGGCGATCGGGTGGTAGTTGCCGATGATTTGTTGGCCACCGGCGGTACGGTATCGACAGTGGTGTCATTGGTTGAACAAGTCGGTGCCGAGGTAGTGGAATGCGCCTTTTTAGCTGAATTGGACTTTCTCAAAGGGCGGGAGCGTCTGCCTGAAGGTAAGGTTTATAGTCTGCTACGGTTCTAGCGCTGAAAGAAAGGTCTTGCCAACCCATTTGGCATACGTTATAAGTCTGCCTTTCGGCTCCGTAGCTCAGCTGGATAGAGCAACCGCCTCCTAAGCGGTAGGCCATGCGTTCGAATCGCATCGGGGCCACCAATAAAATCAACGCCGTAACTCTCTGTAGTTGCGGCGTTTTTGTGTGTCTTGGAATGCATGGTTTGTCTCTGTTGCTGGCCGTGTTCGATGAGATGAGTCTGGCTGATAAAAACCGGCCCTAACACGATGAGTCTATCGAACTTGACGGGCCATAACGAAAAATTGGCTGCTAGATCTTAGCTTTTTGCGAATTTAAGCGCGAATAGCAGGGCTACTTGGCGAATATTCTTCCCGGGGTGCCTATGAGCGCATGGTAGCTAGTCTCATGGACGTTTTTGGCCTCAAATGCAGAGCACAGTAGGCCTGAAGTAGAAGACAGAGGTTGATCGGTGGCACGCTTCGAATAAAAAACTCGGTCATGATAGTGCCGATAGGTTAGACATCATGCTTGATTTAACTGCAAGCTCCTGCCCCCAGCAGGAGCTTGCTTTGCGTTTATGCGAAGTAATGGGCAGAAGGCAGAATTGAATGATCGCCCATGGCTTCTACAAGCATTATTTATCCAAAACATATAAAGGCATTACGCTTTAGAATGGCAGAACATTTTTGGCATTGGAGTATGGGTAATGATTTAATTTTGGGTTGAGTTAATGCATTTTTCGTTGTATTCTCCGCACCAGAATATTTTCATTGTGGGTTCATTTTACGTGTGTGGACTTCTCTTAATTTGATGACGTTATGCGTTGTCATACGCACCGATTTCAGGAAGGAGACATATGAAAGAGTTAGTCACGGGAAGAGGACTCGGTGTTTTTTTTCTTGTTTTAGTGGCAAGTCTATTCTGTCTATCGCCGGTATTCGCCGCCCAGACGGTCGTTTATACGAAGTATAATATTCACGTTCAGGATAAACTCAGCCGCTCCGGGAAACATGTTTATCACGCCAGTTATGCCGGCTATGTCAATCCTGGCGCCGGGCATTTGATCATTCCGGCAGGGTCTAAAGTCACTGTCTTGAAGAAAAACCGTAAGCTTTTTCGCTTCCGGGTTGAGAAGGATAGCAAGGTTGTCAACTTTCAATACCACCAGCCGCGAATGGGAATGAGCATAGGTGAGTATATAGAGAAAATCACTTCATCTAAACCCGTATCCTTGTCCCGGTTTTCCAGCAAAGATAAAAAGGGTATTGCCGCAGGTAAGGCTTATGTGGGCATGAGCAAAAAGGGAGTGATGGCGGCTCTGGGATATCCGCCAACCCATAGAACCCCCTCTTTGGATGCCTCGAGCTGGATCTATTGGGCCAACCGGTTTCGCACCATCGGCGTTGACTTTGATAATAATGGGCGAGTCAAGGCAATCAGATAAGCAGCGAGTCATTATTCCAGTTCGGTGATGGTGGCCGTTCAAGAAAAGGATTCAGACATTGAATAAAGATGTTCGGCAAATTGCCTTGGTGACAGGGGCCAGCAAAGGGATCGGTGCTGCGATAGCGGTGGATCTGGCGCGTAATGGTTTTGATATCTGGCTAAACTTCCGCAGCGATTTGACGGCGGCAAATAAGGTTGCGGCTGAAATAGAGGCCCTTGGTAGCAAGTGTACGCTGGTTCCTTTTGATGTCGCGGATGGCGCAGCGGTGAGGTCTGCCCTTGAACCATTGCTGGTAGACCAGGTTCCCCACGTTCTGGTTAATAATGCCGGATTCACTCGGGATACCTTGATGATCTGGATGAAGGAGAGCGAGTGGAAGGATGTGCTTTCAGTTCATCTGGACGGATTTTTCAATGTAACCAAGACAATTCTTACCGGCATGATAAAAAAACGCTGTGGCCGTATAGTCAATATCGTCTCTACTTCGGGGCAGAGTGGAGTTGCAGGTCAGCTTAATTACTCTTCAGCCAAGGCGGGACTGATCGGGGCGACCAAATCTCTAGCTGCCGAAGTGGCTAAGCGCAAAATATTGGTCAACGCCGTTTCGCCCGGTTTTATTGAAACAGAAATGATTCAGGATTTGCCCAAAGATCGAATTTTGCCCATGATCCCACTTGGTCGGATTGGTCAACCAGAGGAGGTTGCCGGATTGGTTAGTTTTCTTTGTTCGGAGAAGGCCTCTTACATAACCGGGCAGGTGTTTTCAGTTAATGGTGGAGCTTACATGTAAATTCCACGGGGTGGAAGGATCTAACAGTTCATTCGCTGGCAACGGTCATTGCCGGCTTTTATTTTGATTTGAAGGGGATTATGTACCGGGTTGCCATCACTGGGGTTGGAATTGTTTCCTGTCTCGGCAGTGACGTAGAGTCTGTCGCCGAAGCACTACGCTTGGGCCAGTCAGGGATTGTGCTTGACGAGAATCGTCGCAAGCTTGGATTTCGCAGCTCTTTGACCGGGATGGTCAAGGGCTTTGATGCCGCCTCGGTATTGTCGCGGAAGCAGCGCAAAACCATGCCGGATTTCGCTATCCAGGCTTATACGGCTGCAAAGGATGCTATCGGAATGGCCGGGTTGGCACCCGAGCAGGTTAAGAACGATGAGACCGGCTTGATTTTCGGCTGCGACTCTAGCTGTATTGCTGCGATCGAACAGGTCGACTTGCTGAGAGAAAGGGGCGAAACTAAGCTCATTGGCAGCGGATTGGTTTTTCGCTCAATGACCAGCAGTGTCACGATGAATCTTAACACCCTATTGCAAACTCAGGGCGCCTGCTGGACACTAAGTTCGGCCTGCTCCAGCGGAGGGCATGCGGTCGGTCAATCGGCGGATCTGATTGCCATGGGCCGGCAGGAACGTGTCATTTGCGGTGGTGCCCAAGAGGTTAACTGGGAGTCAATGTGCAGTTTTGATGCCCTGGGTGCTTTTTCTGTTGGTATGGATTCTCCGGCCACCGCCAGTCGGCCCTTCGATGCCGGTCGTGACGGCCTGGTTCCCAGTGGTGGGGCAGCCGCCCTGGTGTTGGAGCGCTACGACCTGGCAGAGGCTCGGGGAGCAACGATCTTGGGAGAGGTGCTTTCCTATGCATTTTCTTCTGATGGACAGCATCTCTCCGTTCCTAGCCGCGGCGGCCTTCAGCGGGCGATGGGCAAAGCGATCGATGGTGCTGGCCTGAAACCGGCCGATATTAATTACGTGTGCGCCCATGCCACCTCTACTCCTGCTGGAGACGCTGCAGAAGCGGATAATATTGCCGCTGTTTTTGGTTCCAGTCATCCCTGGGTTTCATCTGTTAAGTCGATGACCGGGCACGAACTTTGGATGTCAGGGGCCTCCCAGGTTGTCTATACGACCCTTATGGCCCAAAAGGGGTTTATTGCTCCTAATATCAATTTTGAAACCCCGGATGAAAATAGTCGTGGTTTGCGGATCGCCACGGAAGCCATTCAGCTCACTCCCGAACACGTGCTGTGCAATTCGGCTGGTTTCGGTGGGACCAATTCATGCCTGGTTCTGAGGTACGACCGATGATCTATGATCAGGTCGTTATCGGGTCCGGTATTTCGGGCTTGGTTGCAGCAACTATTTTAGCTCAATATGGTCACCGCGTTGCGTTGGTTGAACAGGCACCGGTTCTGGCCCCCGTGCTGCGAGGCTTCTCCCGCCAGGGTATTTACTATGACACCGGATTCCACTATTCCGGTGGTTTGGGGGATGGGGAAGTCCTCGATGTACTGTTCCGTTATCTCGGGATTGCCGAAAAAATTGAAAAGTACTCCTTTGCCGCGGATCGCTTCGATACCTTCCGTGATGTGGAGACTCAGGAAGAGTTTCACTTTCCTATCGGTCGCGAAGCATTACGGGATAGACTCAGTACAGCCTTTCCGCAGGAGCGGGAAGGTATTGACAAGTATCTGGCGATGGTCCGTGAGGCTTGTCAGGCAATCCCTTATCTGAATCTTGATCTTGAATTCGGTCAAGTTAAGTCCCCTCTTGGAGTTCATGGTCCCTCTCTGGGAGAGGTTCTCGATCAACTCATTGGCAATACCGCCCTTAAGGGGCTGTTGTCCATGCATTCTTTGCTCTATGGTGTTCCTCCTGATCAAGTTCCCTTCTTTCTCCATGCCAGTGTTGCTGGGCTCTATTATGAGTCGGTGCATGGTTTAAAAGGGGGAGGGCTGAGTCTTGTCCAAGCCTTTGAACAACGACTGGACGAGTTAGGTGTGGATGTTTTTCTTGGGCAGGCGGCTCAGAAGTTTAGTTTCGCTGCTAATGGCACTCTTGCCGGCGTGACCATGGCCGATGGGGAGGTTGTTGCCTGTCGTAACTGTGTCGCCACTGTCCATCCGCAGGTGGTGCTCGATTTGGTGCCATCTGAACTGCTGAGACCGGTTTATCGCCGTCGACTCGAAAACTTAGAAGAGACCGTTTCTGCCATAATGCTCTATGCTGCCTGCGAGACTCCGAGTCCCTTGTTGCAAGGAAGCAATCTGTTTCTTGGCCGCCTAGGGCGACCGTTGGAGGGTTTGGGCTGTGGAGCGCTGGAGGAACGACCAATCTATATGGCCGGGACTGCACCGGATGATAAGGGGCCTGGGGCAAGGGGCTTTGTTGCTATCTGCCCAGCTGAGCAGGACTGCACTTCCCGTTGGAGCGGTTCCTCCTTGGGCAAGCGACCAGCAGAATACCTGCGGTTCAAAGAAGAGACTATGGAGCGCATGCAGTGCCACATCGAACGAAGCTGTCCTGAATTGCGAGGCACCTTTAAGGTGTCCGCCGGTGCCACGCCACTGACCATACGTGACTTTTCCGCCAATCCCGCGGGAGGGCTCTACGGAGTAAAGCATAGGGTGGGGCAGTATAATCCCATGGCAAGAACCCGGGTGCCCGGCCTGTTTCTCGCTGGTCAGGCAGTGGTGGCCCCCGGTGTGCTCGGAGGCGCGCTGTCCGGATTTTTGACCTGTGGTCAGATGCTGGGGCAGGATCAGTTACTTGAAAGGGTGAAGGCATGCAGTTGAAGAGGGTTGTTATCACAGGTTGTGGGAGCGTCTCGCCCTATGGAAGAGGTGTTGACACGCTGATGGAAGGGCTTTTAGCTGGTCGCAGCGCTGTGCAGAATTTCCCCGACCTGGCGGCTATCGGTGGCCTTCGAACCAGGGTGGCTGCCAAAGTATCCGGCATTAATCCTAAAGAGATCCCGCGTAAGGATCGTCGTTCCATGTCCGCCATGTCGATCTTTGCCACTATGGCCAGTCAGGATGCTTTGGCTCAATCTGGAGTGACCACTGAACAGCTGACTAGTGGCCGTCTGGGGATCTCCCTTGGTTCCACGGTCGGTAGTACCAAGACAACCGAAGAACTCTTCCGAGACTTTTTTACCGATTCTAGTCTGGAGCGGATGAAGTCGACCATTTTTTTCCAGATCATGAATCACAGTTGCGCTTCCAATGTGGCGCAAGCATTGGGTATCAGCGGCCGTCTTTTGGCCCCGTCCGCGGCCTGCTCTACAGGCTGCCAGGCTATCGGTTACGGTTATGAGCTCATTGCCATGGGCAAGCAGGACATGATGCTCTGCGGTGGCGCTGACGAATTTCATCCGCTGACGGCGGCGACCTTCGATAATATCAATGCCGCGTCAGTCGGCTTTAATGACTCTCCTAGCTGTACGCCTAGGCCCTTCGATCGGGCCAGGGACGGTGTGGTCTGTGCCGAAGGGGCGGGGGTCGTATTGATCGAATCCCTCGATTCCGCCATTGAACGTGGCGTGCCTATCCTTGCTGAGATTGGCGGCTTCGCCACGCTTTCGGATCCGAGAAGTATTGCCAATCCCAATGTTGAGGCTATGGAGCGCTGCATGCGCCTGGCCCTGGAGGACGCCGACCTTGGTGCGGACGAAATTGATTACATCAATGCCCACGCCACGGCTACCGAGCAGGGGGATATTGCCGAAAGCGAGGCCATCTCTCGAATTTTTGGGGAGCTGGTGCCTGTCAGCAGCTTAAAAGGTCATATGGGACACACTATGGCGGCCAGTGGTTCCCTCGAGCTGATCGCTTCTTTGGAAATGATGAGCCGGGGCAGGCTGGTGCCGACCCTCAATCTTGAGGAGGTGGATCCGGCTTGCAGCACCCTTAACTATTTGCGCTTGGTTCAAGCAACCGAGATCGACACTTTTGTCAAAAACAGTTTCGCCTTTGGGGGCGTTAATTCATCGATTGTGGTAAGGAGATTCACGCATGACTGAACAGCAGATAATTGATTTGATTAATTCCTCGCTGGTAGAGGAGTTTGAACTCGATCCAGCGTCGATGAGTCCCGATGCTAATATCTATGAGGATTTGGGGCTCGACAGTCTTGATACGGTGGACATGGTGATCGTTCTGGAAGGGGCGTTCAAGTTCAAAATTCGCGAAGAGGAGGAGATCCGAGAGATCCGCACCCTCGGTGATATCTACCGCTTTGTAAATGGTAAAAGCCATCAGATTAAAAGGAAATGACTAAGCAAAAAGTTTGACCTATAACTCTGTAGGACAGATTTTTTTGTAATGTCTCTCTGGACTTTTGCGACCGATTTTTAAGTAGGAATGGCCAATGGCGGCAGTATCTGATGTTGTACAAGAAAAGTCTGGCGATAAGGTGACCCGCTTTTTCGGGCCGTCTGTGGTGGTGATGAACCTTGTGGTTTATCCGCTACTGGCTCTCTGCACTGTGCTTGGAGTACTTCTTTTCCCCTTGGGCTTTGTGCTTTGGAAATTGGTCACCAATTGGGACAGTGGACGTATCATGCGCCACTTTATCTGGATATATGGGCAGGGATGCCTCTTTGTTATGAAGCCTTTTGTCAGGTTTCGTCGGGAGGGATTCCAGCATTTGACGTCCGGTGAACCCTGCCTGCTAGTGGTCAACCACCTCTCCTTTTTCGATACTTATTGTATGGCGTTGCTCCCAACCTACGATGTCACCTTTGCGGTGCGGGCCTGGCCTTTTCGCATGCCCTGGTACGGCTGGT
This sequence comes from Desulfuromonadales bacterium, assembly GCA_013619105.1. Taxonomy (GTDB): domain Bacteria; phylum Desulfobacterota; class Desulfuromonadia; order Desulfuromonadales; family Syntrophotaleaceae; genus Syntrophotalea_A. Next base: position 69,895 of record JABXKU010000003.1, read on the forward strand.
TTATGCGGTTGGCCGGATACCAGGACGTTGAGAGTTTGGACTGGGAAGAAATCCTCAGCTCTGCCGCTGCCACCTTTAGTAAGGGTGGGCACCTCCTGTTTTTTCCTGAAGGACACCGTAGTCGCACTGGCGGTTTACAGCGTTTTTATAATGGGGCCTTTCGCTTGGCTGCAGAGTTAGATGTGCGTTTGGTTCCCTTGTGCCTCGATGGGACCAATAAGCTACTGCCCCCCAAGCGTCTTTGGTTTAGCCCTGCTGAAATTGTCATTAGGGCGTTGCCTCCGGTGGAAGGTACGCAATTTACCGGTATTGAGGGACCTCGCCAACTGCGTAAGCTGGTTAAGGGACAGATGACAGAGGCTCTGGCTCAGATGCGGGGGGAAGACCCTGAAGGACTTAAATAAGTTTGGTGGTTTTGCAAAAAACAGATGAATGCATTTTTATTGTTATGGACTGTTTGTTGAGGGGATAGTTGGTCAAGCCTTTCAATGATGGGTTAAGAACTGATTAAGTATTTATTCCCCGACTGACCGTGCCGGGGAGTTTTTATAATCGGGTTTCAATGCTAAAACCCCTTTGTTGCCAGTCAGTTTTTCGGAATGGAAACTAAATTAACGGAAATGAGAGTCATAGCCTAATGTCCCAACGCCCTACCGTAATATTGAATGGCAGTGAATTAACCATTGAGGATATCGTTGCTCTTGGAATTGGTACTCATCGGGTGGCCCTTGACCCGGTCGCTTTAGAGCGTTGCCTCGCTAGTCGTCGTTTTCTGGAAGAAGAAGTCGCCGCCCACCGAATTATCTATGGAGTCAACACCTCTTTTGGCCCGATGTGTAACAAGATCATTGAGGACGCCGAAATCGAAGCGTTGCAAGTCAACTTGATTCGCAGCCATGCTGCTGGACTCGGCGATCCTTTAAAGCCCACAGTCGCTATTGCTGTGCTGGTGGTGCGGCTTAATTCCCTGGTCAAGGGATTTAGCGGGGTGCGCATCGAGCTTCTCGAATTCCTCCGTGACATGATCAATTTAGGTGTCGCCCCATTCATCCCTGAGTGTGGTAGCGTCGGCGCCTCGGGGGACCTGATCCATCTAGCCCATTTGGGCCTTGCGGTAATAGGCGAGGGAAAGGTCTATTATCGCGATGAGCTACGCCCGACCGAGGAGGTTTTTGCCGAACTCGGAATGGTGCCGAGGCGACTCAGTTTTAAGGAGGGCCTCGCCTTGATGAACGGTACCAGCGCTATGACTGCGCTGGCTGCCTTTGCACTGTACGGTGCCAAGCAGCTACTACGGCTTTCCTGTGTGACGGGGGCCTTTGCTCAGGAGATCTTCGGCGGAATCGATGATTCCTTGGATGATGACCTGCATCAATTAAAGCCCCATCCCGGTCAGTTGCATATTGCCGACACTATCCGCCACCTTTATCAGGGCTCAACCAACATTGCCCTGCGTGAGAACACGCACGAGCTGATCCGAGGTCAACAGCAGGGTGGGCCAGTATTCGAAACCGACATCAAGGTACAGGATTCATATTCTATACGTTGTATTCCGCAAGTCCTGGCGCCGGTTGCCGAAGCGGTTGAAATGGCGGTGCGAACCGTTGAAATCGAGGCTAATTCCTCCAACGATAATCCTCTTATTATTCCGGATAAGAAGAAGATCATTCATGGCGGCAACTTTCATGGCCAGAGTATCGGTTTTGTTATGGATGCCCTGTGTATTGCTATGTCCACCCTGTCGAATCTTTCCGAGCGGCGTCTTAATAAGTACCTGGATAAACACCAGAATGAAGGGTTGCCGGAACATTTGATCCCCGGTACGGCAGGTTTGACCATGGGATTTATGGGGGCTCAGTACCTCGCGACCTCCACCACTGCAGAGAATCGGCAGCTGGCGGGTCCGGTTAGCACCAATTCGATTTCTTGTAACGCCTCCAATCAGGATGTGGTTAGCATGGGCACGGTTGCGGCACGCAAGGCCTGCAAGTCAGTGAGTAATGCCAAACATATTCTCACGCTGGAGGTTCTTGCCGACCTGCAGGCCCTATCGTTCCGCAATGCCGAGGGCCTCGGTCGCGGTACGGGAAAGATCCACAGGGAGCTCAATCAGCATTTTGAAATTTATGATAACAGTCGCGTTTTTCATGATGATTTGGTGAAATTTCGCAAAATCCTTTTTTCCAGCCCGCTTCTCGACGACCTGTCAGTCTTCTGGCAGTAAACAGTAGCGAACCAGGGGAGCCCGATGTCGAACGAATTCAAACTGCCAATGGCGGCCGAGGGCCTGATCCCACATCGCCTTCCCATGCGCCAGATTGATCGTCTTGTCGAATATCACGAGGGTGAAGAGGCTACGGTCGAAGCTGTAATCGATGCGGCAAATCCCCTGCTGGATGGGGATGGACAACTGGCCGAGGTCGCCTTGGTGGAAATGTTGGCCCAGGCTTTTGCTGCTGTTCAGGGTTATGCGGACCGCATGGCCGGAAAGCCCGTAGGGCAGGGTTTTTTGGTTGGCATAAGTAAAGTGGAAATTGAAGGGACTGCCCGTGTGGGGGATTGCTTGTCTATCCGTATTCGCCCCATCGCAACCGTGGATAGGTTTGTGGTGGTTGAAGGTGAGGTCTTGCTGGGGCAACAAGTATTGGCCGCCGGCAAGCTCAAACTCTGGATCCCGCAGGTTGAAGTAACACCGGAGCAGGCATGAAAGGGCTTTTGAAAACTCTAGGCATCTTTGTTTTCTTTGCTCAGCTGTGGTTGCCTGTGGGGGCGTGGGCTGGGGTTTCAGGGCAGGATGCTAAGGTTCTGGAGCGGCTCGAAGAGCTTTCAGCCGGAATCGAAACCATCGCTAGTGATTTTACTCAAGAAAAATACTTGGCTGTGTTTCAGGAGGCCATGCTTTCTTCCGGACGTTTCTATTTTAAATCCCCTGGCTCATTGCGTTGGGAATTGACCCAGCCCGTTGTTACCGGGTTCGTATTAAAAGGCAACGAAGGACACCGTTGGCATCAGCGCACCGGTCGAAGTGAAAGCTTTGATATCGATCGTGAGCCGGTGATGAAGATCGTTGCCGAACAATTACTCGCCTGTGCCGGTGCCGATTTTGATTGGTTGCGCCAGAAGTATAAGATTGTCGTAGAGGCGCAAGCTCCGGTGCGTCTTAGGCTCGATCCTCTTTTCGAAACTGCTGGGTTTCTCAATTATCTAAATATTCAATTTTCTTCCGGTGGTCGTTATGTGCAGATGGTGGAAGTACATGAGGCCGACGGCGACTATACCCGGCTCCGGTTTGAGAATGTGGTTATCAACCAGCCCTTGGCAGAGGAACTTTTTTAGCTGCCTATGAGCCTTTCAGAGTACACCGCAACGGCATACCGGTATTTTTCCAGCCGCCGACGGCTATTATATTGGGTGACCTCGGTTCTGATTTTACTCAGTGTAATCGCCTTTACTGGGATCCGTCTCGAGGAAAACATCGAGGCGATGCTACCCGACCGTGGTAGCCGGGTGGCCGGCGACTTCGCTCTTCTGCAGCGTGCACCCTTTGCCCGCAAGTTGGTGATCAGCCTAGAGACCGATGGGGAAGGGGGCAACGCTGTGCTTGTGGCGGCTGTCGACAGACTGGCTGCGGCTCTTGACCCTGCACTCTTTGCGAATGTGGTGACGGGTCCCGAGAGCCAAATGCAGGGGCGCTTGTTCAACTGGCTCCAAGATGCGTTGCCGAGCATTCTCGATGCCACAGACTTAGAAGCTATCGCTGTTGGTCTTGACGAAGAAGGGGTTCGGCAACGACTGCAGGAAAATTATGAACAACTACTGGCTCCAGAAGGCATGGCCCTTAAGGGACTGATTCGCCGCGATCCTTTATCGATTTATCTGCAGGGGCTGAAAAAGTTAAGTCATATCAACATGATTCCGCAAATGCGGTTAGTCGATAATCACTTTGTCAGCGCGGAGGGAAAAAGTGCTCTGCTACTAGCCGAGACTCCCATTGCCATGACCGATTCGGCGGGCGCTGAAACCCTGTTGGCGAGTTTCGCAGAAGCGGTAGATAAAGCCATACCCGGCAACATCAGCGCCACCCTGGTCGCCGGGCATCGATATACCCTTGCTAACGCCCAAGCGATTCAAAATGACCTATGGCGCATTCTGACTGGGTCGATGTTAGCTCTGCTGGTGCTGTTTTTTTGCTTTCTGCGCAGTCCCCGTGCGGGTTTTGTTTTTTTGTTACCCATGGCGGTCGTTTGCATTAGTGCTGTTGCTGTGTCCTGGTTTTTTTCACCGGTCTCCGCCGTTACCTTAGGTTTTGGAGCGGTGCTGCTGGGGATTACCGTAGATTTCGGATTGCACGTATACTTTGCCTTGCGCCGTGGCGGAGCAGCGCCTGAGGCTATCGTTGGTGAGTTGGCTCGTCCCTTGTTGTTTGGCGGTCTAACCACGATGGCTGGCTTTGCAGTCCTGCTTTTCTCCGATTTGCCGGGACAGCGGCAGTTGGCGGTTTTTTCCATTGCTGGTATCGGCACTGCCTTGCTTTTGTCGATGTTGGTTCTGCCCCACCTTATACCCGCTGTTGGGCCAGAGCAGGCTGCATCGTCTAGGCGTTGGTTGTTAAGAATTCGGAGGCAGCGGCGTCTGGTGCTTGGCATCTGGCTGTTGTTGCTGGCCGCTTGTGGTTGGCAGTCTATGGGGTTGGAGTTTAACGGGGATCTTAGGCGCATGAGCTTGACGCCGCCCGAGTTGGTCGCTGCGGAGCAGAACTTGCGCCAGAACTGGGGAGATTTTCGTAGTCAGGCGATGATTTGGGCCAAGGGTGACGATCTCGAAGAGGCGCTAGTGGCCAATGAACAACTCTTTGCCCTGCTTCAAAAGGAGCAGCCTGACCAACCGATCATCAGTATCGCTTCTTTGCTGCCCTCTGCAAAGGTACAACAGGCCAATCGCTTACGTTGGCTGAATTTTTGGCAGGGAGCCCAGGGGCAGCGCATACTTGCTGATCTGCGCCGTGAATCTGCCGCCTTCGGTTTTAGCGAGGTGGCCTTTTCGCCCTTTTTCAAGACCTTGAACGTTCCTTCGCAGCCGGTGACTCTGCAGGGGCTACGGCAGGCAGGACTAGGCAACCTGGTGGATTCACTGGTTCTTGCGGAGGGGACTGCAGCCGAGGTGTTGACTCTGGTGCCCGATCAACCCGAGTTGGCGAATCTGGTCGAAGGTCAGTTGCAAGGGGCGGTTCAGTTGGTTTCTCAGGGCCGCTTCCGACGTGAGATAAGTGCTGCTATCAGTCATGACTTCTTCCGCTTTATCCTTTGGGCTTCGATAGTTGTGGTCCTGCTTCTGTTGTTGCTTTTTCGACGGGTGGGCAAAGTTTTGGCGGCGTTGGTACCGGTCGGCACTGGACTGATCGTGATGTTTGGTTGCATGGGCACCCTCGGCTTAGAATTTAATCTGTTCAATATTATCGCCTGTATCCTGGTAATCGGATTGGGGGTTGATTATGGGATTTTCATGGTTTGCAAGTCGACCGAGGGGTACAGTGGTGCCACCGATAAGGCTGTGTTGGTTTCTGGTCTGACTACCCTGGCTGGATTCGGTGCTTTGGTGCTGGCTCGACATCCCGCTTTGCATTCTATCGGAGTCACTGTGTTGCTGGGGATAGGAGCCGCCATTCCGGCTGCACTGCTGGTCGTCCCAGTTCTTTACCGCGGCGAGGATATATGAAGAAATGGTATGTCATCCTTAGCCTGCTACTAACCCTGGCGGGTTGCAGCGGAGTGCCTTTTGTAAAGCCGGAGACGGTGTCTGTGCGCTCAGATGTGACAGCAACCCAGTTGGCAGCTGAGGTCTGGACAGCTCAGCCGGGGGTATTTCAGTTGCGGCAGACGGTGCTGTTCGAGTTCCGCGGCACCCGCGTGCCCATGGCAGGTCTGATGCGGCTTGATTTGACCCACGGCCATCTCAGGTTGGTGGCTTTGAACGATCTGGGGGTCAAACTATTTGATCTTGAGGTTACTCAGACCGGGGAGCAACAACACTACCTGCTACCCGATATCGCTAAAATTCCACACTTTACAGAGGCGGTCGCGGCCTCGGTGCGCAGAGTGTTTCTGACCCCTCGCCCTGATGGCAGCGAAACTCTACGTTTAACGGCCAATCGATACCAACTTACGCGCCCCAACCCTTCCGGGGAGACCCGGTTCATCTTTGGCGGCAGGGGTTCCCAGTTGTTAGCTACCGAGGTTGGTGGAGCTCAGGAAGACTGGAAGGCCAGGTACTTTGAGTATCAAACAGCAGGGACCATACTTTATCCGCGGGGGATTGTACTCGATGATCGGATTGCCGGCTATCGTTTGACCCTGTGGCAGGAAGAGGTGAAGAGAATCGATGAATGATCTGATGAAATCCATTGAGAGTTCCGCCCTGACGCCGCTTGTTGTCAGTGAGGACCACTCTGCACAGCGAAAATTCAGCTTCGGTAAGGAATTTATCGGTTTTTCTGGGCACTTTCCGGGATTTCCCATTGTTCCGGCAATTGTGCAGATCCTTATTGCTCAGTCGTTAATAGAGGGTTGCGTTGGAGCTCCTTTGAAGCTCAAGGTTGTCGAAAGGGCCAAGTTTCTTCTGCCGCTGGAACCGGATCAGGATATTGACGTTAACATCTGTCCTTGTTCCAGCAGTGATGGGCCTTCTTACCGGGTAAAGTTAATGGTCCAAGAGCAGGTAGCGGCCTCCTTTATACTACGGTTGCAGCGCCAGGAGGCTGCCAAATGAAAAGGCCTTATTTTCCCAGTCAACCCGGCCAACCTGAGCCCCTTCGAATCTCTGTATCTCGAGTGGTTCGGTTTGAAGAAGTCGATCCCCTCGGTATAGTCTGGCACGGCCGTTATCCAAGCTATTTTGAGGATGCCAGGGTGGCCCTTGGCAATCGTTTTGGCATCGGCTATATGGATTTATATCGTGCGGAGGTTATTACACCGATTAAAAAGATGCATATCGATTATCATCGGCCCCTTTGCTTCGAAGACCCGTTCACTATCGAGGGCATACTGCACTGGAGTGAAGCGGCACGTATCAATATCGAGTTCATCCTGCGCAATGAGGCCGGAGAAGTAACCACGACTGGATATACGGTGCAGATGATGATGGATAAGAAGAATGATTTTCTTTTGGTAGCACCGCCATTTTATCGGGAATTCTGCGAGCTCTGGAAGACGGGACAATTAGTTTAGTTTTCATCCGGAAACGGCACTTTTCCCCAATCCCGGCGTCAATCCGCACGCTTGCTTGTACGGCGTAAACAGCTACGCCTCCGCGCAAGCGCTTGGTTTCCTTGGCCTTGGGAAAAATTACTCGTTTCCCATATGAAAACTGCTTAGTGCCTATCTGAAGTTTCGGGTGGGACACTAAGTGTAGCTCATTTCAGTTGACGCAATTTAGTGTTGCCTCCGATCTTGGCAGCGATAGTCGAATATTTTGAATAGGCATAGGCCTTTTGACGGTTGTGAGGATTAATGCTCCCCCCGTGATGGCCTGTACATGTGGAGAAATTGCAATGAAAATGAAACTTGTTTATCCTCGCTGGCCCAAGCTTGATCGTCAGACGGAGTTCCATCTTCCCCCGCACGGGCCAGCTGTCTTTGCCGCTACGGTTCCGGCCGAAGTTGATTTGGTATTTACTGACGAAAACCTGGAGGCTATCGATTTCGACGATTCGGCGGATCTGGTGGGTATTTCTACCATGCTTAGCTGCCAGTTACCTCGGGCCTTTGAAGTCGCCAAAGCATTTCGCCAACGGGGCATACCGGTCATTTTTGGCGGTATCGCCACCATGCTTCATGCCGAAGAGGTCTCCGAGCACGCCGATTCGATATTTCTTGGTGAAGCCGAGGGGCGTTTTGGCGCAGTGATCGATGATTTTCAAAAAGGTCAGCTGAAAAAAGTTTATGACTACATGGATAACCCGCCATCTCTCGACTTGGTGGGAACGGCCCGCAGGGAGATTCTTAACCGCGATATCTACAATTATCGCGGAGTCCAGATGCTCGATCTGGTGCATGCCTCGCGGGGCTGCAAATTCGACTGTTTTCCTTGCTGTACCGGGTTCCTCGGCGGCAAAAAATTCCGACCCCGTCCCATCGATAAGGTCATTGAAGAGATGGAGGCGATTCAGAACAACCGCCTGTTCATTGTCGACAACTCTCTGGCTCAGGACCGGGAATGGCTGATCGATCTCTTTACGGCTATGGCGCCTTTGAAAAAAAAGTGGGTCTCTCACCCCATCCTTGATGATGACAAAGTACTCAAGCTGGCTGCCGATGCCGGTGCCTGGTACGTCTACCAGGCCGTCTTCGATACCTCCGACGTGATTCGCGACCGCATCCGCCGATTCAAGGATCATGGTATCGGCATCGAAGGGACCATTATCCTCGGCACCGATGATCAAACCGAGGACGACATCAAACGGTTGGTTGACTTTCTGATGGAGGTGGAGCTGGACATCGCCGAATTCACCATCCTGACGCCCTTTCCCCACTCTCCAATACGGAAACAGTTGGAATCTGAAGGCAGAATCCTGAGCAACAATTGGCTGGATTATAGTGCCGACAAGGTCGTCTATCAGCCTCGTCATATGACCCCGGAAAAACTTCAGGAACTTTACTACTACGCCTGGGATACCTTTTACGCTGACGGGGGGCATCAACTGAAGATGGGTGAGCTGTTTAAACAGGTCATCCGTCGGGAAATGGAAGACGGCACCTACCGTCGCTATAATCCGAAAAAAAGCCGGACCTTTCCTCAAAAGAAAACTGAACAATGAGCCGGGTCTTTATCCTCTCAGCCAATACCACCTTAGAGCCGTATCCGGTCTATCCGCTAGGGATGGCGGTCATCGCTTCGGCTTTAGTCCAGGAAGGGCACGAGGTTCGCCAGTTTGATTTTCTGGCTTCTGGCTGCTCCGAAGAGCGGTTGCGAACTGAGCTTGAGAATTTTACGCCAGATTATGTCTGTTTTTCCTTGCGAAATATCGACAATGTCGATTCCTTTAGTTCGGAAAAGGCTTGGTATTTGGCTAAGGCCAGGGAACAGATTGGGCTGATTCGGAAAGCTACCCAGGCTCCAATTATTCTAGGCGGGCCTGGGTTTTCAATCATGCCGGAGGAGATTCTAGCCTATTTCGATGCCGATTACGGAGTGATTGGTGAAGGGGAGTCTGTTCTCTGTCAACTGTTGACGACGTTGAATTCCGACCTGCCTTCGCCGCGTATTCTCTCAGGGCACACCGAGCGTCTCTGCGGAGCCGAAATGGCGGCGCCACTTTTCGAGCAGGATCTGGTTGAATTTTACCTGGCTCAAAGTGGCATGCTCAACCTTCAGACCAAGCGTGGTTGCCCTTTTCGCTGTACCTACTGTACTTACCCAACATTAGAGGGTAACCGGTTTCGTCCCCGTCCGCCTAAAGCTGTTGTGGACGATCTCGAACGGGCTATTCGAGATTTTGGTGTGGAGAAGGTGTTCTTCACTGATTCGGTCTTCAATGACCCGGCAGGTCTTTATCTGGAACTGGTCGAAGAACTCCTCCGTCGGGATTTATCCATCCAATGGAGCGCCTTTTTCAGGCCTCAGGGTCTTGGTAAGCAAGAACTGTCTCTGCTTAAACGTTCGGGGCTCTACGCCATGGAACTGGGAACCGACGCGGCGTGCGATACGACCCTGCAGGGTATTAAGAAGGGGTTCTCCTTTGCCGAGGTAATTAAGGTCAATCAAGCCTGCCTTGACGCGGAGATTCCTTGTGCCCATTTTTGCATGTTTGGAGGTCCCGGAGAAACATTGGCCACGGTGGAAGAGGGCCTGGAAAACATCGAGAAACTAGGGGCGGCTGTGGTCTTTGCTTTTTCTGGAATCCGGATACTGGCTGGCACGGAACTCCATTCCCAAGCGATAAAAGATGGGGTGATTGCTGCTGAAGCATCCCTGCTTAAGCCGGCCTATTATTTCTCGCCTCAGGTCGATCCCGAGGCGATGAACGCCATGATTCTCAAAGGCTTTCGGGGCCAAAGAAATCGAATCTTTCCTCCTTCGGCGGGACAGGAAAAGCTGGCCATCATGCAGCGTTTTGGTTTCCGCGGGCTACTTTGGGATAAATTGGTACCCTTTCCACAAAAGGTGAAGGTGTGAAGAGGATTCAATGGCGGTGTTGAATGCAAAGACAGTACTGCTGGTTCACCCCCTTGGCTACCAGGCCGATGCGGCTGGGCGAGATATTTCACGTCTGGCTAATATTATGCCGCCGCTGGGGTTGGCCAGTATCGCTGCCTATTTGGAGAGACTTGGGGTCGAGGTCCATATCGTCGACTGTTACGCCCATCCTCAAAGTGATCGGGTAATCCTAGATCTGCTGCGGTCTGAACGACCGGCCATGATCGGCTTCAGTTGTACCACCTCCAGTTTTCTCGATGGAGTTCGTCTGGCGACCATGGCTCGGCAAGAGTTTCCTAGTATCCGCACCGTTTTTGGCGGCCCCCACGTCTCTGCTCTCAAGGAAACAATCCTACGTGATTTTCCCGTAGTCGATTACATTGTGGCCGGGGAAGGGGAGGAGACGTTTCATGAGCTGGTAATGGCTGAAGGGGAGGGATGCGGTTCTATTCCGGGGCTGGTTTATCATGAGCCTGATGGTGAGATTGTTTTTTCCGGCTATCGGGAAACTGGGATTGTACTCGACTCCCTGCCTTTTCCGGCTTATGAGAAGTTGGCAGGGTATCCCGATGCCTATCGGTTGCCGATTTTTAACTATCCGAGGGTGCCGAATAGCAGCTGTATTTCTAGCCGAGGCTGCCCTTACAGCTGCAGCTATTGCGATCGGTCGGTGTTCCGAAGCAGCTTTCGCTATAACTCAGCCGAATATCTCTACGCCCATCTGCGTTATCTGAAAGAGCGTTTTGGTATCCGCCATGTCAATTTTTACGACGACCAGTTCACTTTTAACCGTGACCGGGTGGAGTCCTTTTGCCGTTTGATGTCAGATAAGCCCCTCGGGATGACCTTTAACTGCGCAGTGAGGGCCGAGCATATCGACCCAGACCTTTTGCAGCAAATGAAGGGGGCAGGGTGTTGGATGGCGAGCTTGGGAATAGAGACCGGAGACCCGGAATTGCTGGCTCAGCATCGTCAGAACGCCGATCTTGAAATGCTTTCAGCAAAGCTGCGCATGATCAAGGGAGCCGGTATTCGAACCAAGGGCCTGCTGATGATGGGACTGCCCGGTGAAAGCGAAGCGAGCATTAGGCGCAGCATGGAATACGTCTTTTCTCTGCCCATAGACGATTTTAACTTGGCCAAGTTCACTCCCTTTCCCGGGGCACCTTTGTACGAAACGATCCGTGACAAGGGGGTGTTTGAAGAGGATTGGGCCAAGATGGACTGCATGCACTTTCAGTTTATTCCCAAGGGGATGAACCGCGAGCAGTTGGAAAAGCTCTTCACCGAGTTTTACAAGAAACACTTTATGCGGCCCCAAGTTCTGCTGGGTTATCTGGCCATGTTATGGCGTTCCCCTGATAGTTGGCGGCGCTTCGTTCTTAATCTCGGAGACTTTCTCCGTTTTGCCCGGGGCAGCCGGCGCATTGCCGACCCTGAGGGTCAAGACGAGGCTCGGTCTGATTGCCGTTAATAAAACGGCTGGTCTCCACTTTTTAAATGTTAATTTGGTTTTCTAGATGACTTTTGATATTGATAAAACTCTCATTGTGATCCCTCTCTACAACCATGCGGCGACGGTGCGGGAGGTTGCCCAACGTGCCTTAGCGATACACGACAGGGTGCTGGTGGTGGATGACGGCAGCAGCGATGGCGGGGCAGAGACCCTGCAGGGGCTCGGGGTGCAGGTGCTGCGCGAAGAAACCAATAAGGGCAAAGGATCAGCGATCATGATTGCCGCCCGGGAGGCGGCTCGGATGGGGATGACCCACTTGGTCACTATCGATGCCGATGGTCAACATGATCCTGCCGATATGCAGCAGATTTTTAAGATACTTAAGGAAGAGCCCTGCTCCATCGTGGTAGGGAAAAGGGATTTCGATACTTCTAATGTTCCTGGGTCGAGTCGCTTCGGGCGCAAGTTTTCAAACTTTTGGTTAAGACTACAGACCGGACGCAGTCTGCAAGACACGCAGAGCGGATTCAGGGCCTACCCGGTGGCGGTCCTAGAGGGGCTGAAGCTGAAGGAAACTCGCTATTCTTTCGAGATAGAGGTTCTGGTCAAGGCGGCCTGGGCCGGGGTTTCGCTGCGGGATGCTGATATATCCGTCTATTATCCCCCAGCGGAAAAGCGGGTGTCCCACTTTGACAAAGTCAAAGACAACCTGCGGCTTACTTTACTCAACACTCATTTGACTTTGAGATCAGTTCTGCCCTGGCCTCACCGTAAAATTGTACCTAAACAAAAGGGCCCTAAGGTTAGTTTGTTCCGCCCAATGGAATCGATCCGCTGCCTGCTTACGGAAAACACTTCTCCGGGCCAGTTGGCAGCGGCAGGAGCGTTAGGGGTACTCCTCGGAGCAGCACCATTAATCGCCTGCCATACCATCGTGGTCCTTTTCGCTGCTGGTTTTTTCAGACTTAACAAGGTGGTGGCAATTAGCACAAGTCAGCTTTGTATGCCGCCGTTTGTGCCTGCACTCTGTATCGAGGCCGGTTACTATATGCGTCATGGCGAGTTTTTGACTGAGGTGTCCTGGCAAACCATTGGCCACCAGGGGTTCGAGAGGCTCTACGAGTGGTTTATAGGCTCTTTGGTGGTCGGTCCTCTTCTGGGTGCGGCGGTAGGTGGAGGTATTTACGCGACAGCCATGCTTGTGAAGAGAGAAAAGGTTGTTGCCGATGGATAGCGAAAAGAAGGGGAGGCAATGGAGCAGCAAGAGCGTCGGTACGGCCTGGCAGCACCGGTTTTTTTATCTTCTTATTCGTTTAGGAGGGCGGTGGGCTGCCTATCTGGTGCTCTATTTCATCATCTTTTACTACATGTTGCTGCGTCCGGATCAAAGGAAAAAATCTGAATATTATCTCCGTCGTCGTTTTCCCGACAGCGGGCCTGTAAGACGCTGGTGGCAGAGTTACCGGATGAGCTTGGAGCTTGGTAAGGTGCTGATTGACCGAGCGGCGGTGGGGATTTTAGGGCCGGAGGTCCTGAGCGTAACCTTGCAGGGGCGGGAGGAGTTGCTCGAATTGGTCGGGGAAGGTCGTGGACTGATTCTTATGATGTCTCACGTCGGCTGTTGGCAGGTGGCGATGGCCGCCTTACGCTGCCTAGAAACGCCGGTGAATCTGCTGATTCAGCAAGAAGAGGGGGATGTCGACCGACACTTCTTTGAGCACTCAGGTACTGGTTCACCCTTTCATATTATCGATCCCCGCGGGTATCTCGGCGGAACCCTTGAGATGATGGGAGCGCTGAAAAAGGGTGAAGTTCTATCGGTCATGGGGGATCGTATGCTAGGGAGTGACCGGAGTTCGGTTCCCGTCCGGTTTCTTGGCGATGAGATGCAGGTTAACTTCAGCTCCTACAAAATAGCGTCGGCCACCGGTGCGCCGATTGCAGTGCTTTTTAGCCGGAAGACCGGTCCGTCGAGTTACGAGCTACAGGTTTCCGGGGTGATCAGGGTTCCTGCTGATCTAGGTCGGTCAAAAGAGGCCTATCTGCCCTATGCTCAATTATTCGCTCGATTGCTAGAAGAATATACGGTAAAAAACCCATTTCAGTTTTTCAACTTCTACGATATGTGGAATAACGATGGTGAAGGGTGAGGTCGGTTTTAAGGCCCCCTATTTTAGTGAAGGAGTTACGAGAGATGGCGATCAAAGAAAAACTCAAGAAGATACTGGTGGAAGAACTGAACCTGGAAGATATGACAGCGGAGGAAATCGAGGACAGCACCCCTTTGTTCGGTGAAGGGCTGGGGCTCGATTCACTCGATGCGGTTGAGCTTGTCGTCTTAATCCAGAAGCATTTCGGTATTGAAATACAGGACATGGAAGAGGGTCGAGAGGCTTTCGAGTCGGTCGAAACCCTAGCTGGGTTCATCGACGAGCGATTGAAGGGATGAGCGGGCCGTCTCCTGTAGCCGTTACCGGAGTCGGTTGCCTATGCGCTGCCGGTGCTAACCTGGCGGCTTGTATGGAGAGTTTGTTTAAAGAAAGGCGGCATCCTGCACCTCCGTCTCGCTTTGAAACGGAACACGCCATTAGGTATCCGGTCTTTGAAGTTTCCGAGGGGTTTTTCCCACCGGAGCTTCCTGAAGACGGCCAATTGCTGAGGACTTCCCGTCTGGCACTGGCTGCTACCCTAGAAGCCCTCCATGATGCCGATTGGAACCCTGAGGATCTTAAGGGGCTGCGGGTCGGGGTCTGTATTGGAACCACGGTCGGCAGCGCGATGAACAGTGAGGAATTCTACCGTGATTATCGCAGTGGGAAGCGACCGGAGATGACCCCGATAGAGCGCTTTTTGCGTAGTAACCCTGCCGCCTCGGTAGCCCGTTATTTTGGACTTTCTGGACCGGTGCAGACGGTGGTCAATGCCTGTTCATCCGGGACCGATGCTCTGGGGCTTGCCGCTTCGTGGGTTCGTAACGGTCTGTGCGATGTGGCTCTGGCCGGTGGCGCCGACGAGCTTACCCGGGTTACCTACAATGGGTTCGCCTCTTTGATGATAGCCGACGCTGAGCCAGTCAGGCCCTTTGATTTGAGTCGGCGCGGTCTCAACCTCGGGGAAGGGGCTGGAATGTTGGTTCTCGAATCGGAAAAAATTCAGCAGGTGCGAAAAGCGAAAATACGCTCCCATCTTTTGGGGTATGGCTCGGCTTGCGATGCGTATCACTTGACCGCTCCAAGCCCCGATGGTTCAGGGTTGATACGGGCCTTGGATGAGGCCATGCAATCTTCAGGTTGCCGATCGGAGGATATCGCCTTTGTTAACGCCCACGGTACAGGAACCCCTGACAACGACCGGGTGGAGAGCACGGTGCTCGGCAAGGTGCTTCCTCGCACGCCTTTTTTGTCGACTAAGGGTTTTACGGGCCACACCCTGGGAGCCGCAGGGGCGCTTGAGGCAGCCTTCACCATCGCTTGTCTGGAGGCAGGGCGTATTCCCGCCAGTGCCGGTTTCAGCAAACCGGATCCTGTATTTCCCATCCATCCTGTTACCCGAGAGGTGGCCATTGAAGGGCGAGCGGCTCTTTCCCAGTCTCTAGCGTTTGGTGGGAACAATGCTGTCGTGATTTTTGGAAAGGAAGGTCCGCAATGACCAGGCTTTCAATTCGAGGGGTTGGGGTCGTGGGCGGTTTTGGCTGTGGTTTAGAGGCCTTTGACAGAGCCCTGGTTTCCGGGGTCGCCTCGACCATGCAAGTGACGCCTGTTCCTGGTAACGAAAGCGTGTTGCGGTCAGCGTTTCTTGCCGATACTGCCCCTCTAGAAGAGTTCCTAAACAAACGAGCTTTGCGACGTATCGATCACTTCTCCCGGTTAGCTCTGCTTGGTAGTCATCTGGCTTTGCAAGATGCGGGAATGCTCGGAGCCATTCCAGAGCGGGTGGGCCTTGTGATTGCTAGTGGTTATGGAGCACTGCGTACCACTTTTTCCTTTCTTGATTCGATCATAGAGGATGGAGACTCTTGCGCTTCTCCCACTCATTTCTCCAATTCAGTACACAATGCCGCTGCTGCTCATGTGGCCATTAAATTGAATATTGGTGGTCCTAACCTCACAGTTAGCCAGTTTGAGATGTCGGTCTCTTCGGCACTATTAACCGCCCAGCTTTGGCTTGAGGAAGGGCGCGTCGATCATGTCGTTTTTGGTGGGGTGGATGAGTACAGCGCCGTTCTTGGCTACTGCTGGGAGCGGTTTCTGGGAAGTGAGTCAACTGAGGAAATGGCGCCTTTTGACCTCGCTCGGCAGACGGCGCTGGTTGGGGAGGGATCGGCCTTTTTCGTGTTGTCCCGAGAGGAGACCGCATCCCCGTACGGAGCCATTGATAGGGTGAGCCTTGGCCATCTCTCTGGAGGCCTTCCCATTCTGCCGAAGGACCCAGTTTATATTCTGGGAGCGGACGGCCATCGCCAGTGCAGCGCCAAATATCCAGAATTAGTGCCCCAAGGGGCTTCGGTTGCGAGCTATGCTCCCCTGTACGGTAGCTTGCCTGTCGGGCAGGCCTTTGACTTGGCTGCCGCCGCTCTGGCGATGCGCGATGGGCGCCTTTGTGCCACGCCGGGTCACGTTGCCGAGGAGACCGACTGGCAAATTGTTGGTACCGAGGAGCTAGGCCAGCGAGATATTTGTTGTCTCAAAATGGATGACAATGGCGGTTATGGTTTTCTGACGGTAACCAAGGGGCGGGGATGATGAACCAAGTTGGGAGGACAATTCTTCTCTGCTTGATTCTGATGTCTGTAGGTCCCTGTTTGGCTATGGCGGATGACGGGAATGTCGCCACCCGCTACTCCCTTGGCAGCAGCTTTGGCATAACGTACGATCCAGGCGCAGATGTCGATTTCATGCTTTTATCTGCTGCTGCACTGTATGACTACGAGGCTATCTGGCACCATCGGGCGCCCGATCCGCTACGCTTCAAAGTGGAAGGGCATGTCGGTTCCACCACCGGAACGCACATGCGTACCGTGGCATCGGCTAATATTCTGGCCCTATATTTTTTAGACCATTTTACTTCTGCTCACCTGCGCCCCTATGTGGAAGCAGGGATCGGTATCATCTACACCGACTTTAAGGTAGAAGGGCAAGGATTGCGGGTTAACTTTAACCCTCAGGCCGGGGTCGGGATGGAGATTGATTTGGGCGATGGCGCCCCGTGGTTTTCTGCCTTGAGGTTGCATCATGTGTCCAATGGTGGTCTTCACCATGATAACCGGGGCATTAATTCTGTGGTTTTGCAGGTCGGACGATTATTTTAGATCGGCCCATTTATTGTAAAACCTTTTACTTTTAAGCTGAGTGTAAGAACGTTATCGTTTTGGTTGGCAGCAGGGTCTGTCCTGCAGCGATAATTTTTAGGAAGGTCGTTAAGGCAAGGCAATGAATCACGTATCTTTATCTGTTATTGATTTTCAAGAAATGCTGTCCAGCCTACTACTGGGGGCAATGTCTTATCCGCAGCGTTTACGCTTAGCGGCTGGTGGTTCTCTGCCGGCCTCGATAAAGATCGATGCAAAAATATTCCCAGATTTAACAAACATAGTTCAGCGAGCCTGTCGCATGTTTGGCGTGGAAGAGGATACGGTTTCCGTTGTGGGAAAAACATTGGAGGAATGGGCTGAGGAAATACATCGGTTGTGGAGCAAGCCCCCCTTGGCTTTAACTTTTTTCACATCGGGTAGTACTGGTGAACCGGTTCCTGCAACCCAGGAATTCTCTTTTCATGTTCAAGAGATTCTTGCATTGGCTGAGATTTTCAAGGGTCGTAACAGGATCGTAAGCTTTGTTCCACGCCATCACATCTATGGATTCCTTTTTTCTGTTCTCTTGCCTAAAGCACTTGGTTGCCCCGTATTGTGGATGCCCATTATGCCGATGCGCAGTTTAATTGCCGGCCTACAAGGCGGCGATCTTGTCATCGCATTTCCTCTTTTATGGGGCAAACTAGCCGAGTTAAATGCTGAATTCCCAGCCGATGTATGGGGGGCTACCTCCACGGGACCTTGCCGGCCAGAAATAATCACCGCGCTCAAGAAAGCTGGACTCTCTGGCATGACAGAGGTCTATGGATCTTCGGAAACTGGTGGTGTGGGTTATCGTAATGCTACCGAAGCCCCCTATGAGCTTCTGCCCTACTGGGAAAGAGTCGCCAACGAGTCACGGTTGTTGCGCCAACATCCCGTTGATGGTTCTCGTGCAGACTATGCATTGCAAGATGATTTGTCCTGGAAAGGAAACACACAATTTCTACCAAAGGGAAGAATTGACAAAGCGGTGCAGGTCGCAGGAGTAAATGTCTATCCAACTAAGGTAAGAAAAATCATGCTGTCACATCCATGCGTTGCTGATTGTGTTGTTCGATTGATGCGCCCAGAAGAAGGTTCCAGGCTCAAAGCTTTGGTGGTGTTAAAGACGGTGGGGGCAGACGTAAAGGCCTCAGAGAAAGATCTTAACTCGTTTCTTGACCAGAAACTCAATCACTACGAAAGACCGGCCAAACTGTCTTTATGCGATCAAATCCCAACGAATCATTTAGGCAAAGCTCAGGATTGGTAAATTTTGTGATGCATTATTCACCAAGAGTTTCCCCAGGAAGATGTTTTTTGACGGGAACGAAGATTAACTTCAAATACAATAGAATTCATTTGCCAGGTTCTGACCTCCCCAATAGCTAGGTATCTTTCGAGCTTACCATGAGGCGACCCCCCCCCAATCGCCTAATCGGCCCAGATTCTTAATTTTTTCCGTCAAATAGCCCTGTTATTGGCTCTTAAACTCTTGAAAAGCTGGTCACTAACAGCCCATTTTTCGCTTCTGCCCGTCAAGTCCGACAGACTCCTAGTAAGACTCTATCCTACCTTTGGAGTGCCTTTGTTTTCGGTTCTTTGTCAGCTTACCTATGCAATTATATTTGCTGTATTTTCCAATAAACGAAATCCAGAGTTTTTTATATTCCTCTCCACCTGTGAGATAGCAATTACTGTGTCCTGCCTGATTTACCAAATGGAGAGCTTTAGGTTCTTTTGCCAGTGAATAAAGCTTCAAAGACATCCAGAAAGGAACGATCCGGTCTTTTTTCCCATGGAAAATGAGTATGGGAACCGAAATGGAGGAGATTTTATTTTTGTTATCAAAGCGATCTTTTATAAACCATCTTCCAACTAAACCATAGCTTACGGGGTTCATTTTCATGGCGATGTCGTGAAGTGAGGTGAACGGGCATTCCAGAATGATACCAGCCGGTGGTTGCTCAAGGGCCATCTGCAATGCCACAGTCGCTCCCATTGATCGTCCGTAATATATCAGCCCCTTTGATGACCCCCATTCGCTTTCCTGCAGCCATTTTAAAGCCCCTCTGGCGTCTTGATAAAGATCCTTTTCTCGCAGAGATACCCCGTTGCTTTTTCCAAATCCTCGGTAATCAAATATAAAGACGCTCAGGCCTAACTGGTGGAGATACTCTATGTTTGGGAGGCGGTGGGTTATGTTCGCGGCATTCCCATGAAAAAATAGCACCATAGGTGCGGCTGGGTCGCCGGGGATAAGCCAGCCGTGTAATTTTGTTCCATCGGGTGCCTCAAACCAGACAACTTTGTATTGAAGCCCAATGGTCCCTGGAAGCGGGGCCAAAGCTTGGCCTGGTTTGAAAATAAAACGGGTTGCGTTATTGCATCCCGAAAGGAGAAAAAACAGTAACACGCTAAAGAAAAGCACTTTTGGTGTCAGGCGTTTAATCATTTGATTTGTCCACAAAAAAGTCAGATGCTCATATTAATTCAGTGGGAAATCTTTGTGGGTCCTGTGGCAAGAGGTTTATGGTTTTTAAAGTTGCCGCGTCAAGACTGTTTTAAGTATATCATTTAAAGGTCTCTTTCCTTGGCGGACTAAATCGATGAAATTTCTTGAATTTGCTTAAAAAAACCCTATGATAAAAAGGCTTGCTTAGTTGCCCCGGCAGAGAAACTTTTGCTAGCGGGGAGCAGCATGTTTGAATCTGCCGAATTGAAGTGGTCTACTAAACTCGGACACCAATAAAGGTGATATATTCATTCGCCTCAAAGGAGTGTCCATGACTATGGGAAGATGAACAGGAAAAAGCATAAGGCCAAAAAGGAAAAATTCCAAAAAAAGAAGGACAAGAAGAAAAACAAAAAATAGCAGTTTGTTCAAATTTACAATTAGTTTTTGAGCCCGGTTTGGCGGTGACTAAAGCCGTTCACCGGATATACCAAAACTTGCAGCCTGTATATCGAAAGGAGACAACATGAACAAGGAAGATTTTATCCTTTTCAGTGGCGGGGCCAAGGGAGCTGAGGCAGAATTTGGTGCAAACGCCGAGCGTCTTGGTATCGAGGAAGTCAACTTTACCTTCGACGGGCATACGATCATTCGGCAAAGGGGAGTTCGCGTTCTGCATCATGAGGAACTAAAAAATGGCGATGTCAGCCTGGAATATGTGTCCCGGTTGCTCAACCGTCGCTATACGGCAAGCCCAACGATTCGCAAGATACTGCAGACGATCTGGTATCAAATAAATCATGCTCAGCAGATTTTTGTTGTGGGCGAAATTCTTGCCGATAAGACGGTCAAGGGAGGTACCGGATGGGGCGCTGAATTTACCAAGCTCTGCAATAAGCCGTTGTATGTATTCGATCAAAAGCAGGATGGATGGTATCATTGGGCAGACTTTGAATGGGTTGCTCTGAGTGGTGACCACGAGCCGGTCGTCAGCGAAGTTCATTTCGCCGGTACCGGCACCCGTTATTTGGAAGAAAACGGTCGTAAGGCCATTGTCGGTCTGTTTGAGCGCTCTTTTAAGTAGGGGGTTAGCTCGACTTCCCACGTGTTTACGACAAAAGCCGCCTCGATGATATCGAGGCGGCTTTTGTCGTTTTAATCTTTCAGTTTTGAAATTGAAACGATGGAGACGATTATTTAGTACAGTCACCGATACGCTTGCCGGTCAGGGTGTAGGTCATGGTCATGTTACTCGGTTCCATGGTGGCCATCATGCTGCCCTGCATCTGGTCCTTGCTGTAGGTGATGGAGCTGTGGGCCTTCATGGTGTTGCCCTGGGCGGCACAGACCATGTCATAGGTTATCGTGTTGCCGGTGATGGTCATATCGGCAATCTTGCATTGTTGGTCTGGCTGGTCGGGTTGTTGGGTCTGGGGGATCAAATCTTCCTGGCTGATGCACTGAGTGGCCTTGGTCGGCGGTATCTGCATAGGCATACCAGGCATTTTCATCACCGTAGTGATCTCCCACAGACCTTCTTGCATATCGATTTTCGGTTTCTCAGCCTGGCAGGCAGCAGAGCTTAGGCACAATAAAAAAAGCAAGCTTAAGCTAAGGCAGTTACGGATCATGGCAGGCTCCTGTCGGATGAAAGGTTGATAAACAATGGAGTAAATTTAATTGAAACAGGATGTTAAGGCAAGATAAACATTGATGGCGTCGCAAAAAGTCCGCCCTACGGCGTTACGGCGTTTTTTCAGGACCTAGTCATGCGAGATGTCTGCCTGGAACCTCTGAAAAAAGACCGAGCCTTGTAGGATGAAGTCTTTGCTTTGCTATCCTATAAGTTTTTGCGAATGCATCAAGCATGGAAGAGCAGAAGGCTTTTAGCAAGGGGCAATAAAAAAACCGACTACAGAAAACTGTAGTCGGTTTTATAAGTTTCTGGTGCCGAAGGCGAGACTCGAACTCGCACGACCGTTAAGCCACCGCCCCCTCAAGACGGCGTGTCTACCAGTTCCACCACTTCGGCATCGAACGGTTTGTTTTATACTTTGTTGAGCGCGGCCTGTCAATATTAAATTGGCGACCGGTTGAAATTATTTGACTTACTCGGTGGTGACAGGCTTATCCGCTGCCGGTAAAGACGCTTGATCGGCGGCCGGCACCTCAGTTTGTTGCACGGTTTGACCCATTGTTTCGGGCATGATGCTGTCAGCACCGGGCTTGGCGTAATAATAGGCGAGGAATAGGCTGGTCAACATAAATATGACAGCAGCTCCGGTTGTCAGTTTGCCCATGAAGCTCTGTCCGCCCGTTGCACCAAAGACGGTCTGGCTGGATCCGGCGCCAAAGGTGGCCCCGATATCGGCTCCTTTGCCGCCCTGCAGCAGAACGATGAGAATCAGAGCAAAACAAACGACAATGTGGATAATAAGCAGCGGGGTGGTCATTGACGGAAACTCTCCTTGGGTACAGTTATATTGAGACCCGTATAATTAACATAGATGGGCAGGGCTGAAAAGGGAAAAGTCAACTGCGCTTAAAGCGGGCAATGCGGATAAAGTCGCCGACCTTAAGGCTGGCGCCACCGACCAGGGCGCCATCGATGTCGGCTTGATGCATGAGCCCATCGATGTTATCCGGCTTGACGCTGCCTCCATAAAGAATTCGGGTGGCTTTGGCTGTCGACAGATCGAACAGCTGGCTGAGCAGACCGCGAATGAAGTGATGGGCCTCCTGGGCCTGTTCGTTGCTGGCGGTTTGGCCGGTACCGATGGCCCAGACCGGCTCGTAGGCAACGGTCAGGCGAGTCATGGCGGCGCTGTCGAGGCCTGATAGGCCCAGGCGGGTCTGTTTCTCAAGGACCTCAAAGGTTTGGTTCTCATTGCGTTCGGTCAGTGTCTCGCCGATGCAGAAGATAACCTTTAGTCCTGCAGCCAGGGCCGCTTTAACCTTTCGGTTGATGAAGTCATCCTGCTCGGCGAAGAGCTGGCGACGCTCTGAATGACCGATGATGACTGCCCGACAGCCGACATCGCGCAGCAGAGCCGGCGAGATCTCGCCGGTATACGCGCCCTCAGCTGGATAGCAATTTTGCCCGGCAAGGACAATAGGGCTGTCCGTAAGTGTTGCCACCAGCGGCGCCAGGGCAGTGAAGGGTGGGGCGATAATGATTTCAACATCGTTCAGGTCGCTTAGTTGCCCTTTGAGATCTTTAGCGAGAGCCAGGGCTTCGTCAACGGTTTTGTTGAGTTTCCAGTTGCCGGCGATGATCGGTGTACGCATAACGTCTCCTTCAATATTTCTTTGCGGCCGCACCGAGTAATCCGGTGTCCCGATTGTTGAGGGCTTACAAGGGTTAGGCCTTGTCGTTCAGGGCGGCTATGCCTGGCAGTTCCTTGCCTTCGAGAAATTCGAGGGAGGCTCCGCCGCCGGTGGAGATGTGGGTCATGTGCTGGGCGAGTCCCGACTTGTTGGCCGCTGCTACCGAATCGCCGCCGCCGATAATCGATACAGCAGTAGAATCGGCAAGAGCTCGAGCGATAGCGAAGGTTCCTTTGGCAAAGGCGTCGAATTCAAAGACCCCCATCGGACCGTTCCATAGCACGGTCCCGGCCTGAGAAACAATCTGGCAATATTCCTCGATTGTTTTGGGGCCGATATCGAGCCCCATGTGGTTGGCGGGAAAATTATCGTTACCGCATATCTGATAAGGGGACTCGGCGGTGAATTCGGCTGCTGCTACATGGTCGCTGGGAAGCACTAGGCTTACCCCTCTGTCTGCTGCGTGTTGCAAGAGGGTGCCGGCCAATTCTACGCGGTTTTCTTCCAAAAGCGAAGTGCCTAGGCTGAAGCCTTGGGCGCGCAGGAAGGTATAAGCCATGCCGCCGCCGATGAGCAGAGTGTCAACTTTGTCGAGGAGGTTTTCGATCGCCGGCAATTTATCGCTGACCTTGGCTCCGCCGATAATGGCCACTAATGGACGGATCGGTTCGGTCACCGCCTGGCCAAGATAGCGAATTTCCTTCTCGATCAAAAAGCCAGCTACCGCAGGGGTCAGAAGCTGAGCGACACCAGCTGTGGAGGCATGGGCCCGATGGGCGGTGCCAAAAGCATCATTAACGTAGATTTCAGCCAGGTTCGCCAGTTGGCGGGCGAATTGCGAATCATTGCTGGTTTCACCGGCGTGAAAGCGGACGTTTTCCAGCAGCATGACCTGGCCATCCTCGAGGGCTTGGGAAAGCTTCTCCGCTTCGGAACCGATGCAATCTGGGGCCATGATCACCGGTTGATTGAGTAGCTGCGCTAAATGGTTGGCGACGGGACTCAGGCTGAATTCGGCCTTGGGCTCTCCTTTGGGGCGACCCAGATGGGAGGCTAGGATCAAGCGCCCGCCTTGGCCAAGGATGTGACGGATAGTCGGTAGTGCTGCGACGATTCGGTTGTCATCGCTGATACGGCCCTCGCTGTCGAGGGGGACGTTAAAGTCGACGCGACAGAAAACTCGTTTGCCCCGGCAGTCGACATCCTTAACCGTCATCTTGTTCAGCATGAACAGATCCTCCCTAATAATATGAAACTGTAACGATTTGATATTCTTCTCTATTGAGGTCCAAGTCATTACGGAACCGGTCTAGTTCATAGAGTGTTGCGGTCGGTCAGGGGCTACAGATATGCTGTAGCAGTTCTACTACCCGGTTGGAATATCCCCATTCATTATCGTACCAAGATAAAACTTTGACCATGTTGCCGCCAATAACGTTGGTCGATAAAGCATCCACAATGGATGATGCCGGATTGCCGTTAAAATCTATAGAAACAAGTGGTTGGTCGCAATATTCTAGAATGTTTCTGAAGTTTGATGAAGCCGCTTGACGCAGGCTGTCATTGACTTCTGTGATGGAGGTGTCGCGCTCGGTTTCGACCACAAGAGATATCAGGGACACATTGGGGGTTGGCACTCGTACCGAAATCCCGTCGAGCCGACCTTCCAGTTCGGGAAGAACGCGGGCAACTCCGCGAGCGGCACCGGTGGTGGTGGGAATAATTGAAAGCGCCGCAGCGCGGGCCCGTCGTGGGTCTGCATCGAGGTGGTCAAGGATTTGTTGGCCGTTGGTATAGGCATGAACGGTAGTCATCATCCCTTTGACGACTCCAAAGTTATCCATCAGTACCTTGGCCACCGGGGCCAAACAATTGGTCGTGCAGGAGGCATTGGAAACGATGAAATGTCGCTGTGGGTCAAAGGTCTCTTGGTTAACCCCCATGCAAATGGTCACATCGGGATCGGTGCCTGGCGCGGTGATAATAACCCGCGATGCTCCTGCCTGCAGATGCTGTTCCGCTTGGTGGCGGGCGGTAAATCGACCTGTGGCTTCGATGGCAACCTCGACTTCGAGCTTTCGCCAGGGCAGGAGAGTCGGGTCCGGCTGGGTCAATACTTCAATCCTTTGACCGTTGATCAGCAGAGCGCCGTCTACAGTACCAACCTCGGCATCGAAAATACCGTGCACCGAATCGTATTTTAGTAGGTGAGCCAGGGCTGTCGCATCGCCAGTGTCATTAATGGCGACGATATTCAGGTCGTCGGCCAGCCAGGCCGCGCGAAAGATACTTCGGCCGATGCGGCCAAAACCGTTGATTGCCGCTTTTATCGCCATATGTGGGTCACTCCGCACCTTTTTTTGCTTGGGTTTTGAATGTTGTTTGTGATTAAAAACATATATTAAATCAATTGTTTAGCTGATGGTTTGGATGCTTTCACCAAAAAGTAATGATAGCGAATAGAGTTTAACCCGTCAACCGCTTTTGCCCAGTGACTTTTACTTAAATAGGGATTTGTTCAGTTGTACTTTGAGGTCCGGTATGGTATGAAAAGACCGCTTCTGACGGATCGTTGGCCCTGCTTTGCCGACTTGGTTGGCAGTTTATGGGTGTTGTTCTTCTATACGCTGGATGGATAAAATTCAGGTATAGTTGAACATTAGGTTTTTGTTGCGTCCTTGGTCGGGTGTGGAGATAGCGTTTGCGGGTCTGTTTATTAGCCAGCGGCAGTAAAGGAAACGCCGTCTTGATTGAATCCGGGGACAGTCGGGTGCTGATCGACGCCGGTCTTTCTGCTCGCGAGCTTAATCGCCGTTTGGGGATGATTCAAACCGATGGCGACGGACTCAACGCGGTTTTGGTCACCCACGAACATAGCGACCACTGCTCTGGCTTGGGGCCGATCGCAAGACGGCACCAATTGCCGGTTTTCGTCCATCATCAAACCCGCGCGGCATTACGCAAACCCGGACGTCTTGACGATTGCCGGGAGTTTGACGATGGTTGTACCTTGGTTTTTCAGGACCTGCAGATCGAAACGGTCCCTCTAGCCCACGACGCGGCTGCGCCGGTTGGCTATATTATCGATAGCTCCGCGGGTAAAATTGGTGTGCTGACCGATCTAGGGCTTGCTACACGATTAGTCGTTGAGCGTTATCGGCACTGCAGGGTGTTGGTTTTGGAATTCAACCATGACCCACGGATGCTACGGGACGGGCCTTATCCCTGGCATCTTAAACAGCGGATTAGCAGTAATCATGGTCATCTTTCCAATGAGGCGGCTGCCCAGTTACTATCTGATCTGGCCTGGGACGGTCTTGAAGGGGTCTTCTTGGCCCATCTTAGTGAAACCAATAATTGTCCGCAATTAGCTGAACAGAGTGCCCGCCAGGTTCTGGCGGCACAGAACTGTTGCAACCCTCAAATACTTATCGGGACTCAAGCCCAGCCCACTGACTGTTTTGTCGGCACCTAACCGATGATCAAGTTACGGCTGTTTGCTTGTATAATATAAATAAGATTTGTCAAGGAGTAGAATATGGCTTGGAGAATTGAAGTCGGGTTAAAAAAAGGCGTACGTGACGCCCGTGGTGAGCGGGTGCGCCGCGAGATCGCAGAGCATCTCGGTATACATCTAAAAGAAGTTCGGACCATCGATGTCTATACCGTTGATGCCAATCTTACGGCAGAACAAATTGAAGCGGCGGCCAACGGTCCCTTCTCTGATCCAGTAATTCAAGAGGTCGCTATAAATAAACCCTTGGCTGTTGATTTTGACATGCTTGTCGAGGTTGGGTACCGTCCAGGGGTTACCGATAACGTTGGCCGCACTGCTGGTGAGGCATTACAATACCTCACCGGGAGACATCTTGTTGCGGATGAAGGGGTTTATACCTCTGTCCAATATTTGCTTAAGGGCCAACTTGACAGAGATGTCACCGAACGTATTGCTTCCGGTTTTCTTGGCAATGGTCTGATTCAGCGCTGGGATATCATCTCTGCAGGTGAGTTCGATAACAGCAAAGGTGTGCCTGTTTCTGTGCCTAAGGTTGTCAGCACGGCCGAACCTAAGGTGCAACAGATAGACCTTGCTGTGGCCGACGATGAGTTGCTCCGTATTAGTCGGGATGGTGTCCTGGCTCTTAATCTTGAAGAAATGCAGGAACTCCAGCGGTTTGCTGCTAACCCCGCGACCGCAGCAGAGCGTGCTAAGGTCGGCCTAGGGGCATCGCTGACCGATGTAGAGTTAGAAGCCTTGGCTCAGACTTGGAGCGAACACTGTAAACATAAAATTTTTGCCGCCAAAATCGACTATGACGATGGCCAGGGTAATAGCGAAACCATCGACTCCCTGTTTAAGACCTATATCGTTGGTGCTACCCGTACCATCCGGAAGGCCATGGGTGACAAAGATATTTGTTTGTCAGTCTTTAAAGACAATGCCGGGGTCATTCGTTTCAATAACGAATGGAGTCTGGTTTTTAAAGTCGAAACTCACAATTCACCCAGCGCTCTCGATCCTTACGGCGGCGCTTTGACCGGCATCGTCGGCTGTAACCGAGATCCTTTCGGTACCGGCATGGGCGCTCGGTTGATGTTCAATACGGATGTTTTCTGCTTCGCTTCGCCGTTTTATGCCCACCCACTGCCACCGCGACTGCTTCATCCCCGTCGTATTTTTGAAGGTGTGGTTGAGGGCGTTGAGCACGGCGGAAACAAGAGCGGCATTCCAACCGTTAACGGTTCTATCGTTTTTGATGATCGCTTTGCCGGCAAGCCGCTGGTCTATTGTGGCACCGCGGCTTTGATGCCTGCTACGCTGCATGGTCAGCCCGGACATGTCAAAAAGGCTCTGCCAGGTGACCGTATTGTCATGACCGGCGGGCGCATAGGTAAAGACGGTATACACGGCGCCACCTTTTCATCCGAAGAGCTGCACGAAGGATCACCGGCGACTGCGGTACAGATCGGCGATCCTATCACCCAGCGGCGGATGTTCGATTTTCTGCTGATCGCTCGCGATCTGGGCCTCTACCGCTCCATTACCGACAACGGTGCTGGCGGTTTGTCAAGTTCGGTGGGGGAAATGGCCGAGGATACCGGTGGCTTTGAAATGCACCTGGATCGGGCGCCCCTTAAGTACGCAGGTCTGCAGCCCTGGGAGATTCTCATTTCAGAGGCTCAGGAGCGCATGACTTTGGCGGTGCAGCCAGAAAAGATAGCTGAATTTCTCGACCTGGCCAGGCAGATGGATGTGGACGCTACTGATCTCGGCGAGTTTACCGATTCGGGGTACTACCACTGTTTGTATGCTGGGAAGACCGTCTGTTATCTGCCCATGGACTTCATCCATGAAGGTGTGCCCCAGCTCAAGTTGAAGGCCCGCTGGGAAGATCGCGGTCACCAGGAGCCGGAAATTGCTCAGCCCCTTGATATGAGCGCTACTTTGCATAATCTGCTGGCACGGCTCAACATCTGTTCCAAGGAGAGCGTGGTGCGGCGCTACGACCACGAGGTCCAGGGTGCTACGGTCCTTAAACCGCTGGTCGGGGTAGAGAACGACGGCCCCGCAGATGCGCCCATGATTCGGCCTCTGCCTGATTCCTTTGAAGGCGTCGTGGTGGCCCACGGTATCTGCCCCCGTTACAGCGATATCGATACCTATCACATGATGGCCTGTGCCATCGACGAAGGGCTGCGAAACTATGTGTCGGTTGGCGGAAATATCGACCACGTAGCCGGCCTCGACAACTTCTGCTGGTGTGATCCGGTTCAGAGCGATCGTACTCCAGATGGAGAATTCAAGGCAGCTCAGCTGGTAAGAGCCAACAAGGCCTTATACGAATATTGCGTTGCTTTTGGTGTGCCGCTGGTTTCAGGCAAGGATTCGATGAAGAACGACTACCAAATCGGCGACACTAAGATCTCCATTCCGCCGACGGTGCTCTTTTCGGTTATAGGTAAGACCGAGGATATACGCAAAGGGGTGACCATGGACATCAAGCGTTCTGGCGATCTGGTCTACCTGCTCGGCATGACTTTTGACGAACTGGGTGCTTCTGAGTATTACGACATGTTGGGTCACCTCGGTGCCAATGTGCCTAAAGTTGATGCTGTCACTGCCTTACAGCGTTACCGTACCCTTAACCGTGCTCAGGAACAGGGTCTGATCGCTTCCTGTCACGATCTGTCCGATGGTGGCTTGGCTGTTGCGTTAGCTGAAAAAGCCTTTGCCGGTGGGTTTGGTGTTCATGCCGACCTGCGTAAGGTTAAGCGAGAAGAGGGGATGCGGGAAGATGCTCTGCTCTTTTCCGAATCACAGAGCCGTCTTCTGGTGACCGTTAGACCTGCTATGCAAGAGGCATTCGAATCCCTGTTTGAAAGCCAAGATATTTCCTTGCTTGGCGAGGTGACTGAGGATCGGGAGGTGCGGATTATTGGCCTGCAGGGTGAGGTGTTGGTTCGCTCCACTATCGATGATCTCAAAGAAGCGTGGCAATCGCCGTTAAGGGAGATGTAAGGGATGTCTAAACAAGTAAAAGCCATTGTTATTGCTGGCAACGGTACCAACTGTGAGCGGGAAACGGCTCACGCCATTCGCTTGGCTGGCGCCGAAGTGGTCGATATCGTCCATATCTCCGAGCTCCTAGCCGGTCGGGTGTGCCTGTCGGACTACCACTTTCTTAATCTAGCCGGTGGGTTTCTCGACGGCGACGATCTCGGCTCGGCCAAGGCCGGCGCCAATCGTCTGTTGCATGCTCCTGTTGCTGGTAGTGGCGAGCACCTTAGTGATCACTTACGTCAATTCATTGCTGACGGTAAGTTAATTATGGGGGTTTGCAACGGCTTTCAGCTCATGGTCAAGATGGGTTTATTGCCCGATCTTGACGGTGAGTTGCGCCAGTCTGCTACCTTGACCTTTAACGACAATGGTCGTTTTGAAGACCGCTGGGTTTATCTCAAGGCCGACGCGGAGTCGCCCTGTATCTTTACCCGGGGTTTGGATGGTGTTTACCTTCCCGTTCGTCATGGCGAAGGGAAACTGGTCGCCGAATCGGAACAGGTCCTGGCCGATCTCGAATCGCGACATCTCTCGGTTCTCAAGTACAGCACTAAGGACTTCTCTCCGACTATGGAGTATCCGGCCAACCCTAACGGTTCTCTGGCCGCTATTGCGGGACTATGTGACGAAACCGGACGCCTTTTCGGTCTGATGCCCCACCCCGAGGCCTATGTGCATCGTACTCAGCATCCGCGCTGGACGCGAGAAGACGACCTGCCGGAAGATGGTATGGGCCTATGGCTCTATCAGAACGCCGTCAAGTTCATTCGTGAGGAGTTGCTGTAGCGGTGTGACCGCTGGAGTCTTGTTTAAATAGGCGCTGCCGGGTGGTAACCATTCGTGCCAAAGCGTCGTCAGGTTCAGCAGGCATTTTGCATGCCGGGAAGTGGTTATATGTTCGATAAATTCAAAGATGAATGTGGTGTCTTCGGTATCTTCGGTCATCCGGAGGCCGCCAATTTGAGTTACCTGGGGCTCTATGCCCTGCAGCATCGCGGTCAGGAAGGTTGTGGTATCTCCGCCGCTGACGGTTCTAATATCCGCACCCATGTTGGCGGAGGACTGGTTGCTGATGTGTTCAAAGACAATAAGATCTTCAATCGCCTTCCTGGCCAGGCGGCTATTGGCCATGTTCGCTATTCGACGGCGGGGGGGGACAGCCTAAAAAACTGCCAACCCATCACGGTTAACTATTCCCGCGGTAGCATTGCCGTAGCTCATAATGGCAACTTGGTTAATGCGCAGGAGGTGCGTTGTGAGCTGGAGAAGAGTGGATCAATTTTTTCCACCACAGCCGATACGGAGGTCATAGTTCATCTGTTGGCTCGCTCTCAGGCCGATGCCTTGGCTGACCGTATGGCTGAAGCTTTGCGGGCCGTACGAGGCGCTTACAGCCTGGTTTTTTTAACTGAAACGCGGATGGTTGCGGTGCGTGACCCGAGCGGCTTTCGGCCACTGGTTCTTGGTAAGGTTGACGGCGCCTATGTGGTGGCATCCGAGACCTGCGCTCTTGATTTGATCGATGCCGAGTATATTCGTGAAATCGAACCGGGGGAGATGATTGTTTTCGACAAAGATGGCATGACCTCCATGCATCCCTTTGAAGCACAAAAGATATCTCAGTGTGTCTTTGAGCTGATCTACTTTGCCCGCCCCGACAGCACCGTTTTCAGCCAGCAGGTCTATGAAAAGCGCAAGGATTTTGGCAGGAGATTGGCCCGCGAACACGCTGTCGAGGCCGACATTGTGATTCCAGTACCCGACTCCGGCGTGCCGGCGGCTATAGGTTATGCCGAAGAGTCGGGAATACCGTTCCAGATGGGCCTGATCCGAAACCACTATATCGGGCGTACCTTTATTGAGCCGCAGCAATCGATTCGTCACTTTGGCGTCAAGATCAAACTCAATGCTATCCGCGATGTTTTTGAAGGTAAGCGGGTGGTGGTGGTCGATGATTCGATAGTGAGGGGAACAACTTCGCGGAAGATTATCAAGATGATCCGCAATGCTGGTGCCAAGGAAGTCCATATGAGGGTTTCAGCACCGCCGACGAGGTACCCCTGTTATTACGGCATTGATACCCCAACACGCAAAGAGCTGATTGCCTCTTCTCACTCCATGGATGAGATTTGTAAATATATTACGGCCGACACTCTCGGCTATCTGTCTATCGACGGCATGCGACGAGTAGTCGGGGTCGAAGATGGCACCTGCGGTAATTTCTGTGATGCTTGTTTCAATGGGGATTACCCGGTTAAGTTTCCGCGACTGACTGATGACGATCAGTTGGGACTTTTTTAGCAAATACTGCCGGGCCGGTGACGGCCTAATGACTTAGCGGTGATGGTCTGCCGGAACAACGGAGGGCATGACCGGGTACCTTTTAGCCAGTGGAGGAAGAGTTTGACAAACGACCGTGATGAACTCAAACAAATCGTGCGTCAGGTGTCTTATGAGGAGCGGGAAGTCACCCTGGCTTCTGGGCGCAAAAGCACCTTTTATTTTGACGGGAAACAGACCACTTTGCACCCTCGGGGTGCGGTTCTTGTGGGCAAGGCCTTTTTCGACGAACTGAAGCATTTCCCCGGTCCCATTCATGGGGTGGGTG
>JABXKU010000090.1 GCA_013619105.1 Desulfuromonadales bacterium
CCGCTCTGCGCTGCAGGGCTTTTAACGTATTTTAAAGAATACGTACTGGCCTGGCAAGCATTTGTTCTTTATGCTACGAACCTGGTGGCGATCATCCTGACAGCCGGCATCGTGCTGCTTTTCACAGGCCTTAAGCCGAACGTCAAAGATTTAAAGCTTAACCTTCGAGTTGCGGCTGGAATGATCCTGATCACTCTTTTTGTTGCGCTTGTAGCGGTCCCTCTGAGCATTAGAACATTCAATGACCTTCAGGATAGGCACGACCGACAAGTCGCGATATCGGTGATTAAGGACTGGATTGGAGAAAACAACGTGGAGATTATAGATGTGGATGTAGAAGACAATTTCCTGCAGGTTTTTCTGCGAATCAACCTGCCCATGAAATCACTGTACGAAAAACGACGTGTATCCTTGCAGGCTAATCTGAGCCCGGACATGACTATCGATACACTTAAACAGCGTCTGATAGGAGCGCTTGGTAAAAAAGTCGACATTACTTTAAAAGGGTCTTTTGCCTTTTGGAAATCGACTTGCCCTGAACCCGAAGACTGCTATTTTTAATTTCAAGTGAAGTCTTTGTCCATGGCTCTAACTGCATCTCTTTTTCTGGGATCTGCTATATAAGTTCGGTCCTCGAAGGGAAGTCTGGAAATCGAGGCCGATGCAGCCAACCCTGTCGAGAGCAGTATTTAACCACCCCAGAAGGAAAAAACTTTCCCCTCAATCTTAAAGATAATTCTGCCTTTAACGATCTGGAAAAACTCACCGATGCCGGTGTGGACTCTTTAAAGGTTGAAGGACGAATGAAGGGATTTCATTATGTTTATACTGTGGTGAACTCGTGGAGGAAACTGCTCGATAATTTCTACACTCTAAATAAGTCAAAAAGTGACGATACGGACCTCTATCGGGTATTTAATCGAGATTTCACAAACTCGTTCCTGACCGGAGATATCGATAAAAACATGTTTATTGATAATCCCCGAGATAATTCAGCGCTGTATTTTTCTGAAAAAAACGGATGCACCACCGATGAAGGCATTAAAAAAACAAAAACAGAACTGCATGAATTAAGAACTGAAATCATATCGAATGTAAGAAATAAAATTTCGGAGTTAAATGTCGAAAAATCGCCTTTAAAAATTAGCTTTTCTGGGAAAGCTGGGCTCCCACTAAGTGTTTCCATTACGACTGCTAACACTTCGTTTGTGGTGTGTTCAAAAACCGCGCTAGTCCCAGCAAGGGCCGGCGCTGATAGTTCCACAAATAATAAAACAAGCTTTGAGGGCCTGAATTACGAGGACTTACATCAACAGCTGGAATCCATAAATGAAACGGAACATGTCATTCAGAAAATGGATTTAGACAATCTACAGAGTGGACTGTTTTTACCTCTTCAAGAGCTGACGGCAATAAAGAAAAGAATTTTATCCAGGTTGAATGGCTCAAAAGAAAAGTTCGCCTCAATTGAAACCCCTTTGTTAAAAAAGCTAAAAAAGGCAAAAATAGAGCCAACTCTATCTGTACTAATCTCTTCGAGTCAGCAACTGGCTGAGTGCCTGAAAACTACTGCAGATTTATATTTTCAACTGCCCTCTTGTTTCAATGCCGATTACTCAGAGTTGATTGATCTTTTTCTGAAAAACAAAGCGTTAACCCCCTGGTTCCCCTCGGTTTTAATTGGCAAAGACTATACCTCTGCCCTTGATATTCTTCACCAGGTGAATCCGAAACGCATTATAACAAACAACACCGGAATCGCTTACGAAGCCTACAAAATGGGGATCCCTTGGATCGCAGGGCCCTATCTGAATAGCGTTAATTCCTTCAGCCTTTTATGCTTAAAAGAAAACTTTAACTGTTCGGGTTCCTTCATTTCAAATGAGATTAGCAAAGATCAGATTAAAAAAATCATCACCCCAGAAGATTTCAATCTCTACTACAGTATTTATCATCCGGTTCTGTTATTAACTAGTCGACAATGCTTATTTCACCAAATTGATGGATGCAACAAAAGCACAATCGATGAAGAATGCAATCTGCAATGCAACAGATTTTCCTCCATCACAAATTTGAAAAACAGGTCTCTTTTGGTCAACAAAACTAAAGGTTACTACCATCGCATCTATAATAATATCAACTTGCTAAATACCGATATTGTTACCGATTTACCAGACATGTTCTCTAGCTTTTTTATCGATTTAACCGATGTCAAAACAGAAACCAATATAAGTATGGATAACATCGACATAATCAAAATCTTTGAAAATCTTCTAAAGGGAAGTCCGGATTCCAAAATAGAACTTGAAAAAATTATCCATCCATCCTCGAACATCCAATATAAAAAAGGGATCTAGGCTTAACTCGAATCAAACATTGGTCAACAGCAGACTTGACCCCTTTTCTTTTCTCTTATGAGTCGGCTCTTCTTGTCCATCTTCTGCTGCCGGCAGGTTGTACCACACAAAGAGCTTCTGGACCTGAAGCAGCATTCTGCATTTACAATATTTACGTGAGGTGATGTGCGAAGAAAAACACAAATAATCAATAACTGGTTGCCGGTTATCCTAATTGCAGGCTGGCTGGCTATGGTTTCACCGGCGGTTGGTGGTGAAATTCTTGAAATCGGTAATTTTCAGGTGGATCTTCTCAATGCTGGGGAATCGGCCACGGGTGGGGCATTAACCGGCTATGGAAATCCGAGCACAATTACCGGCACTGCGGAATGGAGCGCCGAACAAAAACAGGCCGTAATCCAAAGTCTAAATGTGCTGAATGGCAGCTTCACCAATATCGCCGGGCGTAAAGTGCGGGTTGCTATTGCCCTGCGGGATGATCTGCCAGAGCGTGTTTTGGGTAGCTCCGGGTCAACCTTGCTTTGGGACCAACCCCGCGAGCATGTTACGACCACCGCCGAGGCAGCATGGCGGGATGGGACTGGGGATGATTATTTTCCCGGTACCGTAGATGACATTATACAGATTAGTACCTCTTTCCCCTGGCATTTCGGGCCCGGGCTTCCTGACCCGGGCACCTATGATTTCCAGTCGGTCCTAGTCCATGAAATCGTTCATAGCCTCGGCATTGTCTCTGCCAATTTCCGGTCGGACTATGGTTATTATTTCGGTATTACAAAATGGGATTCGTTGATGCGGGATCAGCAGGGAAACGTTGCCGCCGGTGGTACCACCGGTGATCCGAACCCCATGACCCTCATTGGTCCCGAAGGATCGATCTATTGGACCGGTGCTTATGCAAACGCCACCTATGGTGGAAACATGCCAATTTTCACAGACCCGGAAAAAGATTTGAGGGGGTCAACCTTAAGTCATCCGGCGCCTATGGGCGAGTTGATGGGGGCTTACCTTACTGCGATGAGGCTGACCCGCGCCCCCACTAAACTGGTGCTCGATATTTTTCGAGATTTGGGGTGGTCGGTGAACCCCGACTTTTACAATGCCTTCGGCCCCACATATTACGGCGATAATGAAACCATTGAACACCAAGGCCATTTCGTATCTAATTATGACTACGCCTACGGAATGTATGTCAACGGCGACGGCAATCATATCATCCACAGCGGTGTGTTGGACGCCCAAGGTGATTTTGCCAAGGCATTGCATATATCTGGGAACTCATACCGCCTGGATATTACCGGCATCCTGCAATCCAGCGGCGATTATTCCCAGGCCCTCTATGCCTATGGCAGTACGGGGCTGATCAACCATCAGGGGCTCATTAAGGCTGATGGCATTGGCTCGACGGGTATCTTGCTGAGCGCCTCGAAGGGGGCCGAGCTATTTCATGCCGGAACCACCATGGCCGGTGACGGGCTGGCAGCCATCCGTTTCGATAACCCCAAACCGCAGTATGGCTACAGCAATAGCTTACATATTTTAAACGGTTCGTTTATCCAGGGGGATATTATCAATACGAATCCGATGCAGGAAGCGATCATCAGTTTCGGTTACGCCTTTGATCCCGACGGAACCCTGTCGGGGGTTACCCCGGGGTTCAGCTTCAACTTCGCGGATGATATTATCGGAAATTGGAACGGTTATCTGGGGGCCGGTGTTACCACTTTCAACGGCAACGCCGCTTTTCAACTGCTCACCGTAAAGGAATCCGCCACCCTCAAGGGCGGTGGGGTAATCACCGGCGCGGTAATGAATCAGGGCTGCGTCGCCCCCGGCAACTCCATCGGCACCTTGGTCGTCGCTGGCGACTATCACCAGACCACCGGTGCCACCCTACAGATGGAAATCGGCGGCTCGCAAAGCGATCTTCTCACAGTTGTGGGGGATGCAACTTTCGACCACGGCGCACTTTTGGCACTCGAGCCGATCGCCCCGATCCTCGCCGGAGATTTTTCCCTACTCAGCGTCGGGGGGAGTCTGAGCGGCACCCCACAGATAAATCTCGCCGACAGTGCTCTGCTCGACTTCACCCTGAACAGTGACAGCACTGTCCTGGCCCTACAGGTGGACCGCACCGCCTACGCTGAGATTGCAGGCACCGGAAACCAACAGGCCGTGGGCACAGTTCTCGATCGTCTGCTGGGGGACGCCTCGGGTGGTCTGGCGTCCGTGCTGCTGAATATCGACGGTTTGAGCCGAATCGACGATGTCCAACAAACCCTCAACGCCCTGGTCCCCAGCAGCTATTCCGCCCTGCCCGATGCGGCCTTCTCCACCATGCGCAGCTTCACCGCGGCGCTGCCTTCGATTGAAAGCCTGCTCGCAAGCACCACCACCGAAGGGGCCTACTCCTGCCATGCACAGACCCTGCTGCTCAACGCCGAGCGCCAGGGGGATGACGGCATCGCGGGCTATCGTATTAACAGCGGCGGGGTGATCGGCGGCGCCGACCGCCGTTTCGGCAACCTGCTGCTGGGTGGGGCCTTGAGCTATCAGAAAACAGAAATAGATCACGACGACAGTCGCTCGCAAAGCCGGTCGGAGACGGTCCTTACCGCCCTGCGAGCCGCCGTCCAGCACGACCGCTGGCAGCTGCAGGGATTGCTTGGTTACGGCCATGAGTGGGATGATTCGCAGCGCGAAATCCGCGCCATTGGCCTGTCCCGGCAGGCCGAGAGCGACGGCCAGGCCGATATCTTCTTCGCGGGCATGAAGAGCGGCTACACCTTCGGTAGTGACGCTTTGGCCCTGATCCCCTTTGTCGGACTCGATTACGCCGCCTATCGTTGGGGCGGATTCGACGAGAGCGAAGCCGATGGGCTGAACGTGGACGTCGAAAACACTACGGCGGAAAGCCTGCGAAGCAGCTTGGGAGTTGTTCTGGCCGCACCGCTGAGTTTCGGCACGCTAGTGACGCTCGATACCCAACTGCGGCTGAATTGGAGCCATGAATTTGCCGACGATTCCTATGGCTACCAGGCCCGCCTGGCGGGAGAACGCTTTAGCGTTCACGGCCAGGATCTGGGACGCGACCTGCTATCGGCCGGGCTTAGACTGCAGGCGCACCTTGGTGAAAATATCATCGCCAAGCTCGGCCTGGACTATGAGCGCCGGAATCAGGATGACAGCTTTGCGGCCCAGGTCGGCATCCTCTATCCGTTCTGAGCGCAGGTTGCGAAGGTACCCCGATAACCCATGAATCACCCTTGCCCCCGATCAATCTTTCGACGGGAGGGGATTCGCATGACAGAAAACCATAATCTGACCTGCACCCTATACAAAACATCACATCCGATGAAGTGAGCTTAAAGAGCTGTCCCTGGAAGGCGATCGAGATGCTAAACAAGGCTTAAAAACCGTTGGTACTGACCGGTATTGAAGTACTGCATAATGATAAGGCACCCGTTGATAAAAATACTTGTAGCTTCAGTTTTCCTTCTACTGCTGACGGCAGGTTGTGTTGCCAATCCGCCGCGCAGAGATATCAGCGATCTTGAATGGATGCCCCAGCAGCCGTCTGCCTATCTCGATCCAGCCTCGGCCGACCAACCTCTCCTCGCTCCCCCACAGCAGGCGGCGCAGGCCGCCGAATTTCTAAAGAAGTACTTTACGCCCTGGCACACGGAGGCGCCTCTCGAGAGCACCAGCAGCCCCTTTTGGGCCATCGACTGGATTGGTAGGCAGGAGGTGTATGGCGCAAACCTGCGCCCGGTGGCGCCGCAGAGACTGCAGGCGCTGATTGCTATGGCCGCCCCGGAAAACTACCCGAGCCTCAATCGGTGCGCCATTAGTGTACACCGCATAGACCTGCGGGCTCTGCCTACCCACAGCCCCATTTTCAATGATCCACGCCAGGCGGGTGAGGGTTTTCCCTTCGACAACCTGCAGCATTCCGTCCTGCCGGCCAATACCCCTCTGCTGGTGACGCACCTTTCCGGGGACGGAAGCTGGGCCTTCGTTGAAACGGTTTTGGCCTACGGCTGGATACCTCTTAATGACCTCGCCTGGGTCGATGCCGACTTTGCCCGGGACTTTGAAACCGGAAACTTTCTGGCCTTCAGCCGCGATGGTCTGGCGGTCTTCGATTCCGCCGGAATCTATCGCTTCAAGGCTGAGATCGGCGGGCTACTGCCTGCCACAGGTAAAGCTGCCGGCGGACATCGGGTTCTGCTCGCCGATGCGGACCCGGCTCGACAGGCTCTGTTGCTGGAAGCTACCATTCCCTTTGATGCCGGGGAGATATTCCCACGGCCCCTGACTTCCAGGCGAATCGCCGGACTTGCGGACCACCTGATGGGACAGATCTACGGTTGGGGCGGAAGCTTTGGCGGTCGGGACTGTTCGGCTACGATGCGTGACCTCTTCGTCCCCTTCGGTCTTTGGCTGCCGCGCAATTCATCCGAACAGGCCGGCGCGGGGGTGGTGGTTCCCCTGGCCGGTTTGACACCATCCAAGCGTGAGCAGCGCCTCCTCGCGGAAGGTATACCCTTTTTGACGTTGGTGCGGGTCCCCGGCCACATCATGCTTTACATCGGCGCCAAGGAGGGGCAGTCCGCCCTGCTGCATACCATCTGGGGATTGCGCACCCGGAGCCTCACGGGCCAGGAAGGACGCTGGGGCATCGGCAGAACTGTCGTGACCACTCTACAACCCGGCCTCCAGCGGGATGGGCTCCTGCTCGGAATCAGCAACCTGCGCAGCAAGGTGGAAAGCATGAACTTTCTGATCCCTGCCGATCGTTCCTCTGGCCCTGACGAAGAGAGCCATTCAGCAAGTGATCGATAGCTGCACTCTGGTGGGGTGCAGTGTCGCTCCCGGTTTCGAGTTCGCGGATTTCAGCTATCTGGCCTATGAATCCGATCCGGCTTAGGCGATTGAGTTGGAGTCGTCCCAATACCAACACTTTATTTGACCCGAATCCGCAAATTTTCCTTAAACCAGGCAGGTCAATCACACCATACCGTTTGGGCGGGTTCTGAATTTCGTTGTAGCCACACATTTCCCATGCCGAGGGATGGTTCACCACGCCAGCGCGGACCATGTTGAGATCGATATAGACCAGACATCTGAGCAGGTGTTCATTTCGCTCAACAGCAGTCGCATGATAGCGGTCTTCCCAGAACGCTCCCTTTCGTTTCTTGCGTTGATTGAATTCCTGCGCGGTTCTGCTGGCAATCAGTTGAAGACTGCTTGGGATGACATTTGGGCCGTCATCGACTACCAGCAATGGATATGATTGGAGGTGACAGCATAGTTGAGTATTCTCAAGCCAAAGCGTTTCTTGGCTTCAAACAGCCAAGATTGCCAACGTCTTCTGTCCTTGGCGAACTTCAGGAGGAATTCCTTTTTGTGGCAACGGTGGGTAATATGCCAAACCTACCCCGGAATATGATGTCGGTTTGCTCTAGCCATTCTTAGACGCCTCTTTTTGCCGCTAAAAACGCGGTTCTAAGGCTATAGGCAGGGGCAAATATGCCCATTAACTTTAATAGTTCAGATGGTTAGCTTGGTCCGACCCCAGTTCTAAGTTTATTGCATCGGCGATCCCCCCTGCCCTACCTTCAATCATCACCTACCTTATACGAAAAGGCCCCACCAACTGGCGGGGCCTCTTTCTTAGGATGTGTCATATGGTGAGGCTCTGACAAAACCACATGCTTAACCGTGCCATCTTGTCAGCCTTGTATCTAGACACCCCCTGCTTCCCACTAATACCATAGAGCAAGAACGTCCCTGTTTGCCCGCTTTTTGTTTTACCCTTAGGAATTCAGGCCAAAAACACGCTTCAGTATTTCAGTTGTCCGCTTGGCTGGGTTTTTACGGATGGCGGCCTCTTCTTGCGCCAGATAGTGAAAGATCCCGGCCATCCCCTTTTCAACCACATAACCTGTCAGATCAGTTTTAATCTCCGGAGCGTAAGGGATAACGCGTACTTGCTCTACCGCCTGGTTGTAGACCCGCACCGCGCCGACCTCATTAAGGCAGTGATCAACCACCGGACGCATGGCAGCCGCCAGTTTGGGTGTCATCTTGCGCTCAAAATAGCGGGTAGCAGCGTCATCCGAGCCTTTGAAAATAGTTTGGACATCCTGGATGCTCATCTCGCGAATGGACTGCCAGAAGAGCTCCTTAGCTTTGGGGGTGGCAGCCTCTGCAGCCCGGTTCAGGCGTAGTTCCAGATCATTGAAAAGCCCGCCAAGACCGATCTGTCCCAACATGCTCCGGGCAGAGGCCAGCTTGCTGGGAAGAGGAATACGGATGACTGGATCGGCGTTAAAACCATCCGTTTTCCCCAATTGACCGACCACGCTCTCGGTCCCGACCCGCAAAGCCTCCTTGAGACCGGCGTCGATCTCACTGAGAGACAATGCGCTGCCGCCCTGAGGCCCTTTATTGACTTGATTGAGGACCTGGCTCACCTGTTGCCATTCGGTTTCGGTGCAAGCACCAAGGCAAAGAACGACGATTAGCAGAGTCATGACATGGAAGGTTTTACATTTTCGAACAGGCTTTTGAGGATCTGAATTCACTGGATTCTCCGCTGCAGACGATTCGTTTATGTTATGCATGGGATCAAGTAATTGCGATATTTGAAGTAGTTGAGCTAGGCCAGCCTCGAAACTCCGTGACCGAAAACCAGCGCTTTTTTATCCACAGATTTCAAAGGATATGGGGAGTGTCCCGCTTTTTACCTATAAAATGATTCGCCGATATATTCCGGACGAAAACCGTGCCTCTCAGTAT
>JABXKU010000198.1 GCA_013619105.1 Desulfuromonadales bacterium
CAGCAGCACCGGCAGCAGCAGGACCGGCAGCCATCATGGCAACGGGAGCGGCAGCAGAAACACCGAACTTATCTTCGAGTTCCTTAACGAGCTCAGAAAGCTCAAGAACAGTCATGTTAGCGATAAACTCAATTACGTCGTCTTTGGTAATTTCAGCCATTGTCTAATAACCTCCAGAAAAACTTATCTTTTATAGTGTCGATTTTACGAAATTGGAAAAACCGCGCGAATTACGCCGCTTCCTTCTGATCCTTAACGGCCACAAGAACGTTGAGCGCCTGCCTTGGAACTTCGGCAAGAACGCGCACAATACTTGTGGGCACTGCGTTCATGGTAGCGAGAAGCTGGCCGAGGAGTACCTCGCGTGAGGGCAGAGCGGAAAGAGCCTCAATGCCTGCAATGTCCAGAGTCTTGCCCTGCATAACCGCAGCCTTGATCTCCAGTTTGTCGTTAGTTTCGGCAAACTTGGTGAGGATCTTGGCAGGAGCCACCGGATCATCAAAACTGATGGCGATGGCCGTGGGGCCTTTGAAGGTGTCGGTAATAAGCGCTGCATCGGTTTCTACGGAAGCACGCCGGAGCAGGGTGTTTTTCGCAACCTGAAACTCCACGCCAGCCTTGGTGAGCTCCGACCTGAGTTGGGTCAAAGTAGCCACATCCAGGCCTTTGTAATCCGTCGAAATGACGATAACGGACTTCGCAAGCTTTTCGTGCAGGCTATCTATAACAGCCTTTTTCTTATCAAGTTTCAATTCTTACACACCTCCTTTTAGCAGATTTTTTCTACTGAGGTGCCAACTGTACCAAAACAAGTGTCTCGGTAGGCCGGCATCGCCGATTAAACACGGTGAACCAAACGTGTGCACCTACTGTCTGTGACATATATATAACCCACCCCCCACCACAATGGCTGGGGGCAGACCATGTCCGAAAGAAAAAATCGGTATAACATATACCTTAAACCAACCAAACGCAAGATCTATTTTGCAAAATCTTTCAGAGTGGCGGGGTCAACCCTGTGACCATGCCCCATGGTGCTGGAGACAGTCAGGGTTTTAAAGTAAGCTCCCTTGGAGCTAGAGGGCTTGAGCTTAACCATGACATCAAGAAGAGCAACCAGGTTTTCAGTCAACTTCTCGGCACCAAAAGAAACCTTACCGATGGGAGCGTGAACAATACCCGCTTTCTCCACACGGAAGTCAATCTTACCGGCTTTCAGCTCTTCAACAGCCTTGGCTACGTCAAAGGTGACGGTTCCGGTCTTGGCGTTAGGCATCAGACCACGGGGTCCGAGCACACGACCAATCTTGCCCACAACCCCCATCATATCGGGAGTGGCGATGGCCTTATCAAACCCAAACCATCCGCCCTGGATCTTCTCTACCAACTCCTGGCTTCCTGCAAAGTCTGCACCGGCGTCAAGAGCTTCTTTCTCTTTATCGGCCTTACAGATAACAAGAACCTTGACCTCTTTGCCGAGACCGTGGGGAAGGATACAGGTGCCGCGAACCATCTGGTCCGCATGGCGGGGATCCACCCCAAGGCGGATGGCCACGTCAACGGTTTCGTCAAATTTGGCGAATGCGGTGGAAACAGTCGCAGCCACCGCTTCGGCTACCTGGAACCCCTGCTCGGGTGCTCCGGCCTTTCCAGCTTCTATGTATTTTTTACCACGCTTTGGCATCGTACCCTATTGCTCCTTATCTAAATCCAATTTAGACGACGTCAATTCCCATGCTTCGGG
Organism: Desulfuromonadales bacterium; assembly: GCA_013619105.1. GTDB lineage: Bacteria > Desulfobacterota > Desulfuromonadia > Desulfuromonadales > Syntrophotaleaceae > Syntrophotalea_A. Next base: position 1,745 of record JABXKU010000198.1, read on the forward strand.
CTGTGCCGGCAATAATTTTGCTGGCCGCCGCGAGATCGTTGGCGTTGAGGTCTTCCATCTTGATCTTGGCGATCTCTTCAACCTGATCCATGGTAAGTTTGGCGACCCTGTTGCGAAGGGGGTCACCCGAGCCCTTCTGAAGCTTGGCTGCTTTTTTCAGAAGCACCGATGCCGGAGGGGTCTTGGTGATGAACTTGAATGTTCTGTCGGCAAAAACGGTAATCACCACCGGGGTGATCAAACCGGGTTCCGCGCTGGATGTTCGGGCATTGAACGCCTTGCAGAAGTCCATGATGTTCACAC
>JABXKU010000199.1 GCA_013619105.1 Desulfuromonadales bacterium
CTCGATCGCGAGCGGCAAATAGAAAGCCCCCGGTTCGAGGGTGTACTTGTTGAGAGGAATCTTGGTGTCGAGGCGGTAGCGCAGCCGCAGCGCAAAACCCCACACATCCGACTCGGTGACCCGCTCCTCGACCCGCAGCCGATGAACGAACACCAAGCGCCTCACGGCGCCGGGGCTGTCGGGCCAGAAGGCGGTGCCCTCTTGCCACAGCCGGAACTCGGCATCTTCATCACCAAGTGGGGAACTTCGGTTATTCGACCCTGCTGTGTGATGCCAGTGGTGTGACTGTCCACTGTCTGGGAGACAAACGCTTTTCCCGGCAGAGGAAAGAAGCCGGCCTTTTCCTCGGAACTGTCTGGAGCGAACGCCAAGAAGGGACCTGCGGCGTTGGCACCGCGCTTGTTGAACAGACTCCCATGACGATTCACAAGGATGAACACTTTCGCGCCCAAAATACTAAGCTGACCTGTTCCTGCTCCCCGATTTTCGGGCCGAGCGGCAAACTCATGGGCCTGATTGATCTCTCTTCCCTATCTTCTCCAGATCCCCAAAAAAGTCATATTGCTCTAGGGTTGGCCATACGTACCGCACGCATGATCGAATCAGCCTATTTTTTCTCTCTGTTTCAGAAACAATGGGTTTTAAGTTTGAGTGAAAATCGAGAATTGGCCGAAGTTTCTATTCCGAGCCTTATTGCAATAGATGAAGGGGGGAGGATACTTGCAGCGGATCGTGGCGCGTGCCAAGCCCTGGCTCACCAAACTGTCGACCGCAGCTTGGTCGGGCATTCCATTGAGGACTTTTTTGATCTCAGTTTTGAAAATTTGGTGGGTATTTTTTCTAATGCCGGCACGGTGTTGCCCATTCGAACACAGCCAAAAGGTCTTCAGATGTTTGCCTCTTTGCGCTGTCCGCAGGCCACAATAATCGGGCCTGCCAGTCTTACAGATGGAATAGCGACCGCCAGTTCGCATATCCCGCGGTCAGGCGAGCCTATGACGTTGGATTATTTAGCAGGGACAGATATTACTCTCAAAAAAAGCGTGGAACGCATTCAACGCGTAATGAACAAGCCCATTCCGATTTTACTTAGCGGTGAGACCGGTACCGGCAAGGAAATGTTCGCGCAGGCAATTCATAATGCCAGCCGACGTGCCAAAAATCCTTTTGTGGCAGTAAACTGCGCCGCTATCCCCGAATCGCTGATAGAAAGTGAACTCTTTGGTTATAAAGATGGCGCTTTTACCGGTGCTCGCAGCAAGGGGATGCGGGGTAAAATCCTGCAATCAGACACGGGAACCTTGTTTCTTGATGAAATCGGGGATATGCCAAAGAACTTACAATCTAGATTGCTGCGAGTTCTCGCGGAGCGAGAAGTTACACCCTTGGGCGGCGAGACACCCATTCCGATCGACCTGCATGTGATCAGTGCCTCCCACCGCAATATATTGGATATGGTGGCCAGTGGTGACTTTCGCGAAGATCTTTATTATAGACTCAATGGAATCTCCTTCGAGTTGCCTCTCTTGCGGAAGCGTACGGACATTGCACGAATCGTCGCCGATATACTTGTCATAGAGGCAGAAAACATGCCTGGAAAAATGACTATTGATGACAGCGCCATGCAGGTCCTGGTGGAATTTTCGTGGCCCGGCAACATTAGACAACTGCGCAATGCGCTCCGTTACGCCTTGGCGGTTTGCGACAATCGTGTCATTACATGCAATGATCTACCGGTCGATGTTGCAGGGTTTCTAAAGCCGGCAAGACAGACGATGGCGCCCCCTATACCCATAAAGTCTGCCGTAGATCCGATTGCAAAAGTTGTCGAGGCAGAATCCTCCGTGGTAGCTGATGATAATATCCCCGGTATCAACACTATAGAACGAGCTGAATGCAGGGTTATTCTTGAGTCCCTACAGAAGCATAAGTGGCAAGTTTCCAATGCGGCTAAAGATCTCGGCATCAGTCGGGCGGGTATGTATCGCAAGATGGGAAAATACAGAATCGTTTCACCCAATAAGCGATGAATAAAGGAGCGGCAGA
>JABXKU010000091.1 GCA_013619105.1 Desulfuromonadales bacterium
AGCGAAGCGAATCTCGTCTTTCCCGGATTATAATACCGAAGTGAGGGACCCCGCCGCAGGCGGGCCAACGGGGGGCGACCTTCTTTTGGTTACTTTTCTTGGTCGTCAAGAAAAGTAACGCGCCAGGGCGGGCAAGACCGGCCGATTGATAGATTTGCTTGTTGTTTTATTTACAACTCAGCTGCACAAACTACAAGACCGCGGGGTTGCGCCCCCGCCCGACGCCCGACTCTTTTTACGCGCCAAAAAAGAGTAGGCAGAAAAAGGCGCCCCGGCTCCTGGCCCTTCGGGTGCCCTGCGCTACGCAGACATTTTGCGGGCGGGCAAAAACTCGCTGCGCTCAAACATTTCCCCGCCTGTTTCGCAAAACGCCCACTCCGCTTCGGCTGCGTTACAGGGGAGGGACAGTCAGGCGCTTATAGCTTATACCTGGATGATTATTCCTGTGCTTGCACCTCTATAAAATTTCCGCTAGTGTAACTGCTTGAGTCGATTACCCATTCAACGCCGGAGGCTTCATGACCCGTTTGCGTCGCAATATTGCCGAGATGGCCGGATATGTACCGGGATTTCAACCCCGCGATGATCAGACCTATATAAAACTCAATACCAACGAAAATCCCTATCCCCCGTCGCCGCGGGTCATTGAAGCGATTCAGGCCGAGGTTGGTGAGGGGCTGCGTAAGTATCCCGATGCCGCCAGCTGTGCCGCCCGCGAGGCTGCCGGCCGGTTATATGGCTTCGACCCCGACTGGATCATTATGGCCAACGGCTCCGATGAGGTGCTCAACAACCTGATTCGGGCCTTTGTTGGTGAAGGGCAGGAGATCGCTTACGTCCAGCCTTCCTATTCCTACTACGCCACCCTGGCTGCTATTCAGGGGGCGAAGGTGCGTACATTCGGTCTCGACGAAGAATGGAACCTGGTCGACTTCCCCGAGCGCTACCAGGGGCAACTGTTTTTCTTGGTCAATCCCAATGCGCCTTTGGGGTTCTGCTATCCTCCGTCTTTTATTGAGGAGTTGGCCGGTCGAGTCGATGGCATGTTGGTGGTGGACGAGGCCTATGCCGATTTTGCCGATGACAGCGCTCTCGAACTGGTGCGGCGTTGCGACAACGTAGTGGTGACTCGTACCCTGTCCAAGAGCTATTCCCTGGCCGGCATGCGCCTCGGTCTGGCTATCGCCCGGCCGGAGGTGATCGCTGCCCTCAACAAGATCCGCGACCATTACAACCTTGATCGCCTGGCCCAGGCCGCAGCGGCTGCCGCCTTTGATGACCAGGACTATTTTCGTGGCTGCGTCGCCAAAATTCGCGCCACCCGCGACTGGTTCAGCACCGAACTGCGGGTCCTCAACTGGGAAGTCATCCCGTCCAACGGCAACTTTGTCTTCGCCAGCCCCCCCGATCGCGACGGGAAAAGGGCCTATCAGGCTCTGTTTGAGCGCAATATTCTGGTACGTCACTTCAGCGACCCGTTACTTGCCCACGGTCTGAGGATCTCTATCGGTAGCCGTGAAGAGATGGAGCAGACCCTGGCGGTGCTACAGGAACTCTCTTGAGCCGCAAGGACTGCGCTCCGTCCATGCCCCTGTCTGTCGGCCATGAAGGATAAGGTCCCTTTTGCTGTGGCGGAAGTCGCCGCGCGGTTGCTGGCCTGGTATGGCCGCTGCGGCCGCGACCTTCCCTGGCGCCAGACTCGCGATCCCTACCGCATCTGGCTGTCGGAGATCATGTTGCAGCAGACCGGGGTAAAGACGGTAATTCCTTATTACGAACGGTTTTTGCAGCGCTTTGCAGATGTAAATGAGCTGGCCGCCGCAACCGTCGACGAGGTGATCGAGTTGTGGGCGGGCCTTGGCTACTACTCTCGAGCCCGCAATCTGCACGCGGCAGCCTGCCAGTTGGTTGCTGAACCGGGCGGACGATTTCCCTCCGACCTGCAGGAGCTAATGGCTCTGCCCGGTATCGGCCGTTCGACAGCCGGTGCCATTCTTTCGATAGCCTTCGACAAAAAAGCACCGATTCTCGACGGCAATGTGCGGCGGGTATTGATTCGGCTCTACGCCGTCGAAGAGCCACCCCGCGCTGCGTCTGTGGAAAAATTTCTCTGGCGGCAGGCCGAGGAGTTAACCTCGCTGGAGCGACCTCACGATTACGCTCAAGCGATTATGGATCTGGGAGCCACGGTCTGTTCTCCGCGCAATCCCGACTGCCAGATTTGCCCTTTGGTAAGCCTGTGCCAGGCTAATCGCCTTGGCTTGGCCGGGGATCTGCCCCGTCGTCAACCGCGCAAGGTTGTGCCGTTGGTACGTCAGGTAGTGCTCTTGCTGGAACGCAACGGCGAATTTCTGGTGAGAAAACGCCCGTTGCAGGGGATGCTCGCCGGTCTATGGGAATTTCCCACCCGAGAAGTGACGGATGGGCAGCCTGCTTCGGTGGCGGCTGCCGAGATTTTGGCTGAGCTGGCTCTGTCAGGCCGGCTGTATGAACTGGGGCAAGTGCGCCATGCTTATAGCCATTTTCGCCTGGAGGTGGTGGTCTTTCAGGTGGCTGTCTCTGACCATCAGGCGGCCGGACAGGTCGCCGAAGGGCAGCCGAGTCTTTGGCTGTCAACAGGTGAGCTGGCTGAGCTGGCTTTGCACGGTGCTCATAAAAAAGTCTGGGCGCTGCTTGCCAGGCCGAACTGAATCTGGCAAGATGGCGACCTGCCAACCCTGTATATAGCCTTTTCAGTGCGAAAAGACATTGCGTCCGGTTGAAACCCCTTCGGAGGAACCATGTCCCTGCCCCCCATTCTTGTCGATTCCACGGCTTTAGCAGAGTTTGCTGCGCAATTGCACCGCGAGCCGGTCTTCGCCGTTGATCTCGAGGCCGACTCCCTACATTCCTATCAAGACAAGGTCTGTCTGCTGCAATTCTCTACCCCGACCGCCACGGTGCTGGTCGATCCCCTGGCTATTGGTGATCTGTCATGCTTGAAGGCGGTGATGGCCGACGAGGCGGTGCGCAAGGTGTTTCATGCTGCTGACTACGATATCCGCTGTTTGTTTCGTGATTTTGGCATCGAGATAAAAGGACTATTCGATACGATGACCGCTTGCCAGTTTCTTGGTGAAGTCAAGGTCGGTCTGGCCGACATACTCAATAAGTATTTTGATGTTCAACTCGACAAGCGTTATCAGCGCGCAGACTGGTCGAAGCGGCCCTTGGAAGAGGGCATGGTTCATTATGCAGCCGAGGATACTCGTCATTTGCTGCAGTTGACCGAGTTGTTAGAGGCGCAGTTGATCGCCAAGGGACGTTTGGGCTGGGCCAAAGAAGAATTCGCCCTACTCGAGAAGGTGCGCCACAACAGCACAGGGGGACCTCTCTTCCTGCGGTTTAAAAAGGCCAATCTGCTTGAGCCGCGTCAGCTTGCGGTTCTTGAAGAGCTGTTGCGGTGGCGTAACGGCGAGGCCGAGCGGCGTAATTGCCCGCCCTTTAAAGTGTTGAACAACGCTCCGCTGCTGGAAGTAGCTCGGGCCATGCCTTCCAATATGAGTGCCTTGACCAGAGTTGAAGACATGGTGCCGAGGCTGACCAGTCGCTACGGTGGCTCATTGCTCACAGCGGTAGAGGCGGGTTGCAAAGTGCCGGAGGAGGAACTGCCGGTTTATCCTCGTGGTGAGCCTCGCCTGCGAGATCCTGAAGTCGATGGTCGTATGGCGCTGTTGAAAAAGTGGCGAGTCGGTACAGCCAAGGAGTTGGCTATGGATCCCGGTGTCATTATCAATAATGCGATGCTGGAAGAGATTGCCCGTCGTCAACCGGCTTGCGTGGAAGATCTGGTAGGCCTTAAAACGATGAAGAACTGGCAGCGGCTGGTTCTGGGCAAGGGGATTGTTGAAGCATTGGGGGCCGGTTGAGATTACGGAAAAATCTGTTTCATCTGAATTGTCCGGCATAATAAAAAAGGGGGCCGTTTGGCCCCCTTAGTTGATACACTTGAAGAATCTTTGCTTCAGCGGGTTTTACCTGGCACCCCCGGTTCGGTCATCGGCCGTGGGTCGAGCAGGCGCTCCAGTTCCTCTGCTGGCAAAGTTTGCTGCTCGTCGGCCACTTGGCGTACCGTGCGGCCGTTCTGGTACGCTTCTTTGGCGATCTGTGCGGCGCGGTCATAGCCGATCACCGGTGCCAGGGCGGTACACATGGCCAGGCTCTCCTCGACCAGCGATTCGCAGCGTTCGCGGTTAGCCTGCAGACCCTTGACGCAGCGGTTGCTGAACTGGGTGGCGGCATTTGCCAGAAGGTCGATGGAGCTAAGCAGGTTATGGGCCATGACCGGCATCATGACGTTAAGCTCGAAGTTGCCGGAAAGGCCGCCGAGGGAGATGGTGGCGTCGTTGCCGACCACCTGGGCACAGACCTGCATCAAACTTTCGGCCATGACTGGATTAACCTTGCCCGGCATGATCGAACTGCCCGGCTGTACCGGGGGTAGCTGGATTTCGCCGAGCCCACAGCGAGGACCGCTGCCGAGGAAGCGGATGTCATTGGCGATCTTGAACAGGGCCACCGCGGCTCGCTTAAGGGCGCCACTCATAGCCACCACGGCATCCTTGGCGGCCTGAGCTTCAAAATGGTTGACCGCTTCGATAAAGGGCCGGCCAGTAAGCTCGCTGATGGCAGCGATGACCCGCTCGGCAAACTGGGGATGAGTGTTGAGTCCGGTGCCGACGGCGGTGCCACCGAGGGGTAGCTCGAGCAGCCCTTCCTCGGCTGCCTCGATCCAGCGAATGGCCAGAGCCAACTGACGGGCGTAGCCGGAGAAGACCTGGCCGAGGCGCACCGGGGTGGCATCCTGCAGGTGGGTGCGCCCAATCTTGGTAATGCCATTGAAGGACAGAGCCTTCTCTCCCAGCGTCTCTTGCAGAGCCGCCAAGGCCGGAATCAGGGTTTGATGGACCTCCATTACCGCGGATATATGCATAGCGGTGGGGATGACATCATTGCTCGATTGGCCGTGGTTTACGTGGTCGTTGGGGTGGACCGCTCCTGAGCCGATCTCCTTGCCCAGCAATTGGGTGGCGCGGTTGGCGATTACTTCGTTGGCATTCATGTTAGTGCTAGTGCCGGAACCGGTCTGGTAGATGTCGAGTATGAATTGATCGTCGAGACTGCCGACCATGACCTCGCTGGCCGCGCTAGCAATGACTTCGGCCCTTTCGGTGTCAAGCAGCTCCAGGGCGTTGTTGGCAAGGGCGGCTTGCTGTTTGATCATGCCCAGAGCCTGAATAAAAGGCCGGGAAAATCGCACGCCAGAGATGGGGAAGTTCTGCAGTGCGCGAGCGGTCTGGGCGCCGTAGAGGGCGGCAGTCGGAACCTGCATTTCCCCCATGGAATCTTTTTCGATACGGGTACTCATTTGTTGGTCTCCCTCTGTATTTCAGGTCGAGGCTGTTTGTTTTAGGTCAGCCAGTTCGACAATTGAATTTTACGGATTGCGGATTAAATAAGGCCCCAAATCATAGACAACTGACGTCTGCCTGTCAACGCCGGCGCAACGGCTCTCGGTCGGCCTTATGGCGGCCGGATAAGATGCAAGGAGAAATCATGAAGAGTCTGGCCAATTTCTTTTTTGAAGTCGGCATGCTCAAACGCACCCCACGGAGTGGCTTTCAGTTTCTAGGTTCGGGTGCCGAGTCGGTGGCTGAGCATTCCTATCGTGCTGCCATCATCGGCTTTACCCTGGCGCGCCTTGACGAGCAGGCCGATGTCGGTCGGGTGTTGCAACTGTGTCTGTTTCACGATATTCCCGAGGCCCGTACCGGCGATCTCAATTACGTCAATAAAAAATATGTTCAGGTCGATGAACAGGCGGCGGTGGACGATCTGGCCGCGACATTGCCCTTCGGAGACGATTACCGGGAGCTGCTTGCCGAGTTTAGTGCGCAGGAGAGCCTCGAAGCGCAACTGGCTCATGATGCAGATCAGTTGGAGATGATTTTGGCGCTCAAGGAATACAAGGACCTCGGCAATCGCTACGCCGACGAGTGGTATCCTTTCTCTGTGCGACGTCTTAAAACCGATACCGCCAAGCGGTTGGCAGAGAGCATCTGGAGTACTGATTCAAGCCGTTGGTGGTTCGACGACGATGAGGATTGGTGGGTCAAAGGACGGCGTTGAGTTAAGCGGGTTGACTGGTCGTAACAGAAGTGTTAGAAGTAGTGCCCGCAAACGGGCCGTAGGCGGACGATATAAGGGGTCTTAGCTATGTTTGATGTTAAATATCTACGCGATAACCAGGAACAGGCCCGTGATCGTCTGGCCAGCCGCGGCGATGAGATTGATCTGGCCTCCTTTGCTGATCTGGATGCTCGTCGCAGGGCTCTGCTCGGAGAGGGAGATACCCTTAAGGCGGAGCGCAACAAGGTTTCGGCTCTGATCGGCAAAACTAAAGACAAGAGCCAGGTGCAGGGTGAGATCACCCGCATGAAAGAGGTCTCTTCGCGTATCAAGATCCTTGACGAGGAGCTCAAAGGGGTTGGGGATGAACTGAAGGGGCTGCTGCTAACCCTGCCAAATTTGCCCCATGAAGATTGCCCTGTGGGCGTCAGTGAAGATGACAATCGCGAGCTGCGCACCTGGGGTGAGCCCCGTCAATTCGATTTTGAAGCCAAGCCTCACTGGGAGATTGGTGAGCAGCTCGGCGTGCTCGATTTCGAACGGGCAGGAAAGCTTGCCGGAGCTCGTTTTTCCCTGTTGCTGGGGGCCGGTGCACGTCTGGAGCGGGCACTAATCAATTTCATGCTCGACCTGCATACTGACCAGCACAATTATGTTGAAGTTCAGCCTCCCTTTATGGTAAATAGGGACACCATGACGGGGACGGGACAACTTCCCAAGTTTGAAGACGATCTTTTTCATTTAGATGATCCTGATTTCTTCCTGATCCCAACCGCTGAGGTACCGGTGACAAACATTCACCGAGACGAGATTCTGGCGGCAGCCGATCTGCCGGTCTGCTACACGGCCTATACCCCTTGCTTTCGCAAAGAAGCGGGTTCGCATGGCCGAGATACCCGAGGCTTGATTCGCCAGCATCAGTTCAACAAGGTGGAGCTGGTCAAGTTTGTAGCGCCGGAAGAGTCGGACCGGGAATTAGAGAAGCTCCTGGACAATGCCGAAGAGGTATTGCGCCAGTTGCAGCTTCCCTATCGAGTAGTGGATCTATGTACTGGCGATATTGGCTTCTCCGCTGCCCGCACCTTTGATATTGAGGTCTGGTTGCCGGGAGCGCAGACTTACCGGGAAATCTCTTCCTGCTCCAACTTTAGGGATTTTCAAGCCCGCCGAGCGGCAATTCGTTTTCGGCGTGAGGTCAAGAGCAAGCCTGAGTTGGTTCACACCATCAACGGTTCCGGCTTGGCAGTTGGACGGACCCTGCTGGCGATTATGGAAAACTACCAGCAAGAGGATGGTTCGGTGGTGATCCCTGAGGTTCTGCGGCCCTATATGGGTGGTTTAGAAAAGATCACCGCGCAAGGTTAATGTGTCACGGAGGAGTGGCCGAGTGGCTTAAGGCGGCGGTCTTGAAAACCGTTGTGTGAAAGCACCGTGGGTTCGAATCCTACCTCCTCCGCCACTTTTAGCCGAGGTGAGGATCATCAGTCGTAATAAAAATTGAATACGGAGGGGTGGCCGAGTCGGCTGAAGGCGCTCGCCTGCTAAGCGAGTGTATGGGGTCAACCTATACCGAGGGTTCGAATCCCTCCCCCTCCGCCATTTTAAAAAGCAGGACTGTCAATTTACAGAAAAAAGTATTGACAAAAGGACTGAAATCGCATAATGTCCTGCTTCTCAATACGCGCCGGTAGCTCAGCTGGATAGAGCGTCTGACTACGGATCAGAAGGTCGCAGGTTCGACTCCTGCCCGGCGCACCAATTAAAAATTAAATGGTTAGGCAATTTGCCTAACCATTTTTTTATTTTGGTCCCCTCCCATTGAGCGGGCGCAATTTACGGTATTCGCCATTGGTCCCCATAAAAATAAAAAAGCCCCGCAGGGACCGGTCATGGTTCCGCTGCGGGGCTTTGTTGTATCCAATTTTGTGTGCCGACCACACGGGGGCAGGCGTACAAGCTAGAAGCTGCTGTTAGTTATCGTATGGGTCCTCCGGTGGCAGGGCTGGTCGGCTCGCTGCCGGGGAGTTGTCCAGGCCTAGCAGCAGCTTGGTCACAAGGTTGTTGGCTGGATCGTCTTCACGATGGCGCCGAATCAGTGGCTTTTGAGTGCCGAAGTAGTAGCGAGCCCCTACCAGCACATGGTCGTAATCGTCGTCGCCCGTGGCCAGGTCGGCGAACACCGACAGCCCAGCCAGCGCCTGGTACTCGGCACCCAGGTGAAGCATTTTATCACTGTCTGCAATGCCGCCGCCGACTTCCAGCATCAAATCGTCCAGCGGATACCAGCGCAGGTCCAGGCTAGCGAACCCAGCGTCGTCCACATCCCCTTCCTGTTGGCCAAGCAGTGCCGTCAGGGAGAAAGGCCCCATGTAATACTCGCCCTCCAGGGCATAGCGGCGCATCTCGGTATCCTCTAGCTCCACATGCATTACGTTGAGCCCGAGCAGGTACTGAGACGGATCGCGGACGAACAGGTGCAGGCCAATCCCTATGAGCTTGTCGTCATTGTCCAGTTCCCCGTAGGCGCCATCAATTTGCACTCCAACCAAGTCCCCCAACGGTACTGACAGGCTACCGGCCAGGGCTTTGGTGCTGTCGCCATCTAGGCTTCCACCAATTGCTTCAATCTTGCCGTTTGGCGCCGATACCGCAGGCCCCTGCGCCAGCGCGAGCCCGGCAGTTAAGGTAAAGGCAACGAACAACCCACAACACGTAAACCATCGATTCATGCTGATCTCCCTTGAGACGGAAATACAGTTAAAAGACATAAAAATATATTGGGAAACCTAGCATTGGCGAGCATTTATATCAAGTCTAGAATTCTTATGGTCGCTGGGGGGGCTTGGGTGTTTTCGCTTGACGGGATATGTTTTTTAACGGTTCGCCGCTCTAGGCCCGATATTTTGCGACGTGCTCATGGGTGCCATATCTTTGGTGCAACATTTCGTGCCAGAGTGCGCAAGGTCATGCGGTTGACGAAAAAAACTTGGCATAGGGAGTTTTCCCTCAGGCAAATCAATATCTGGCAACCCTGATTGCTCAGAGACCCTCTTATGACATGGTACGGGAATGGTCTCCCTTGTATGTCATTGGCCGAAAGCTCGGCATATTGGAAAATATAACGGTTGATTCCATTGCCGCTATTGAAAATGAAGGCGTCAGTTTGTTCAGCATGCTGTTTGGAAATGCGGTGGGGCTGGTAGAGACCCGTAAGGGCAAGCTCTATGAAAGAAAAGAAGTGTATGCCGCAGTGCATAGTGCCTTGAGGTGTGGAGATATATTGCTGGAGAAGACCCCTTTCCGCTTAACCGACAAATTGATACCCGGCTATTGGGGACATGCTGCTGTATGGATTGGGACAGAACAGGAGCTGCGGGAATTGGGGATATGGGACCATCCATTGGTCCAGAATTATCACCATGACATAAGAGATGGAAGCAGCGTTGTTGAGGCCTTAAGATCAGGGGTAGAGATGAATCAACTTAAGGGGTTTCTGAACATTGACAGTATCGGTGTGTTGAGGCGAGAAGGCCTGTCTGCGCAAGACCGTAAACAAATAGTTCTTCAAACGCTTCGACAGGTCGGCAAGTCTTATGATTTTAACTTCGATGTTGAATCTTTAGAAAAAGTTTACTGCTCTAAGTTGGTTTATCTTGCCTACAATGGAGTTGACTGGCCCGTGAAAAGGTCATGAATCTCAATTCCCGGGGTATTACCTCTTTTATTGTCGGTGGGACAGGACTTTATATAAAAGCACTCGTGCACGGTCTATTTGAAGTCGGAGCATCAGATCCCCGCATACGGATCCGTTTAAAAGAAGAGGCTCAAATTTGCGGCTCAAATTTCTTGCACGAACGATTAAATCGAAAAGATCCCGATTCTGCAAAAAAAATACACCCGAATGATGCCTACAGGATCATAAGGGCCCTTGAAGTACATGAGTCCACCGGAAAAACAATGGCCCAATTGCATCGCGAGCACAGTTTCAAAGACAATTCGTTCGATTTTTTGAAAATTGGCCTTCATATAAACCGAGACATACTCTACGATCGCATCAACCGACGGGTCGATGCGATGATCGACACCGGCCTTGTTGGCGAAGTTACAGAACTGCTGGAAATGGGATACACGCCCCACCTTAAATCGATGCAGTCCATCGGTTACCGCCACATGGTCGATTTTATTCAAGGTCGTTGCGAGTGGGATGAAACAATACGGACCTTAAAACGGGATACAAGAAGATATGCAAAACGTCAACTGACATGGTTCAAAGCTGATCCCGACATTATATGGGCTGAACCGGGACAGTTGTCGGAAATCCGGGGCCGGATAAAAAAGTTCTTGCAAGCAAAATAAAGAATCCGGACCCAGAGAACCAGGTTTTTCAAGATTAAATAACGATATATCAATAGGTATACACCCATGAAAATAGCCATCGCACAGATTAATCCCATTGTTGGTGATTTTGACTACAATTTCGAGCGGATAAAGAATTTTTCAGATCGAGCCATCCAGCTTCAATGCGATCTGGTGGTCTTTTCAGAGCTTGTTGTTACCGGATACCCGCCGCAGGATCTTCTTGAGAGAAAGGATTTCGTCGATGCCAATCTTGCCTGTTTGGACAGACTCATTGGGTCAATCCGAGGTATCGGTGTCATATGTGGATTTGTGGACAGAAACGTTGCCGACAAAGGAAAACCGATTTTTAATTCCGCCATTCTCTTTGAAGACGGCAACATCCTTCATAAGGTTCATAAACAGTTGCTGCCGACATATGACATATTCGATGAAAGGCGGTACTTCGAGCCCGGCGGTGAAAGCGCGCCGTATTCCTACAAAGGCCATAACCTAGGACTTATCGTCTGTGAAGATGCCTGGAACGACGAAGATATTTTCCAAAGAAGGATTTATAACACAGACCCTGTCGCTCAATTCATCCAGGCAGGCGCCGATCTGGTTATTAACATATCT
>JABXKU010000200.1 GCA_013619105.1 Desulfuromonadales bacterium
AGGAGGGACCGGAGAAGGGCCTCTTCACCGGATCAGAGGGTGAGTTCGTAATCTTTAGAAAGGCAGACGAGCCGGAGACTGGCAGCGAGGCCAGCAAAAAATCGGATGAGACTGCGGACGGCGAACAACAGAAAAAGGGCAGCGAGGAAAGGGGAAAAAAGGCAGAGACCAAGAGCGGTGAGCAACAACCGTAGGGCACAGATTTAAGATTCAAGAGCTCAGAACCTCGCGACGGTGTCGCGGGTGTTATTCAGGTACCAGGTTTCAGGTGTCAGGTGTCAGTAAAGGTGGCAAGTCTAGAGGAGTTGCCGTGATCGGACCCAGTCAACAGAGCGGTCTTTCCCTCACATTGACACCATGACAACTCCTCGCTAGTATCTACCCACAGCATAAAAGATCCCATTCCCCATCAGCACATGCCCGCGAAACGTTTCGGCCTCCAGCTTCCGGGGCCGAAACCAGGGTGTGGCTGAACGAAACCTCATGCGAGCCCTGGAAACGATAGGATGAATAACCGCCTGATCTGGCTGATCCTGCTCTTTGTTTTTCTCCCCTGCCGTCTGGCTTTCGGCCAGAGCATCATGGTCGGACCCGATGGAAAATTTGAGAAGAATACCCTCAACCTGCCCTTCGCCTTCTACAATGAAAGTTTTGGTTTTGCCGCCGCCTACGTCTACGCTATGACCGGATACCCCCAGAAGCAGGCGGCACTGATCTCCAGCGTTATGGTCGGCAGCAAAGGGTCGGGGCTGGGATTTATAATGGGTAGAGACCTGCAGATGCCATTCTTGGATCGACTGTTTCTGGATGCGACTTTTCAGGCCGGCTACTTCCAGGACAATGACATCTACGTGAACGGCAATCGTGATTTTCCCGATGAGCGCGCCGGAAGCAACGACTCCGATGAAGATAACTTCGTTACAAGCGACGGCGGCTGGGACAACTTCTTTCGGCTCCGGTTCAAATATCTTCTGCCAATGGGCCACGGTCGTGACACAATTATCAGTACTCAGGTTGTTGACCAGGGCATGCTCGTTAAGGGGGCGACCGGCGGGGAGACCTGGAACCCGCTTAAGAGTGGGCTAACCTACTTAGAGATGCAGCCCTTCTACCGGCTTCAGCAGGTCGACAGCGACGACGTGCGGGAAGATGTGAAAACCAACGGTCTCGAGGTTTCACTGTTCCGCGACAACCGTGACTTCAGATTTAACCCTTCGACGGGAAGCGCCGTTCGGCTCAGCTGGACCCGGGATTTCGGCATGTTAAACAGCTCGAATTCCTGGACTGTTGTAGATACCGAGGTCGACAAGTATTTCTCTTTGGGGGAGTCCGATTGGTTCCGCCAGCGTGTGCTCGCCTTTAATTTTTGGACTGCGTATTCACCGACCTGGGACGAGCAAGATAATGGAGATATCGACAATGGGCCGCCGACCTATGCCGGGGCCACTCTGGGCGGACTCTGGCGTATGCGGGGATATCCGTCACAGCGATTCAGCGATAAGGCGGCTATCTACTATGCGGCGGAATATAGGATGATTCCGCGGTGGAATCCCTTTGAAAACTGGGACCGGGTACAGAAATATGTCGGGGTTCAATGGCTTCAATTTGTCCCTTTCGTGGAGGTAGGCCGCGTGGCCCCCGATTGGGGCGTCAATAGGCTGCATGAAGACGTGAAATGGGACGCGGGTTTAGGCGTGCGTTTGTGGGCGAAGGGAATCGTGATCCGAATCGATTCGGCCGTCTCCGATGAGGGGGTTGGCGTCCAGATGATGGTCGCTCAACCGTTTCAATTCTAAAAAGGGAAGGGCTCAAGGCAGTGAAATGCCGTTGGAGGTTTGAGGTAGGAGGTTTGAGGCGAAAAATTGATGGAGATGTCTTTGCCTCCAACCTTGAGCGAGGCTTGCTGAGCGGTCCTCCAACCTCTAGCCGTGAAGCCTTGTGCCTTGTACCCTGCACCCTGCACCTTCATGTGGACTGTATTCGATGCCAGCAACGCATGGTCGCGTCCAGAGC
>JABXKU010000201.1 GCA_013619105.1 Desulfuromonadales bacterium
CAGCGAGATCATGGGATCCGCGGGGAGGGAGATCCTCGATGTGAGCAGCGGCGACATCAACGGGGACAACATCCCAGACCTGATAATTGCCGACGCATGGAAGACCTACACCTACGGGTCGTTGAACTACAGGAAGCCTCGCATCCTCGTCTTCTTCGGGGGGCAGAGATTAAAAGGCCTATATGTCGAGCAGGCCGATCTGGTAATGATGCTGGCTCCCGATGAACTGCACGGGGCCATCTATCGCCAGTCCATCGAGCCCCATTTGAAACAGGGCGCCTATCTTGCCTTCGGTCATGGCTTCAGCATACTCTATGGCCAGATCGTGCCACGGCCGGACCTGAATATCCTGATGGTCGCGCCCAAGGGCGCAGGACATATGGTCCGCCAAGAATATCAGCGTGGTGGCGGTGTGCCGAGCCTGATCGCCATTCATCAGGATCCGGCCGGCGACAGTCGCCAGCTGGCACTGGCTTACGCTTGTGCCAACGGGGCCGGGCGTGCTGGCATTATCGAGACCAGTTTCCGTGAAGAGACCGAAACCGACCTGTTCGGTGAGCAGGCCGTGCTCTGTGGTGGGACTGCTGCCTTGGTTCAAGCCGGATTCGAGACCTTGGTCGAGGCAGGCTATGCTCCGGAGATGGCTTATTTCGAATGTCTTCACGAGCTTAAGCTGGTGGTCGATCTGCTTTATGAAGGTGGCTTGTCGAAGATGCTTCACGCCATTTCCAATACCGCCGAATACGGCGCCTTGACTCGTGGTTCCCGCATCGTTACCGAACAGACCAAGGAGGCCATGCGTGAGATCCTGCGGGAAATTCAGGATGGCACTTTTGCCCGTGATTTTATTCTAGAAAACCAGGCCGGCTTGCCGGTTATGACCGCTCGTCGACGACAGGGGGCCGAGCATCTTGTTGAAGAGGTTGGCGGTCGCCTCCGTGGCATGATGAACTTTCTTGGTGACGACACATCGGCCAAGTAACCCATTAATCAACCTCGCCGCCTGGGAATCGAAGGAGAGACCTTTCGGCTCATCGGCATGGTTCAGGCAAGGATATTCCCTATGAGAAACCAGCATCAGCCTGTCGCTTCTGAAGGCTACCCCTTTATCGCTCTTTTTGCTTTTGTCACTCTAGTTTTTGCACTTCTCAGTTGGGGGCTGCTGACCGTTCTGGCATTGGCTTTGACCCTGTTTACGGTCTATTTCTTCCGTAATCCAGAGCGACATGTGGAGGCCGAAGAGTCGGCGGTTGTGTCCCCGGCGGATGGTAAGGTGGTGTTCGTCGGCCCGGTCACCGAGGAGCGCTATTTTAAGAGCGAGGCGATCAAGGTCAGCATCTTCATGTCGGTATTCGATGTGCATGTTAACCGGGCGCCTATCGATGGCAAGGTAGTTGAGAAGTTTTACCATAAGGGCGAGTTCTTTAACGCTGCCCTCGATAAGGCCAGTTTGCAGAACGAACAGGCCGGTACCTTCGTCGAGCACCCTTCGGGTAAACGACTGTTGTTTGTACAGATCGCCGGACTCATCGCCCGGCGGATCGTTGTCTATCCGCAAATCGGCGATCTGCTCAAACGGGGCATGCGTTGTGGTCTGATCCGCTTCGGCTCTCGAGTCGACGTCTACTTTCCGGTGGACTCCGATGTGCTGATCAAGGTCGGCGATCGGGCCAAGGCCGGTGAAACCATTCTGGGCTACCTCAAATGAGCGACTCATCTCCCCCTTTTGATCGCCGGGAGGGCTTGCGCAAGGGTGTCTACCTACTGCCTAACCTCTTTACCACTGGTAGCCTATTCGCTGGTTTTTACGGCATTATCTCGACCATGAACGGTGGCTACTATGTAGCTGCCTGGTTTATTCTCATATCTTTGATCTTCGATGCACTGGATGGCAAGGTTGCCCGCTTGACCGGTACCACTAGTCGCTTTGGTGTCGAGTACGACTCTCTGGCCGATCTGGCTGCTTTTGGTGTCGCCCCTGGGCTGCTTATGTATCCCTGGGCTCTTAAACC
>JABXKU010000092.1 GCA_013619105.1 Desulfuromonadales bacterium
TCCACCTGGAATTTACCATCCCTTGATTTTGCCTGTTTGGCAAAAATATCCAGAATCAACTGGGTTCTGTCAATGACCTTCATCTCAACAAAATCGGTAATCGATCGGATCTGGGACGGGGTCAGCTCCCTGTCAAAGACCAGCAGGGTGGCATGGTTTTGGATGGCTTTGATGACAAGGCTTGACAGTTTGCCCTTTCCCACGACAAACTTGGCATCGATCTGTTGTCTGCGCTGGATAGCAGTGCCAATCACCCGAATCCGGCTTGTCTTGCACAGCTCTTTTAGTTCCTCAAAAGAAGCATAGGCCTCCTTGGGATTTGTTGTTGTGGCATTGATTAAAAAAGCATTTTCCTGGCCGGTTTCGGGTCTGTGCAGGGCACTTTTTTGAGTCAGTTCCAGTTCCAGGGCATGGATTTGTGCCTGGCAGTCAATTTCCAATTCAAGGATGGAGGTTTTGGGCAACACCTGGTAGGGATCTTTTGTCTCATCGGGCAGGACATGGGCGGAATAAACATTGCCGGGGTTTCCATCGGGCTTGATGCAAATGGCAGAGATATAATCAAGGCGTAACAGGGCAAGATCGGTTAAATCATCCCGGGTAAGCGTTTCTTCCGATAAGTGGGTATGGATACACCGCAGCCCCTTGAGGCGCCCGGGGCCGGCCACATAGTCTGCGATGACCGGGATCACAATTTTTTGGGGATCGCCTGCAATGACGCAGATGACGCGTCCGTTCCTGTCAACCATCAGGCCGATTTGACGACGGATTTCATGACTTATTTCAACCAATTGGGTGGCAATCTCAGGGGTGATGATGAATTCCGGGGGAGATTTTAAGGCGTAGAGATTTTCAATGCGTTTGATCTGTGTATTTTTCAGGCCTGCAGTGGTGCCGTAAACTATTTTTTTCATTCAAATTCCTGGTATGAGTCCGGTGCCAGTTCCTCAAATCGGGTGAATTGACCTATGAAAGTCATCATTGCCACGCCTGTGGCGCCGTTCCTGTTTTTGGCAACAATGATCTCGGCGGTTCCTTTTTTGGGATTATCCGGTTCCTTGTTGTAAACCTCATCCCGATAGATAAAGGCGATGATATCTGCATCCTGTTCAAGGGCACCAGATTCACGAAGATCCGACATCATCGGTCGTTTATCGGCCCGTTGTTCCAGCATACGGTTCAGCTGGGACAGGGCTATGACCGGAATGTTCAACTCCTTGGCAAGGGCTTTGAGGGACCGGGATATTTCGGCGATCTCAAGGTCCCTTCGGTCGGAGCGAAAGGGGGCTTTCATCAGCTGGAGATAATCGATGATGACAAGGCCAAGTTCTCCATGTTTCTGGTAGAGCTTTCTCACCTTGGCCCGGACATCCATGACCGTGATATTGGGGGAATCATCAATGAATATGGGCATCTCATTGAGGATTCCTGCGGCATCCGTGGCATTTTGCCAGTCATCCTGGCTGATAAATCCGGTTCGAAGCCGGTTTGAATCAATCCGCGCTTCCGAGGTTAGAAGCCGCATGGAAAGTTGTTCATTTGACATTTCAAGGGAAAAAACAGCCACAGGCTTTAAGGCGCAGGGTTGAGAATAAGCCGGAGGGTCAACTCACCGATCAGTTCCTTCTGACCGGCGTGACAGCTAACAACAGTACTACCATTTCGCAAGCACCCGACAGGTTACACAGGTTGGCGTAGTTGCAGACCATTGTTGACATTCCTAGCGAATAGTGGCGTGAGGTTGCGGCCTGGTCTCTGTGGCGTCAGGCGGGTCTTTTTGAACTGTTTCCCTCCTGCTTGCTATTTCCTCGTTAAACTCATTTTAATTTTTATTGGTCAAGGATACCCTGAGATCAGCGTTGAATGGCACCATATCCATGGAGCCAATTGAGCAAACACCAAAAATGAAATGCCTTATGGCAAGTATGAAGGTCGGCTAAAACCGGGGGGGGGGAAGAGGATTTCGGGCACCTGGCGCCCTGGCTGTGACAGGAGTCTTCTGGCTATCGATCGCGCTGTTCTAGTTCGATCAACAGCTGCCGTAGCTTTGTTCGCTCAGCTTCCAGCGTTTCGAGATCGTTTTCCAGGGACTCGATCTGTTGCAGAAGCTTTTGGTTCTGTTGGTTGCTGGCCGCCTGGCTGTTTTTCAGTCGGCGGATAGCTTTCTGCTGTTTTTGGATGGTCTCCATCAGCGTCTGAATGGTCTGAGCCTTTGCGGTCCAGGGGCTGTCAGGGTAATCCTCTTGCAAAGCTGCAAAAGCTTCAGGCTCTCCCCCTGCTGCATCAAACTCTTCCATGCCCTGCACAAAAATCTGTTGATCAGGTGGAGTCAGCCACTGGGGCACGACTCCCGCCGCGCAGCCAGTGAACAAAAACATGAGAGAAAGGCAAAACAGTAGGCGCATGATCAACGTAGCTCGCGGCGATCAATAAGATAGTTGCTGCCAGGCAACTTTTTCAAGTGTTCTTTCATCTTGGCGCACTCGCGGCCAATAGCTTCAGCCGAAGGGTTGGATAAATTATTGGAGCAGACGATGGCGATGGACATGGACAGCAGGGGGAACTCCCGCTCGACTCCATAACGGTCCATTCCCCTGAAATAGCCGATCTGTCGATCTTTTTCATTATAGAGTTCGGGCACCAGGGCATCAAAGGCCTTGATCAATTCTGCCGCGATCTGTTCGGCGTGATCCGGGGTACTCAACAGCACATAATCGTCACCGCCGATGTGACCGATAAGATCCTGAGGAGTGCCAAATTGGGTGCCAACATCCTTGACCATATCCCCAACCTGGGCGATGACATCGCTACCGGATTGATAACCGTAACGATCATTATAAGCCTTGAAATAATCTATATCGACATAGATATGAGCAAAGGGGTGGCCGTCGTTGATACGGCTTTCCAATTCGCTCTTGATGGTCAGGTTGCCAGGCAGTCGAGTTAGGGGATTGGCATCGAGATGAAGCTGTTCCAGAACCCTCAGCTTTTCAGCCATGTCGGAAAAGTGCCGGGCTAGATGTCCAAATTCGTCATGACTTTCCAGGGTAAGGGGATAGTCATAACTGCCTTCGGCGATGGCCTTGGTGGCACGGGTGAGCTGCCCGATGGACCGATGGATCTTGAGAATGACCCCGACGGCCACTAGAGCCGCGAGACTGATGCCGGCAAAAGCCAGAGCCAGCGTCAGGCGATAACCCTGGCGAATATCGCCGGCATAGAGTCGTATGGTATCGTCCATGGCCTCTTCGCGACGCTGGCGAAACATCTCAAGACGCTTAAGCAACCTGTCGCGGCTCGGCGACAGGGCCTCTAAGGAATGCAGCTCTGCCGCATCCCAGTTCTCTTCTGTCAGCAATGACAAGCCCTTGCGGCTGGCTTGATCAAACATGACGTAGGTCTTCTGCAGCTGGCTAAAATAATCATCTTGAGAAATAACCGTCATCTGGCGCCACGTGCTGGCAACTTCTTGTTGTCGACTATCGAGCAACGACAGCATGGAAGCATCTCGCAGAACCAGAATCTGTCTTTCCAACCGTTCCTGATCCAAAAGACTGCGAGCAAGATCCCGCGATAAGGTGAAGGTGCGGAATTCGACGGAAACCAATTGCTCCGAGTGGCCCATCAGGCTACTAAGGGACAATAAGGCATAGATGATGGCCGCCAGACAAAAACTAACGACCAGCAGATACCCTAAGGCAATTTTTTGCGCCACAGTTAATCGAAACAGTTGCATGGGACCTCTAGGCAAAAGACTTAGCTTGAACCATTATAACCCTAGATCAAGATTCGTGATACACGATGCACATCGTGCCGGTTAAGTGTATCGTTTAGGCGGACTTTATGTATCAGATGGACTCGCAAAAACTTATAAGACGGCTAAGTCAACATTGCGTTCTATAAGGCTTAGTATTTTTACAGGGCAAAAGGCATACATTGAACACGTCGAGGTCCTGGGAAAATGCCGTAGGGCCGACTTTTTGCGCCGCTATTATGTTCGATTATACCAAGTCCCCCCGACAAGAACAGGGATAAAACCTGGGTTGTCAAAAAAGCGTACCTATAAAGCGCCCATCACTGTAATCCATGCAAGATTTGTGCGGCTCATCACAAAAGGCGATCGTGACCCTTTGGTGGATATACGTCAAAAGGTCGGCAACGGTATTATGGGAGTACCCATAAGCTGGCCGCACATTCGGCCCACATTAACCGACGGACTCCTAGAAAGTTCTAAATATTTGCTTATTGATTTTATCCCCTGGGTTTTTGAATAATATACTGTAACAGCTGCGGGGATAATCCCGCCATTGGGCAGGAGAATGTTTTGGAAAAGATTTATGAATTTATCGACTATGGTTCGATTGTAACATTTTATGACCACGGCACCCATGTCGTCGAGATCTCGATGTTTCTTGATGAAAGGCGTACCCTCGAACCACAGTCAATTGTCTTGAACCACGAAGAAGCCGAACTGAAAATTGCGACCTTCCGTGAGCGTAATGGCTGAGGCGATGGGCAATTATTGCCATCCCTATTGAATCGACGCATCAAGGGGCTGCCGTTATATGCGATGAGATAGGAGCCAAACTAGTTTTCATCCGGGAACGGCTCTTTTTCCCAATCTCGGCGTCAATCCGCGCCCTTGCGTGTGCGGCGTAAACAGCTACGCCTCCGTGCAAGCGCTTGATTTCCTTGACCTTGGGTGCATACCAAAAGTAGAGTTGACAAGTGTCTGTCAGATCAAAGACTTTGTACGGACCGAAAGATGCTCCTTGACTCCACGAAAGGTAGTCCGATGAATCGGACAGGGGCCGAAGCGGACAATGGCCTGGCGATGGGCGGCGCTACCATAGCCCTTGTGTCCGGCGAAACCATAGTCAGGAAAAACACGATCATAATGAACCATCAATCGATCCCGCACCACTTTGGCAATCACCGAGGCAGCAGCAATGGACAGTGAACGGCTATCGCCTTTTTTGAGGGTCTGCTGGGGAAGGGAATGGGGTAGCGGCGTGATACCGTCAATAAGAAGATAGTCAGGGTTCAGCGCTAGCCTACTGACAGCCCGCAACATAGCCTGCAAGGTGGCCTGCAGAATATTGATCTGATCGATCTCCGCCGGACTGGCAAGACCAATACCAACGGCTAGGGCCTGCTGGCGAATCAGCGGGAAGAGCCGCTCTCGAGCCGCCGGAGAGAGTTTCTTCGAATCGGTCAGGCCCGGTAGCTCGAAGTGCTTCGGCAACACCACGGCAGCTGCCAATACCGGCCCAGCCAAGGGACCACGACCGGCCTCGTCAATTCCGGCTACAACCTTGTAGCCCTGACTCTGCAGGCGCCTTTCGAACTGCAGCGGATGCTCCTCTGCCGGCGGAAATAGATCCAGGGTCACTATTAACCTTTCTATGCGAAGTGTTGAATAAACAGAAATAGCCCCACAACATCAGCGCCGAATGAACAGGTCGCCTCAATCGGCAGGGCTTTAACAGGTCAGAATTCGAATATCTGGACAAGTAGCTAGTGTCCGTCCGAAAATTTTGGATGACACAGTGCAGTTTTCATATGGGAAACGAGCAATTTTTCCCAAGGTCAAGGAAATCAAGCGCTTGCACGGAGGCGTAGCTGTTTACGCCGCACACGCAGAAAAAGAGCCGTTTCCGGATGAAAACTAGCTAAAGAATAAAAAAGGCCCCGACAGATGCCGGGGCCTTTTCCAAAACACTTATCCGGTTATGCAGTACGCTTTTCCCGAATACGAGCGGCTTTACCCTGCAGCTTGCGCAGGTAGTAGAGCTTGGCCCGACGCACGCGACCAACCATCAACACTTCGATTTTATCGACAATTGGTGAATGGAGAGGGAAAACACGCTCAACACCCATGCCGCCGGAAACCTTACGTACAGTAAAGGTTGAACCCAAGGCGCGGTTCATACGCTTGATGCAGACCCCTTGAAAGACCTGGATCCGCTGCTTGTCGCCCTCGACAATCTTGACGTGAACCCGCAGGGTATCTCCGCCTTTAAAAGCCGGGATGTTCTTCTTCATCTGTTCCATTTCCAAACGATCAATAATATTCATATCTTCCTCCTCAGCGATGAGCTGTTGTGTTCAGGTTTTATCGTTTAGCGTTCTACCGCACCTAGCAGTCGATCGAGCATAATCGCAGCTGCCGAGCGCACAGGCAAATGATTGTAAGTATCGCCGGCCCCGACAATCGGTTCCAGCACCGTCCAACCTCGTTCAAAAAGTTCCGGCGCTAGGCCCCAACCGGTACCGAGTATCAGCATCAGTGGCCGCTCGGCCAGCTTCTCCCGACAACTTTTAAAAGAAATACCACCCTGACTTGCAGCGCCGGTCAACACCGGCCATGGTTCCCCTCCGCTGACTTGCTGCCAGTCGGCCAGAGCATCCTCCAAACTAGCCGCCACGGAAACCAACTTGAGAGCCTCCGCTCGCTTCGGATTGTAGCTGGCCCCATGCCCTTGTAACCAATGCTGCAGGATGCGGTCCACCAACTGCTGTTGCTCCACGAGGGGGGTTATCAGGTAAACCCTGTCAACCCCATAGGTTCTCGAGGTACGCGCCAGATCGTGAATATCGAGATTAGTCACTGCGCTACTAACTAAATCGCCCCGTTTATCGACAACGGGGTGATGCACCAACGCTACAGCGACAGCAGGCTGCTTCATAAACCACCGCCACTCAGTTCTTGCCGGAGCTCCTCAAGCCAACGCCGATCCTGCTTGTTCAATTCGGCCCCTTGCAGAAGATCGGGGCGGCGCTGAAGAGTCCGTCGTAGCTGCTCGCGACGACGCCAGCTAGCAATAGCCCCGTGATTACCCGACAACAAAACCTCAGGCACCGCCATATCGCGAAATAGTGCGGGCCGCGTGTAGTGAGGGTGCTCGAGCAAACCATCGGAGTGGGAATCGCATACCGCACTGCCACTGCTGCCTAAGACACCGGGAACTAATCTGGCGACGGCATCGATCATGACCATCGCCGCCAATTCGCCGCCGGTCAGCACAAAATCTCCCAGGGAGAATTCGTCGTCGACAAGGGTACGAACCCTCTCATCGAAACCTTCGTAGCGGCCGCAGACCAAAATCAGCCGTTCTTCCTTGGCTAACTGCTGGGCATGTTTTTGTTTAAAGGGCCGTCCCTGAGGGGTCATCAGTAAGACCCGGGGCCGGGGCCCTCGGCTACGGAGTTCGTCCAGCGCTCGGGCCACCGGTTCAGGCTTGAGCACCATGCCGTCGCCACCACCATAGGGGGTGTCATCGGTAACCTGGTGCCGTCCCTCGGCCCAATCCCGCAGATTATGGGCACAGATATCGATCAGCCCTTTGTCCACTGCTTTGCCGAGAATACTGTCAGCAAAGGGTGAAGCACTCATCGCCGGAAACAGGGTCAGTAATTCAAAGATCATTAGCTTTTGGCACCAGACCATCGGGCAGGTCGAAAAGAATCATCCCATTGGCCAAATCGACCTCGGTGATAAATTGGGCTACCGCCGGAATCATCACCTCACCGTAGCGACCGTTGATCACATAGATATCGTGAGCCGCTGTGGTAAAACGTTTGTCGAGAGTACCGAGTTCACCTTCCCGTTTATCAACAGCTCGCAACCCGCGCATCTGATGCCAGTAGTAGGCACCCTGCGGAAGAGAGGGCAACTGTTTCAGGTCGACTAACACCGCAGCACCAATCAGGCCCTGCACCGTTTCGACACTGTCGAACCCGGCCAATTTAACCACCAGGTTTCCCCGAACCGAGCTACGGCGCAAAATCCTGCAAGCTAGTGGCGCACCACCGGCAGGCTGTAAAAAAAGCTCATCATGCTCCATTAGCACCGAAAAATCAGGATCTTCACCGCGCAGCTTGACTTCACCGCGCAGACCTTGAGTACCGGATACTACGCCGAGGCGGAGCAACTCCATACAAGAATTCGTCATCACTCCAGAATCTGCAGACTGGCCCGCTTTTCTTCACGCGTGGCCTTGGCATTCAACAGGGTACGCATAGCCTTGGCTGTCCGTCCCTGCTTGCCGATAATCCGGCCCATATCCTCGGGCGCGGCAGCAAGCTGAAGTAGCATGCTGCCATCCCCGCCCTCTTCTTGAGTGACGGTTACCGCCTCCGGTTTTTCAACGAGAGATCTGGCGATGAATTCAATGAGCTCTTTCATGGGTAAGTCCTTCCTTAAGAAGCATTCCCACCTCGGCCGCCGACCTGTATTCAGACTTGTTTAAGCCTGCTTGAACTTGGCCCAGAGGCCCTTGTCGCGCAGCAAACGCCGCACGGTGTCGGTAGGCTGTGCGCCCTTCTTCAGCCATTCCATAACCCGATCTTCGTCAATGTTGACCATTACCGGATCCTGGCGCGGGTCATACTGGCCGAGGTTTTCGATAAAACGACCGTCACGGGGGAAACGCTCATCGGCTACCACCACCTGATAAAAAGGCTTCTTTTTGGCGCCGCCACGGGCTAGTCTAATTTTTGTTGCCATGTGCTATTCCTCCTGGATGTGTCGAACGGTTTCCCGTTGTGATTGCTGGATATCTTATTAACTAAAAAGGTACTTACTTAGCGATTGCCTATTTTAAAAAGGCAGGCCACCTCCGCGCCCCATAAGGCTTTTCAAGCCTTTAGGACCCATTTTTTGCATCTTTTTCATCATTTTCTGCGCTTCACCGAAGCGCTTCATAAGCTGATTAACATCCTGCACCGTCGTGCCACTCCCCTTGGCGATACGCAACCGCCGCGAACCGTTGAGAATCTTCTGGTCGCGCCGCTCACGGGGGGTCATGGAGTTAATAATAGCCTCGATCTTTTTCATTTCTTTATCTGGCATCTGCATGTTGCCCATCTGCTTCATGGCCTTGCCAGCTCCTGGAATCATCTTGAGAATCGATTCGAGGTTGCCCATCTTCTTGATGGTTTGCATCTGGTCACGGAAGGTCTCCAAAGTGAAGCCATCCTGACGCAGTTGTTGCTCCATGCGCTGGGCGTCGTCGTGATCCATGGCCGCTTCGGCCTTTTCGATCAGCGACAGCACATCGCCCATGCCGAGAATGCGCTGGGCCATACGATCAGCGTGGAAAACCTCGAGGGCGTCGAGCTTCTCTCCCATGCCGACCAATTTGATCGGTTTGCCGGTTACCGCGCGGATGGACAGGGCGGCACCGCCACGGGCATCGCCATCGAGTTTGGTCAGAATCACACCGCTGATTTCCAGCAGCGAGTTAAAGCTCTCAGCCACATTGACCGCATCCTGGCCAGTCATGGCATCCGCCACTAGCAGGATCTCACGGGGCTGCAAGGAAGTCTTGATCTTAGCCAGTTCAGCCATCAACTGCTCGTCGATATGCAGACGACCAGCGGTGTCGAGAATCAGAGTATCGTAGCCATTGAGTTCAGCATATCGGTGCGCTTCTTCACAAATTAGCACCGGATCGTGATCGGGCTGGCTGTCGAACACCGCAATATCGAGCTGCTTGCCCAATATTTTGAGCTGTTCGATGGCTGCTGGGCGGTAAACATCGGCCGGCACCAGCAGCGGATTGCGCTTTTGGCGCCGCAACTGCAGGGCTAGTTTGGCGCAAGAAGTTGTCTTGCCTGCGCCCTGTAGGCCGCAGAGCATTATCGCCACCGGCGGGCGCGCCGCCAGGTTGAGACTGTTATCCTCGCCTTCGCCCATCAGGCGACCGAGCTCGTCCCTTACAACCTTGATGACCTGCTGAGCCGGGTTGAGGCTCTTGAGCACCTCCAGACCAACGGCCCGTTCACGCACTGCGGCGACAAACTCTTTGACCACGCGAAAGTTGACATCGGCCTCGAGCAGCGCCAGACGCACCTCGCGCATAGTCTGCTTGATGTTGTCCTCGGAGAGGACCCCATGGCCGCGCAGCTTCTTAAAGACTGAGTCAAGTTTTTCAGACAGATTGTCGAACATGGCTCTCCGAACAAGGCGCACCGGTTGCGCCAAATTGCGCAAATGCGAACTATATTTAAGCCCCCCTACTTTGTCAAGGGAAAAACCCTGCAGAAACCCAGCCATCGCCAGCTTGAAGGGGGCGATTTTCCCGACCCACGCAAGTCATTGCGGCCCTTCAGGCCGTTACTGCGGAACCAGTCCCGGGGGGCCGGAAAAGAACCTGGCCATAGGCCGCAACCGTTATGGCGATTGACAGACGCCAAAGCGGCCCTATAGACTGTAACCTTCGCAGACAGAGGGTCGGACTAGAGGAATCCCCAAAACATGAGTAAATCTAATCGCAGCCGCAGCATCGACGGCGTCGGCGCCGTAATCGGCAAGTTGTTTCAACAACGGGGCATGGAAGACAAAATGCGTCGTTACCGTGCCTGGAAACTCTGGGATAAGGTAGTCGGTCCCCAGATCGCCGCCCGCGCCCGGCCTTCAAGAATGCGCGACAACACCTTGGAAGTCTGGGTTGATCACGCCGTCTGGATGCAGCAACTGCAATTGATGAAACCTAAAATCCTCGCTCGGCTCAATACCGCCCTCGGTGAGGATCTGATTCAGGATATCTATCTGCGTCGTGGCCGGCCCCGCCAGGACAATGCCCCGGTTGCCATCGAAACACCCGTTTTGCGCTGGCAGCAAACCCAACTTTCCACCGCCGAAGAGGACCAGGTCTCCCGAGCGGTAGCCCCCCTAGCCGATGTTGAACTGCGCCAAGTAATGCAGCAACTGTTTCGTCACCAAGCCAAAGTAAACAAGGCCCGCCTAGAGGCCCAAGACAACCCCGCTGACGACAGTACAGCCCCCACGCCCTGAAGGGTCTCAGAGATTAACTCATCCCTCCCCATAGCAGCCCAACACCTCGGCGCTGTAACACTCTCCATCGTAGATATACAGCGGTGCCTCGACCGTCAGACCGACCCCGCCGGAACGGCGACTTTCTACCAGCACCATGCGGGCGGCTTGCCCGGTCCGCGAATGAATGCAGCGTAAGCGCTTCGGCTCCAGCCCGGCCTGCCGCAACAGATCGAGCAGTTCCGCCAGGCGCTCAGCCAGATAAACCAGATAGCAACGCCCGCCACTGCCGAGCAGATAAGCGGCGGCGGCAACAAAGTCAGCGAGATCGCCAGCTACTTCGTGGCGCGCCTGCGCCCGCTCAGAGTGAGGTGACAACCGGCCGGTATCTACTTTACGAAAGGGCGGATTGGCCACGACCACCTGGGCGCTTTCAGCATCTAACAGGCTACGAATCTGCCGCAAGTCCCCTTCTTGAATCGTGATTCGATCTTCCAGCCCATTGAGCAGCACGCTGCGCCGGGACCGATCGACCATGGCCGGTTGCCGCTCAACCCCGATAATATGCGCGGTCTCGCACCGTCGAGTCAACAGCAGGGGAAGGATGCCGCTGCCACTGCCGAGATCAACCACTTTCTCGCCTGCGGCAACCCGAGCAAAAGCACAGAGCAGAACTGGGTCGAGAGAGAAACGATAGCCGTTTTGATGCTGAATAATTTTCAGACCACCAAGGCGCAGATCGTCAAGGGTCTCTCCCGGCTGCAACTCAAACGAACCGTGATCCAGAGGGTCTGCCGTCATCGACTTTAGCCGCCGCCGTAGGAGTGAAGACCGCCAATAGCTGGAATAAGGTTGACTCCCAGATAGCAAAACAGGGTCGCGGCAAAACCGAGGATCGACAACCAAGCGGCCCGCCGGCCGCTCCAACCGCGGGTCAGACGGGCATGCAAAAAGGCGGCGTAGATGAACCAGACAATCAGGCTCCAGGTCTCCTTCGGATCCCAACTCCAATAGGTACCCCAGGCGTAGTTGGCCCACGCGGCGCCGGTTACGATCCCCAGAGTGAGAAAGGGAAAGCCGATCATGATCGCCTTATAATTGAGGGCGTCAAGAACTTCAAGGCTTGGGAGCAGGTCGTCTTTCTCGGCAGGCTTCGATGCCGCCGAGGCGCTCTTAACTAAGTACATGATCGAGACCGCACAACCGACGGCAAAAGCGGCATAGCCAAGAAAACAGGTCACCACATGATAGGTCAACCAGTTGCTCTGCAAAGCCGGCACCAGAGGCTCTATTGCATCGTTGCCACGTAATTGGGCCCAACACATGGCCAGCAGGGCAAAGGGCACCACAAAGACGCCCACCGCCCGCTGCCGAAGCCGCAGGTCGATAATCAGATAGATGAGTACAATGGACCAAGCGAAAAAAATCACCGACTCATAGAGATTACTGAGAGGCGCATGGCCGATTGCCCCAGGCAGGCGATAGGATTCAAGCCAGCGCAGACCAATGGCGAAGCTGTGGGCGACAAAACCGAACCAAACTGTCGCTACGGCCAGGTTGCCAAGACGCCGGTTCCGAAGCGCCACAACCAAGGCCAACAACACCATGGACACAAAATAGATGGCCGTGGCCAGGTTGAAGAGTTGCGCACTGCTCATGACAGACCCTCCTTCGCCGAATAGTTATTTATTTCAAGCTCCGTCGCCAACTCCTGGCACAACCGATCAAAGGTGCCGGCAAAAGCCGGCTGATTACGATGACTGCTGCCAGCCACTTGCACCTCACAACCACCGGCCGTTGGCCGAATCGTCAGCCACAGGCGCTGGTGAGCCAGACTGAAAGCACTCAAAGAACCGAGCACCAGCAACAGACAGCCGAGCCAGACCAGCGGCACCCCGGGATCCCGGGTTACCTGCAGGCCCGTATAGTAACGCTCATCCACCCGCAACAGCTGCAACCGATAGGGAGAACGGTGATTCATATCCTCCGGCAATTCCTGCATGGCGGCAATGGCCGGCAGACGCTGGCCTTCGACGGTGAGCACCTCGATCAACGCCGCACCACCCAGGTCGCGAAAGGCCGGCGTATAATCGACTACCTGCAACGATCCGCCGTCGGCCAGGGGCAAGACCTGCCCCGGTCGACCTGCCATCTGCAACTCAGTGCCGTCAGGCATGCGCACCTGCAGGTGAAACAGTGGCATCTCTGCCAAACCGTAACTCGATTGGTAAAAGGTCAGACCGCGGTATTGCAGCGGACGGTTAACCACCACCGGAACTTCTGTGTAACCGGGCACTTCTTGCCCATCTTCAAGGACCGTCAGCTGACTGCGATATTCCCGCGGCCGGGCACTGCCCTCGTAGTAGCTCACCGAAAAATCGTCGCAACGCAGACCGAAACCGAGCTCAACAGGCGCTTGCCCTTCTCCGGCCGACAATTGGGTCACCGTCTCTCCTTCTACCACGGAGACAAAGGAATCGAACCCAAACCAGGACCCAATCAGAGCGCCAAGGATAATGAGCAGAATCGCTAGATGGGTGACATAGGCACCGAAACGGGCATAACGGCGGCGCTCGGCAAATAGGCAGACCTCTTGTTCCGGTCCCGTGGTCTGCCGTGGGCCGGCAAAACGCCGACGGAGCAGCGGTTGCAGACGGGCCGTGGCTTCGTCGACGGAGCAGTTGGCCTTCAGGGTCGTCTTATGAGACAGAGAACGAAGCAGAGCGCCATCGGCCACCAGGGTTGGCCTGCTGACAGTACGCCAGACAGCCGGCAAGCGCCGCAGGGAACAGGCGACCAGATTAAGAACGAACAAGCCGATCAGCGCCATAAACCAGACAGAATGGTACATATCGTCAAGCTGTAGGGCCTGAAGTAGTTGCGCTTTGTCGCCGTAATGTTGTTGGTACTGAAGAGAGGAAAGCTTCTGCGGGATAACCGTACCGAGAATGGATGTTGCTGCCAGCAGCAGCAAGGTGGCGACGGTCAACTTAAGGGAGCAGAGAAAGGTCCACAGGGATGAAGATCGACTCGGTTTACCGGGCATGGCAGCTCCTGAAAAAAACGGTCGTGCAAAACGCTTACGCTTTTCACACGACCGTTGTAACTGCGGAAAACTACAGACCGTCGGCGGCCAAACGTTCTTGGACTGCTTCGGATTTAGCTGCCACCTTCACAGCCATTTCGGCTTTAAACTCAGTCAGCTTGGCAGCCAGATTCTCATCACTGGTGGCCAGCAGTTGAGCGGCGAAGATACCGGCGTTGCGGGCTCCGGCTTTACCAATAGCCATGGTCGCTACCGGAATTCCGGCGGGCATCTGCACTGTGGCCAACAGAGCATCGAGGCCTTGAAGGGCCGAGGAATCAATCGGTACGCCGATCACTGGCAGGGTGGTTTCAGCAGCAACCACTCCGGCCAGATGGGCGGCAGCACCGGCGCCGACAATCAGAGCGCGAATGCCCCGTTGACGGGCCTCACGAGCATAGCCGGCGGTGCGCTCCGGAGACCGGTGGGCGCTAGAAACCTGCATTTCGTAGGGGATGCCGAAACCCTTAAGGGCTTGGGCTGCTTCGACCATGATGTTGTAGTCGCTGTCGCTACCCATCAGGATACCGACCAGTGGCTTGTCAATCATCTGGAGCCCCTCGGGGCCATGAGATGTATAGATTCCACGGTTAAATATTATCTAGATATATTCAGACTCTGCTACTCTTTAGCGATCCAGCGCCTTGCGACCGATATCGCTACGATAATGAACTTTGGGCCAGCTAATCGCCTTGACTCCCTGATAGGCCGTTTCGATGGCTTCGGCTACAGTGGTGCCGAGACCGGTCACACCCAGCACCCGACCACCAGCGGTCACCACGCGGCCATCTTTTTCAGTGGTACCCGCATGGAATACAGTCACACCATCGATAGCCGCAGCCTCTGCGAGTCCATCGATAGGTATTCCCTTTTCATAGGCAGCAGGATAACCACCGGCCGCCATGACAACGCAGACCGCTGCCTTATCATGCCACTCCAGCTCGATACCGGACAGATCGCCCTTAGCGCAAGCCAGCAGCACCGGCACAATATCCGACTTTAGGCGGGCCAAAAGAGGCTGAGTCTCCGGATCTCCAAAACGGGCGTTGAACTCCAGGACCTTGAGCTGACCGTCCTTGACCATGACCCCGGCATACAAAATACTGCTATAAGCGCAGCCCTCAGAGGCCATACCAGCGATGGTAGGTCTCAGAACCCGCTCGATGATCTGCTGATGGATATCTTCGGTAACCACCGGTGCCGGCGAATAGGCACCCATACCGCCAGTATTGGGACCGGCATCGCCGTCCAGGGCCGGCTTGTGGTCTTGGGAAGAAGCCAGCGGTACGATGATCTCACCGTCGGTGAAGGCCAGAAAAGATGCCTCCTCCCCTTCCAGAAACTCCTCAATAACCACGCGACTGCCAGCGGCGCCAAAGGCTCCATCACAGAGGATATCCTCCACGGCAGCGATGGCTTCCGCTTCAGTTTGAGCAACAATAACGCCCTTACCTGCAGCCAGGCCGTCGGCCTTGACCACGATGGGCGCGCCCTGCTGACGGATAAAGTCCTTGGCTTGCTCGGCATCGGTGAAGGTGCCGTAAGCTGCGGTCGGCACTCCGTACTTGGCCATCAGGTCTTTGGAAAAACTCTTGCTGCCCTCGATCTGAGCCGCATTTTTATCGGCGCCGAAGACGGTCAGACCGGCTTCGCGAAAGCGATCGACAAGACCCAGGGTCAAAGGCAGTTCTGGTCCAACTACAGTCAGGCCAATCTGCTGCTGCTGGGCAAAGGCCAGCAGGCCCTCGATATCATCCACCTTAAAGTCGACGCATTGGGCCAGCTCGGCGATACCGGCATTGCCCGGTGCACAAAAGATCTGCTCCACCAAGGGAGACTGAGAAATTTTCCAGACCAGAGCGTGCTCACGCCCGCCGCCGCCAATTACCAAAACGTTCATATCGATTATTCCTTTCTAGTCGCTTCATTCAGCCGGCGACCTGAACAGTCTAAAACTCTGCACCTAAGCACCAATACCGAGGGATGGCTAAGCAAAAACTTCGTCCTACAAGGCTTGGTATTTTTTCAGGGGCGAAGACATACATCAGTATATCGAGAGCCTGAAAAAACACCGTAACGCAGCAGGGCGGAATTTTTGCGACGCCATGACGCCATTTAGTGCTTGAAGTGCCGCATGCTGGTAAAGACCATGGCGATGTTGGCCTCGTCGGCCGCAGCAATAACCTCTTCGTCACGAATCGAACCGCCCGGCTGAATCACTGCGGTGATGCCAGCAGCAGCCGCATTGTCAATGCCGTCGCGAAAGGGGAAGAAGGCATCGGAAGCCATGGCTGAGCCTTCGACCTCAAGACCAGCGTGTTCCGCCTTGATACCTGCGATGCGAGCCGAATTGACCCGGCTCATTTGCCCGGCACCGACGCCGACGGTCATGCCGTCCTTGCCGTAGATGATGGCATTCGACTTAACAAACTTGGCCACTCGCCAGGTAAAGAGCAGATCTTGCATCTCTTTATCCGTCGGTGCGCGTTTGGTCACCACCTTGAGTTCATTGGTCAGCAGCAGATCGGCATCCTGCACCAGCAAACCGCCGTTGACCCGTTTGAAATCGAGGCGAGCCGCCGGAGTTTCAGGCCAGAAGCCGCATTCGAGAAGGCGTACGTTCTTTTTAGCAGCAACGACTGCAGCCGCTTCTTTGGTTACGGACGGAGCGATGATTACTTCAACGAACTGACGATCAACAATCGCCTGGGCAGTGGCTGCGTCGAGGCCGCGGTTGAAGGCAACGATGCCGCCAAAGGCCGATTCGGGATCGGTGGAAAAGGCTCGTTCATAAGCTTGAAGCAGATTATCACCGATCGCCACACCGCAGGGATTGGCATGCTTGACGATCACACAGGCCGGCCCTTCGTCGAACTGCTTGACACACTCCAGCGCGGCGTCCGTATCGGCGATATTGTTAAAAGACAAAGCTTTGCCCTGCAACTGGCGGGCGGTGGAGATAGAAGCTTCCTGCCCTCCGGACTCCACAAAGAAAGCCGCCTGCTGATGGGGGTTCTCGCCGTAGCGCATCTCCTGGGCTTTTTTGTACTGCACGGTTAGAGTCGCGGGAAAGGTGGTTTCTTCTTCTCCGAGACGCTTTCCGAGCCAGTTGCTGATGGCAGCATCGTAGGCGGCAGTGCGCTGATAGACTTTGACCGCCAGACCAAAATTGGTTGCAGGAGAAACGTTTCCGGCGTTGTCCGCCATCTCCGCCAGCACCAGCGAATAATCAACGGGGTCGATTACCACGGTTACGTCCCGATTGTTCTTGGCCGCGCTACGCAGCATGGTCGGACCACCGATATCGATGTTCTCAATGGCATCTTCTAAGCTGCAATCCTCTTTGGCTACCGTCGCTTCAAAAGGATAGAGATTAACCACCACCATATCGATGGCCTCGATGCCGTGTTCGGCCATCTTGGCCACATGGGCGGGATTGTCTCGCATGCCCAGCAGGCCGCCATGAACCTTAGGGTGCAAGGTCTTGACCCGTCCATCGAGCATTTCCGGAAAGCCGGTATAGTCGGAGACGTCCTGTACCTGCAACCCTTCCTTGCGCAGCAGGGCAGCGGTGCCACCGGTGGAGAGAATGGCTACGCCGAAGGTACTGAGTTGTTTGGCGAAGTCGACAATTCCGGTTTTATCCGAAACACTGAGGAGGGCGCGTTTGATGACGGCCATAGCAAGTTCCTTTCCTGCATTAATCCTATAAAAATCTCTAGCGAATCCTCTGACAAAGAGCACAGAAGAGCCGCACGGTCCGTAAAAAAACAAAAAAACCGTCAGTAGGCGGTTTTTTAGAAATCGAGGGCACTTAAAAAGGCTGTTTCAAAAGCCGGAGTTCCGGACAACGGATAGGGCGTCAGCCCATTGGCCAGCCCCTGGGCCTTCTCAGCCCCCACCTCATCGAGCAGCAACCGGCAGCAACCAGACAGTACCCCAGCCTCGGCGAAGCGTACCCTATCTATCATGTTTTCCGGCAACAGGGCAACCCTTTTCAGTATACGTGGCGCCAGGGAAAAACCGAATGCGCCTGTCACTACGACCTCCGCAACAGAGTCGGCCGACAGCCCAGCTCTGGCCAGTAGACAATCGACTCCGGCCCGGATCGCGCCCTTGGCCAGTTGAAAGGTGCGCAGATCGTCCTGGGTCAGACAGAGATCGACGGTCGCGTCCCGATAGAGTCGCAGGCAGCGTTCGCCCGGCTCTCCGTCCAGATAACGGGCCAGGTTACTCGGCACCTGCAAGGGATCAGCAAAGGTACCGTGACTGTCGATCAACCCACCTTCCAGAGCTGCCGCCACCGTCTCGGCCAGGCCACTGCCGCAGAGCCCGCGAGGCACGCCACCACCGATTACCTCAAGGCGCAGGCGATCGCCGGCCAAAGTCACGCCATTAACGGCTCCCGTGGCAGCGGCCATGCCACAACCGATCCCACCCCCTTCAAATGCCGGACCGGCCGCCACCGAGGTGGTCCACCAGCGATTATTTGAATGCAGAGCCAGTTCACCGTTGGTGCCGATATCGAGATACAGGGTATTGTTACGGTATGGAACCTGGTCCAACAAAAAGGCGACCAGATCGCCACCGACATAGCCGGTGACCAGCGGGAAGAGATAAAGAGGCACCGGCAGGTCGAGGCCGAGTTGAGCCGACGGGAGGAACAGTCCCCGCCTTTGTTCCGGCCGATGAGGCGGAAAGAGAATCTTATCGACGGGCTGGCAGCGCAGTAAAGCACTGATGCCAGCGTTGCCGGCTGCAGCGGCACCAGCGATGCTCTTACGGTTTACGCCAGCAACCAACAGCAACTCGCAGATCAGGTTTTCCAGACCTTCGACCAGCAGCTTCTGCAGCTGTTTTCCCTGGCCTTGCAGAGACAGTTCCAGACGCCGAACGATGTCCGCCCCCAAAGGGGCCTGAGGATTACGCAGTGTCGCTTCTGCTAACACCCGGCCTTTACGGTCGATGAGCCGACCGGCCAGGGTGGTGGTGCCCAGATCGAGGGCCAATAGTGTCTCTTTATCAGTCACGGCAATGTCCCTCTTTAGATCAACAGGGTCCAGCAAGCTTTTGCTTGCAGTTTATGTTTTCAGCTTCTAACTACCCCCTCCCCTGTGACGCAGCCGGAGCGGAGTGGACGTTTTGCGATCAGGCGGGGAAATGTCTGAGCGCAGCGAGTTTTTGCCCGCCCGTAAAACGTCTGCGCAGCGCAGGGTACCCGAAGGGCAAGG
>JABXKU010000022.1 GCA_013619105.1 Desulfuromonadales bacterium
ATCTATAACCTAAAGCTACTACTACTGGCATAGCGAAGCCCAGGGGGAGAGACCACAAATCCTGCATGGACCTCCGAGAAGAGTCATCAAAACAGCTGTGCTTCCCTGAATCCCAATAACGGAAGCCCCAAGAGCTTGCCTTAAAGGGAACAAAAAAAGCCGACCCCTTAGGGGCCGGCCAGGCGGTCGTAAGCAACGACCTTATCACAGTGAGGAGGAGAAAGGCCATATATGGGTAGTGGGATGGCCATGGTGGGTTATCTATTGTCGGTATACATATCATTGTTACCGATTTTAGGTCAACCACTAACCGACGACAACCCATAAAGGAGCAAAACTAACCACAAATAACAGCTGAAACCAATATCTCTCCACAAAATCAATTTCGTCCAGAGGCCACCTCCGCAGACCAGCCCAACCTGAAAGGAAGGCCACCCAAAGCAGAACGATATTTTAAAACCGCCAAAACACTCAGCAAGCCACTAACAAGACACCAATCACAAGGGGAGCTGGTCCGGAATAACAACATTCTAGAAAAGCTAAACTCACAAAGAAACAGGGTTAATTTGCCCTACAAAAAAAACTATGTTATGGTCTGATAAATAAACAAAAACCCTAAAAAGGCGGCACGCGAAGAGTTGCGCTCTTCAGTGAGGGCCATCAGCGGCCTCAATCAGACACGAACAGACTACGAGCCTCACCTTCATTAGCACGACCAACAACACCTCCCCGCCGGGCCCCAAGATCTACATACTGCCCAATCTTTTTAACCGAAGACCGGCCGACCAAACCACAAGCCTGCGCTAAGAAAGGCCTCGTCTCGGAAAAACTGAGAGGCTTGGTACTGCTGCCCCGTTTTTTTACCTCACACGGGCAGGCAAGAAAGGAGCAAATCGTGACCAAAAACAAATACCTAAACAAGCTGAGCCAGGTTTCGCAACTTGCAGACCTACCCGCCAGCGAGCTCTACAAACTACAAGAAGTAGAACAACGCTATGCTTTTCGCAGCAACGAATACTACCACTCCCTCATCGACTGGAACGATCCAAAAGACCCGATTCGTCGCATCGTTATACCCCATCAAGACGAATTGGAACATTGGGGGCAACTCGACCCTTCCGGGGAACACAACTATGCCAAGACCCGCGGATTGTCACACAAATATCCCGACACAGCCTTGCTGCTAACCAGCGACGTCTGTGGCGGCCTATGCCGTTTCTGCTTTCGAAAGCGGCTCTTCATGGCTGACAACAACGAGGTCAACCGTGATGTCTCGGCCGGGCTCGAATACATTCGCAACCATCCGGAGATCAACAATGTGCTGCTAACAGGCGGCGACCCGCTGTTGCTTTCGACCCGCAACCTGGAAACAATCATTGCCGAGCTTCGCTCAATCGACCATGTTAAAATTATCCGCATCGGCAGCAAACTGCCGGCCTTCAACCCCTTTCGCATACTAGATGACCCCGACTTGTTGCGAATGCTCAAAAAGTACAGCTTGCCCGAACGCCGAATCTACCTGATGGCTCAATTCAACCATCCCCGGGAACTGACTCCCCAAGCAATTCAAGCCTTGACGCAAATCCAGGAAGCCGGAGTTGCCATCATGAACCAAACGCCATTGATCCGTGGGGTGAATGACGACTCAGAGGTTTTGGCCGAACTGCTTAACCGGTTATCATATATGGGCATTTCTCCCTATTATGTATTTCAGTGCCGCCCCACCGAGGGAAACAGCGCCTATACCATTCCCATCGAGGAAGGCTACCAGATTTTTTCTGAAGCGATCAGTAAATGCTCCGGCCTGGCTAGGCGCTGCCGCTACAGCATGTCCCATGTCACCGGCAAAATAGAAGTAGTCGGAATGACCAATGAGCAAATATTCTTCCGCTACCACCGCCCCGCCGACCCTACACAGAACCCGGGAGAGATAATGGCTTGCACACGGAACCCGGATAGCTATTGGCTTGACGACTACCTTGACGATGACCCTGTAGCCGTTGCCAATAGTCGCTAACAGATCACAACGGCTCAGCTAAAAGCACTAACACCCCGCGCGTCTAAAGACGGCGGGGTGTTTTTATTGGCGCGCGGATAGTTAAGTGGCCAGACAGAGGTAACACCCCGCAGCATCCCCAGAGGTGACCGTTGACTTCCAGCATCGACCGCACCTTAAGCGACCACGTCCCTTAATTGCTCAACGAGAAAGTCGAAGATATCCTCACGCCTCGGCTTATAACCGGCGGGAATACTGTTGACTATCTCCTCCAACTCATTCAGCAGCTTCCCGTCGTCGACCCTTAGCTCATTCATCACCGCCTCGAACATGGGGATCACCTCGTAAAGGTCATCACTGTCAAAAGGACGTGAATCCGGCTTGCCTTGAAATTTAGGCTCATCACGAACATCTTTTTTGCGGCGGTATTTAAACTGCAAATCGGACGGTTTTATCGTTACACCCACAGCGGCCTCCTTGTTTTTCTGCCTGCATTTTAGGCATTTTCATTCACAACTGCCGCAACCTCCGGCCTTACTGCAAGCCGACCGACAGGTGGCACGTCCGACCCGCCCGGCTTCGCTTGCGCGAAACGCAGCGTAACTTTCTAAACCGACCACCCAGCCGCCTTCAGTCTCCACACCTTGCAACAGACCACGCTTGATAAAGAGCAGCACGTTAACGGGGGTGGTTCCCAGCGCTTCGGCCACTTCAGCCACTGTCTTATCAGTTGACCCTGATTGCTTGCTTGCCATGTTCATATTCTCCATTGCCTGCCCCATTCACGCCATTGAATCGACGTTCACCGTTACCTCGGATACGACCAACACACTCTTGGATTTTGCAGGGATCGGGCCAGATAAAAAAAAGCGGACAAGGCAACAGCCTGGTCCGCTTTATTCTCAACAAAAAATCAGTTTAATCTTTCACCTCGCCCCCCAAAGTCTCGAGGCGCTGCTTAAGGGCCCCCAGCGCTCTTTCCAACCGACCAATCCGACCCTTGAGTTGTACGGCCTCATTGGCCGGCGGACCCGCTGACACTCCCATTGCAGAGCCCTGTAGTCCATCACCGCGCCTAGCACCGCGACGGAAAGCCCTGCCCTGACCACCCTGGGCCAGCCCACGACCATGACTACACCCGTAGAATCCGTCCTGCGCAAAGCCGGGAGCGTCGTATCCGGCGCAATACCCCATCTGCCGGCCTGCCAACTCGCCCTGACCCAACGGTCCAGATCTGTCACCTCTAGGCATTTACTCCTCCTTTCAACCATCCTGCGATGGCTCGTTTTTTTTTGTTGACCCACACAAGGCCAAACCGAACAAAAAAATCTAGATGCTTTTTACACCTAGAGCATAAACCCACAAAATGGTCCTGTCAAGGGTGCCTACCTTAACAGCCCGCCATCATTTAAAAACAAAACGGCAGGCCACTCCAAGAGCGACCTGCCGTACATATCGAAACTATTGTCCTTAATTCTACTGCGGGCCTTAGGCCTGTCCAGCGCTGCCGAGCACTGTTTCATTTTTATGCTTGATAAGCCGCACCAACTCGCTGCGGGCGGCTCCGATATATTTTCTAGGGTCAAATTCGGCCGGATTCTGGGCCAGATATTCGCGGACCTTGGCGGTCATCGCCAGCCGACCGTCTGAGTCGATATTTATCTTGCACACCGAACTGGCCGCGGCCTGACGCAGCTGCTCCTCGGAGACGCCGACCGCGCCGTCCAACCTGCCGCCGTACTGGTTGATCAGCTCGATGTATTCAGGTACCACGCTCGACGAACCGTGCAACACAATGGGAAAACCAGGGATGCGTTGTTCGATTTCATGCAGAATATCAAAACGCAGCGGCGGCGGCTCTTCGCCGGGACCAACCTTGAACTTAAAGGCGCCGTGACTGGTGCCAATGGAGATGGCCAAAGAATCGACCCCGGTGCGAGAGACAAAGTCCTCGACCTCATCAGGCTTGGTATAGGTGGAATGATCAGATTGAACTTCGTCCTCAATACCTGCCAGCACTCCGAGCTCACCCTCGACGGTCACGTCGTGCTCATGGGCATACTCGACCACCTTGCGGGTCAAGGCCACATTGTCATCGTACGCAAGGTGAGACCCGTCGATCATCACCGACGAAAAACCCGACTCGATGCAAGCCTGGCACAGCTCAAAAGAATCGCCGTGGTCAAGATGCAGAGCAATGGGGATTTGGGAACCCATTGCTCGGGCCATTTTGACCGCCCCCATAGCCATGTAGCGCAGCATGATTTCGTTGGCGTAGGTGCGAGCCCCCTTGCTGACCTGCACGATAACCGGCGAGTCCGTCTCCACACAAGCGGTGACGATAGCCTGAAGTTGCTCGAGATTATTAAAATTGTAAGCCGGAATGGCATAACCGCCGTTAACAGCTTTCAGAAACATCTCCCGAGTATTGGCTACCCCCAGTTCCTGATAATATATTCGCTTGCTCATCTTTGTACCTCCGCTATAGTAATGCAACGCTACCTCAGCGTCTCAATTGCATCAACCCCCACTGGCCGCGATGCCGGCACTATCGAACACCAAAAAATTCGCAACCGATTACCGGCCCATCATGGAATAATTAATAACAGATTAACCAATTAAGTCCAGCCAAAAGTCATGCCACGACCGAGCGATTTGGGTTGAATATTAAGCTATACCCGTATACAATATGGGCCGTTTGGCCGCCCGAAAAGGTCATTAACGGTCGATAAAACAGACACCGAAAGGGAGTAACCATGAGCATGGACAAGTACCAAAAATACCTCAACGACTGGATGGGTCAGGACGAAGCCGCCCAGACGATGCTGCCCTTGATTGGGCAGCTCTATCGTAGCCGCGGAGTCAACACCAACGTCTACGGCCAATCACTCGTCAACAAAACGGTGATTGATATCCTTAATGCTCACGGCTTTGCCCAACAAGTCCTTGGCAGCAAGTTGTCGATTCTCGACACCTTTCCGGTTCTGCAAGCCATCAGCAAACTCGACCTGTCTCCCTCACGGATCGACATTGGCAAACTAACAGTCAAGTACCGCTCCCAGCAGGGCCAACAATCAATCGATGAGTTTGTAGCTCAGG
Organism: Desulfuromonadales bacterium; assembly: GCA_013619105.1. GTDB lineage: Bacteria > Desulfobacterota > Desulfuromonadia > Desulfuromonadales > Syntrophotaleaceae > Syntrophotalea_A. The sequence goes on from JABXKU010000022.1 coordinate 5,096, forward strand.
AACTGGCCGATGTTAACAACGGCCGCGGCTCCCTACTCAGCGAACCGCGGGACGTGGTCCTGTATGGATTCGGTCGGATCGGCCGCCTACTGGCCCGGGTGCTGGTAGAAAAGACCGGCAGTGGAGACAAACTGCGCTTGCGAGCCATTGTGGTACGCAAGGGCACCGACGAGGACCTGATGAAACGCGCCAGCCTGCTGGAACGCGACTCGGTCCATGGTCCCTTTAATGGCGTGATTGACTTTGATGAAGAAGAAAATGCCATCATTGTCAACGGCAACATGATTCGTCTGATCTATGCCAACGCCCCAGAAAGCGTCGACTACACGGCCTACGGCATCAATGACGCCATCGTCATTGACAACACCGGACTGTGGCGCGACCGGGCTGGCCTGGGCAAGCACCTTCAAGCCAAAGGGGTTTCAAAAGTCATTCTTACCGCCCCTGGAAAAGACGATATTCCAAACATCGTATTCGGCATTAACGACAATCAGGTCGACACCAAGGAGACAATATTCTCTGCGGCCAGCTGCACCACCAACGCCGTAGTACCCATACTCAAAGCCATCAACGATCGATTCGGCATCAACAGCGGTCATCTCGAAACATGCCACTCTTACACTAACGACCAGAACCTGATCGACAACTACCACAAGAAAGAGCGTCGCGGACGGGCCGCCGCCCTCAATATGGTTATCACCGAAACCGGCGCCGCCAAAGCATCGGCTAAAGCCCTGCCCGAGCTAGCAGGCAAACTGACGGGCAACGCTATCCGCGTGCCGGTGGCCAACGTCTCTCTGGCGGTTCTCAACCTGAACCTTAAGAAAGAAACCAGCGTCGACGAACTAAACGACTACATACGCGACCTGGCCCTTCATTCGCCACTACAGAATCAGGTCGCCTTCGCCAACTCGCCTGAGCTGGTTTCCAGTGACTTCATCGGCTCTCGTCATGCCAGCATATTCGATTCACTAGCGACTATCGTCGATGGTGACCGCTGCGTTCTCTACGTCTGGTACGACAATGAATTTGGCTACACCTGCCAAGTAGTGCGCCTGCTGCAGAAAGTAGCCGGAATCGAACTGCCCGCCCTGCCGGCCTGATTGGCAACAAGCTGAGCAGCACAAAAAAAGAGGGTCGATCCTAAGGATCGGCCCTCTTTTTTTGTTTATCACTTAGACAGCGAGGCTTTAGAATTTCTTCATAAGCCGCATTTTTTTACGTAGCCGGCGCTGGGCTTCTTTCTCTTTGCGCTTGCGCTTAACGCTCGGTTTTTCGTAGAACTTACGCTGCTTCATTTCCCGAAACAGCCCCTCCTGTTGCAACTTACGCTTGAGTACCCGAATGGCTTTTTCGACGTTGTTGTCGACCACTTGGATTTCCAAAGACAATCACCTCGCTTTCACTTTTCTATATACTTGAGCCCTCAACAGGTGAAGGCATCAGAAGATATTAGGCAAATAGTGCAAAAAGATCAAGAAAAAATAGCTCCGCTAATTACTTCACTACAAACAAACCGATACGAATTCCGCCATTCTGCAAGTTAGCGGCCTGAGTTAGAGGCAAGCCGACCGTTTTGGCAAGACGCGGTTCAGGGCATAAAAAGGCCCGTTGCCACCCGGGCAATATCTGCCGATAAACCCTGCCAAGATCACGATAGATATCGTCCAACTCTCCACGGCCAAGACGAGCCCCATAGGGCGGGTTGGACAGAGCCAATCCGGGCACTGACGGGGAAGACGTTTGTTGACTTAATTCCAGAGGCTGTAATGACAGATAATCGGCCACCCCGGCCCGCTGGGCGTTTTGCCGCGCAGCATCCAGCACGTCTGCATCACGGTCGGCTCCTGCCAACAGTGGACAACTATCCTTCTCCAGCTTAGCGGATTCCAGCAAAAGAGAATTCCAAAGCCCCTGGCGGTAGTGCGGCCAACCCATGAAAGCGAATTTTCGCCCTGCACCAGGGGGCCGATTAAGAGCCAACAGAGCCCCTTCAATGAGAAAAGTGCCTGAACCGCACATAGGATCAAATAGTGGCCGATCCCCCTGCCAGCCAAGGAGCATAAGGATTCCGGCGGCCAGGGTTTCACGCAAAGGAGCCGCGCCGACATGCTGTCGATAACCGCGACGGTGAAGCAATTCGCCAGAACTATCGAGGGACATTCGGCACAGATCATCTTCCAAAGAAACAATCAATAGCTGCGTCGGCCCATTCTCCTCAGAAGCCGTTCCTCCCAGCGCCCGGGTCATGGCTTTTTGCAGGGTATCGGCTATGCGTTCGGTATGTTGCAACCGGGAACGGCGGCAGGTCGCTCGAACCTGCAGGCGCGTACCTGGCTTAACATAGCGCCCCCAGGGAAGCTGCAAAGCTTTTCGATAAAGGGTTGGAAAATCCCGGCATCGGAACTCACTGAACCGGACCACAACTCGGCTGGCGGTGCGCAGCCAAAGGTTGGCTAGGTACAGCTCCCGCAAGGCACCACAAAACTCAACTCCGCCCGCAACAGCCTTAACTCCAGCCATTCCTAGCGCGGTCAATTCTGCGGCACAAACTGCTTCCAAACCTGGTGCTGTTGCTGCGAATAGTTGTTCCGCTTGCTTTTTCACTTCTAAATCCTCTATCTGGCCGCGCACAGAAATCTCACCATGAAACAGAGTGGCGGCGAAGCCAGGAAATCGAAAGATCCTGTTCAGACCGACAGGGACTTCCCATGCGATCCTAAATGGGCAGCGATCCTAACACAGGGGGCACGCCCTGGCAATCCAACTCCAGCAAGACGTGCAGGCGACAGCTGAGTCTGTTATCATTTTACATAGAATAGCGCAAATACACAGGGAATCCCCGGAAAGGCAATATGATGGATATTGAGCCGCTGGAAATAGACTGGGACTATGTTGTCGAACGCCTTGACCGAATTCTCGATTTAGGTGAGGAATGCCTGACCCGTCGGCTCGCTGAATACCAGCTTGACCCGGCCATATTTCGCGACTACATCGCTTTTCGCTGGATTCAGTACCAGGAAGATGGCTACCTGGCTGAGGTGGCCAACCCCAACCAGGTCGACCACGGCGAACTTTTCGGCATTGACCGCATCCTCGAAACATTGCGACGTAACACCGCCCAGTTCGTCCAGCGCTATCCGGCCAACAACGTTCTGCTGTGGGGCGAACGGGGCAGTGGCAAATCATCGGCCATCAAGGGATTGCTTAACCTTTTCTTCCAAGACGGACTGCGATTGATCGAGATCCACAAAGAAGATCTATTACAACTGCCGCAAATCACAAGCCTGCTGAGAGAACAACCCTATCGCTTCATACTGTTTTGCGACGACCTATCATTCGGCGAGCAAGACCCGGGCTACCGGGAACTCAAAGCACTGCTCGACGGCGGAATCGAAGAGCCCTCCGAAAACATCCTGTTCTACGCGACCAGTAATCGTCGCCATTTGCTTGCTGAACATTTCAGCGACAACTTGGACGGCCAAGAGATCCATCCCGAAGAGGCTCTGGCGGACAAACTTTCCCTGACCGACTGTTTCGGCATCAGTCTCGGCTTTTGCCCCGTCAGCCAACCGGTCTATCTGGAGATCGTCCATTACCTGGCCCAACAGCGAAGATTGATTATTGATGACGAAGAACTTAACCAGGCGGCTCTGAACTGGTCAAAGGAACGGGACAGTCACTCTGGTCGAGTGGCTAAACAGTTCATCGACGACCTCAGCGGCCGCCTGGCGATGGCCGGTAAAGTTGCTCCCCTCTCTCAGTGAATACTGGAACGCTAATTGCTACTTCCTTGTCTGCAATGTATTTTCCCAGTAGAGAAAGGGTGCTTGACACAAATGTATAGCCGCTATTTCACGCCAGGACAGAGACTTCAGGTTAACACCCTGTGCGAAGACAAACTGCCGGCCCGACGCGAATCGATGAACGTCCTGTTCACCAATTATGAACTCGATCATTTCGACGTGGCCATCCCCCATACCTGGCCCGCCAAGGAAGGGAGTCCCTTCCCGGAAGGACGGCCCCTAGAAATAATTTCGGAAAGATACGGTCTTTGGCTCAAATCGACGGCTTCATTCCACAGCCAGCCATCGGATAAAGTGATCCGACTGCGCATGAACAACGATCTCTGCATCTTCCACCATCGCCCCCAACTTCGGGTCGAAACCAGCGTTGGCTTGCGCTATAGCGCCCAAAGAGGAAACTTGCCAGCCTTTCATCGACAATGGCGGCAGCAGATCTCTAAACTAACCACCACCGCTACAGCCCTGACCGCTCCAACCTTTGCCCACGGTCAGGTCAACCTGAGCGCAAGCGGCATTCGCATGCCGATCCAGACAGCGGTGCAAAAGAACGATCTCTGCCTTTTGATGCTCGCCCTGAACGAAGCGAGCGAACCGATCTGCACCCTGACCGAGGTTATCTGGACAGCGCCACGGGCGGAGGGCGAGGGCACCATCGCCGGCATGCAGTTTCTCAATATCCTGAACCAGGACCAACAGCAAATCGAACAGTTTGTGAACCAGCGGCAGTCAAAAAATGCTGGAACTACTATCTAGACCTGGCCGCAAAAAAGACGTTTTTTGCCAACCCGGTCGGTCATTTCCCCTAGACACCGCAACCGCGCCCCCCACCGGTAATCGCCATAGGGCAAGGCGCCCGGTGGTTGCGAGCAAAGGGCCTTGCAACGCCACCCATCCACAACACCCCAACGCGTAACCCCTCGGTTAACAATGGCTTTTTTGCTCCATCCACAGGTTAGTGGAAAACCCTGTGGGGAACCTACGGATAGGGCAGTGACAGTCCCCATGCCGTGGGCCATACTAGCCGTTTGCCTATTTTTTAGGCACCCATAGACGAACCACCGGGACAGAAGCAATCCCACCCTTCGCAGCGAACCTCAAGGTGGTAGATACTGCCACTCTCAACGGCTGAACAGACAGGATCTTAATTCACAAGTTTACAGGAAAAAGCCCAGCAACAGGTCGGCCCGGCGTCACCCCGCCGTTCACCAAGCGCTGCAGAAACTCACGGCGTGGCAGACTGCGGGCACCGAAGGAAGTGAGATGATCAGAGGGAAGCTGACAGTCGACAAGCGTATACCCTTGCTCTCGCAGGTGTCGCACAAAGGTCACAAAAGCAACTTTGGAAGCGTTTGCAACCCGAAAAAACATCGATTCACCAAAAAAACAGCGCCCCAAACAGACACCGTATAGCCCCCCGACCAAAGCACCATCCAGCCAAGCCTCTACCGAGTGGGCATAACCTAGCTCATGCAGCCGACAGTAGGCTGCGCGCATTTCATCGGTTATCCAAGTGCCGCCATTCGCCTCGCGCAGGGCAGCACAGTTGTCAATCACTTGGGCAAAAGATCGATTACTCGTTACGTGAAAGGTATTTCGTCGTAGAACCTTGCTGAGACTGCGGCTAACCTTTAATTCGGCGGGAAAAAGCACGCAACGGGGGTCCGGACACCACCAAAGTGGCGGCTCGCCTTCATTGAACCAGGGAAAGACACCGAGCGAATAAGCCAGCAATAAGCGGTGGGGGGAGAGGTCCCCCCCCACCGCCAACAAACCTTCAGGCTCAGCCAACTCCGGATTGGGAAATGCGAGCTGTTCAGTGAGACGATAGATTGTCATCAACGGTTACCGGCACCAAGTCTCATTGGTAGCGGAAGGTCAGGCGATTCTGCCGGCAGCCGACCTTAACCGTGCCACCGTCGGCCAGCTCTCCGAACAGGACTTCGTGAGCAATGACGTCGCTTATCTCGCTCTGAATAAGCCGAGCCAGGGGCCGAGCCCCGTAGATCGGATCGTACCCTCGACGGGCCATTAAAGAACGCGCTGCAGGTGACATTTTCAGAGTCACCTTCCGATCCTGAAGGCGCTGGCGCAATTCGTTAACAAACTTATCGACGATACGCAGCATGGTTTCCTCGCCAAGGGACATGAATGGTACGATGGCATCCAGGCGATTACGAAACTCCGGCGAGAAGGCTCGCTCCACAGCGGAGGTAGCGCTGCCCGGCGAACCACCGCCAAAACCGATGGATTTAGCGCTCAGATCCCGAGCGCCAGCGTTGCTGGTCATAATCAGCACCACGTTGCGGAAATCCGCCTGCTTGCCGTTATTGTCGGTCAAGTGGCCGTGATCCATGACCTGCAACAGAATGTTAAACAGGTCGGGATGCGCCTTTTCGATTTCATCGAGCAACAACACCGCATAGGGGTGTTTAACAACACTTTCCGTCAGCAGGCCGCCCTGTTCAAACCCGACATAACCGGGAGGCGCGCCGATCAGGCGAGCAACCGAATGCTTCTCCATGTACTCGCTCATATCAAAGCGCAGGAACTCGACCCCCAACTGCAGAGCCAACTGTTTGGCCACTTCGGTCTTACCGACCCCTGTCGGCCCGGTAAACAAGAACGATCCGGTCGGTTTCTCCGGATGACTGAGACCGGCGCGAGCCCGCAGCACCGATCTGCAGAGCAAATCGATAGCCTCTTCCTGGCCGAAAACCTGCCTATTAAGATCGCGGCCCAGATACTTGAGTCGCTTGCGATCGGAACTGGAAACGGTCCTTTCCGGAATCCGGGCGATAGAAGCCACCACCTTCTCCACCTCGGGCACTCCGATGATATGGCCGGTCTTATCTGTCAGACGACAGGCAGCTCCGGCTTCATCGATAACATCGATGGCCTTGTCCGGCAAATGACGATAATTAATGTGACGGGTAGAGAGTTCTGCCGCAGCCTTCAAAGCTTCGTCGGTGTAGGTAACTTGATGGTGACTTTCGTAGTGCTCACGCAGACCTTGCAATATAGCCACGGTCTCCTCGATGGTCGGCTCGACCACATCGATCTTTTGGAAACGCCGCGATAGAGCCCGATCCTTGTCGAACAGGTTCTTGTACTCTTCATAGGTGGTTGATCCGATACAACGCAGGGCACCGGAAGCCAGAACAGGCTTAAGGAGATTAGACGCATCGAGAGAGCCGCCGCTGGTCGCACCGGCGCCGACGATGGTGTGGATTTCGTCGATAAACAAAATGGCATCGGTGCGATCTTCAAGAGCCTTGAGCACCCCTTTGAGGCGCTCTTCGAAATCGCCTCGAAACTTGGTGCCAGCGAGCAGCGCCCCCATGTCGAGCAGGTAGATATGCACCCCCTGCAAAACCTTCGGCACCCGATCCTCGTAAATCATCAATGCCAGGCCTTCGGCCATGGCTGTTTTACCGACCCCCGGCTCACCGACATAAATGGGATTATTCTTACGCCGTCGGCAGAGCACCTGCACGGTACGCCGCAATTCCTTTTCTCGGCCGATCAGAGGATCGATACGGCCTTCGATGGCTCGCTGCAAATAATCGACAGTGTAAGCTTCCAGCGGATCGTTTTCGCCCTCGCTCTGCCCTTCTTTGGACGGCCTCCTACCACCATCAGGGAAGGGCTTGCCACCTTCCTCTCTTGGCACCTTGCTGACCCCATGACTGATGTAATTGAGCACATCAAGTCGTGAGACTCCCTGTTGCTCCAGCAACTGCACAGAATGAGACTGCTCCTCTTCAAGCAGAGAAGCCAGTACGTCGCCGATAGTGATCTCTTTTTTTCCCGCCGAATGAAGATGCAGCACTGCCCGCTGCAAAACTCGCTGCAGGCCAACGGTCTGTTCGGGTACAATTTCCTTGCCCGAAGGCATGCTCTCAAGCTGGTCGGCAAGAAAGTTTTCCAACAGGGTCTTTAACCCTTCCGGGTCTCCACCACAGGCCTCAATGATCTCCTGGCTAAGCTCTTCAAAGAGCAAGGCATAGAGGACATGTTCCGTGGTCAGGTACTCATGATGGCGCTTCTGCGCCTCCCGTACCGCTAGGGAAAAGGCAATCTGAACTTCTTGAGTGAACATAGGCTTTCCCTTCAGGCCCTCTCAAGGCTGCATTTCAGGGGGTAGCCGGACTGGTGGGCCAAGCCATGCACCCGAGCCACTTTGGTCTCGGCAATTTCATAGGGATAGGTACCACAAACCCCGACCCCCTGCGTGTGAATATTCAGCATGACACGATGAGCTTCAGCAGGTGAAAGATGGAAAATTGTTTCCAAGGCATTAACCACAAATTCCATGGTGGTGTAATCGTCGTTGTGCATCAGCACCTTGAACATAGAGGGCAGCCCGCTCTTGCTTCGACTCTTCTTTTCGAACTGGATATTACCGTTTGGAAGATGATCACTCACGGTCCGCCTCCTTCGTGTCATAACATTTGATATGTATTACAATCCTAGCACAACTTTCCACTACCTTCCAAGGTTCAGTCCAATAAGAATATTCGCCAATCAACGACCGTCCATGTGCTATAATTATTTTTTTTAGAAACATCTCGATAGACATATTTTTGCAAGGGAGGCGCAATGCAATACCATCAGGGGGGACGTACCCCCAAACCCATCGACCGTCAGGTCGCCGAACTGGCCGACCGCCTGAAAAAGGGGGGGGGAGGCAAGATCATCTCCATCGCCTTGACTCTGGTGTTGATTTTCGCTGTGACCAGCAGCCTTTACAAAGTTAACACCGAAGAGACCGGCGTTGTGCTTCGTTTCGGCCAATTCAACAGCTTTGCCGAGCCGGGCCTGCATGTCAAAATCCCCTTCGGTATCGACCGAGTGTACAAAGCCAAAACCGGCCGCGTTGAAAAAGAAGAGTTCGGCTTTCGCACCATCAAGGCCGGGGTCCGCACCACCTATACCAAGCGCGCCTTAGAAGGTGAATCGTTGACCCTGACCGGCGATCTCAACGTCAGCGATGTCGAATGGATCGTTCAGTATCAGATCGCCGACCCCTTTAAATTTTTGTTTCGTATTCGCGACCCCAAATCGACCATTCGGGACATTGTCGAAGCGATGGTCCGCCAGGTGGTGGGCAACGCTAACGTTACCGAGGTTCTAACCACCGAGCGAGCGGTGCTGGCCACTGCCATCGAGGAGAATCTGCAGCAGATTCTCAACAGCTACGATATCGGCGTGCGCATCGTCACCGTCAAGTTTCAGGACGTAAACCCGCCCGATGCGGTCAAGGCCGCCTTTAACGAGGTCAACGAGGCCGAACAACAGAAGGAAAGCCTGATCTTCCAGGCCCGCGAACAGTACAACCGCGAGGTGCCAAAGGCCCGCGGAGTCGGGCTGCGCACTATTCAAGAAGCCGAAGGCTACGCGATCGAGCGGATCAACAAGGCCCGCGGTGAAACCAGTCGCTACCTGGACCTGCTCAAGGAATACCGCAAGGCGCCAGTAGTCACCCGCCAGCGCATCTACCTCGAGACTCTGGAGCAAGTGCTTCCGAACCTGGCTGAAATCTACATCATGGACGGCAAAGGCACCGCCGCCCTGCCCCTGCTGCAATTACGCACTCAGGGCCAAGGAGGTAAACAATGAAACGCTTTCTGCCGTTAATCATCATCGCTCTGCTAGTGTTTGTCTTCGCACAAAATCCGCTGTTCGTGGTCAGTGAGGGCGAACAGGCTCTGGTCACTGAGTTCGGTAAACCGGTGGGTGGCATCCTTAGCCCTGGCCTGCACTTCCGTATTCCTTTCATCCAGACCGTGCACCGTTTTGAAAGCCGCATTCTCAAATGGGACGGTGACCCGAACCAGATTCCGACCAAGGACAAACGCTACATCTTCCTCGACACCACCGCCCGCTGGCGCATCTCTGATCCGCTGCTGTTTTTCAAGACCGTGGCCACCGAACGGGGCGCTCAGGGCCGCCTCGACGACATCATCGACTCGGTAGTACGCGACGCCGTCTCCGGCCACCTGCTGGTGGAACTGGTCCGCGGCAGTGACTACCAGGCCCCCGGCAGTGTTGTGGAGGAGATCCAGCTCGAAGGGGTTGTCATCGCCCCCGAACAGTTGGTTGGCCGCGAGGAGATTCTCGCCACCCTGCTCGAGAAAGCCCGCGCCAGCACCCCCGAATACGGCATCGATCTTATCGACGTGCAAATCAAGCGCATCAACTATGTTGAGCAGGTCCGGCAACGGGTCTACGAGCGGATGATCTCGGAACGGAAGAAGGTCGCCGCCCAGTTCCGCTCTGAGGGAGAAGGTGAAAAAGCCGACATCCTTGGACAGATGGACAAGGAACTCAAGGGCATCACCTCTTCAGCCTACCGCAAATCGGTGGAACTCCGAGGCAAGGCTGATGCCGAAGCCGCCGGCATCTACTCTGCAGCCTACGGCAGTGACCGGGAGTTTTACGCCTTTTTGCGCAGCCTCGAAGCCTACCGTAAGGCCGATGGCAAAAATGCCAAGCTGGTTTTGTCCACCGACAGCGACTTCTACCGTTTTCTGCAGAAGATGAAATAAAGTCAGAAAACAGCACCATCGCAGACAAAAAGCGGGGCAGTGAATTCACTGCCCCGCTTTTCTTTTGTCTCGATAGAAACTGATCTAAAATCCAGGGGTTTGTCACCGGCCCATCAACTCCTCAGGAGCAAAACCCAGGTGCGCTAAAATTGCCAGGTGCGATGCCTGCGTCTTGAGTCTCACATCGTTTCTCTATTTTTGACAGGGCAACCTATTCCCATGCAAAGGGCTGCACCTTTTCCGACTGTTTGGAAACAGGTGCGACTCTTTGGCTACAATCGAAGCATTGGCGATATTGTCCGTCAAGTCAACAACACACCAGTCATCGCAGTGCTGATGGCTGAGCCTTTTACTCGCGAGCGGTACTTTAACTTATGAACAAACCGCTGGCATCCCAATAGGCCTATAACAAAAATTCGGGAGATCGCCGTCACAACACTCCTGCTGTAGCGCCCGATTGTCCTCTAAGTATTCTGTGAATTTCTGTACGTCCAGAGGTCGGCTAAAGAAATATCCCTGCAGGTCAGTACATCCGTTGCTAGCCAGGAATGTCGCTTGCTCTTCCGTCTCCACCCCTTCGGCAATAACGCCCAGCCTGAGTTGTTGGGCCATGCAGATGATCGCCTGCACAATCCCCGTGCTGTCTGGGCACCGTTCGAGGTCCTGAACAAAAGAGCGGTCAATTTTCAGGCAGTCAATGGGCAACTTTTTCAAATAACTTAAAGAAGAGTAACCCGTTCCAAAATCATCCACGGATATTTTTATCCCCATGCTCCTTAGCTTATTGAGCTTTTCTGTTGCTTCCAGAATATCTAGCATGAGTATATTTTCAGTAACTTCCATCTCCAGCCAGCAGGAATCTAATCTCTGTTCCCACAACGCTCGATAGACCATCCCTTCAAAATTGGGATTAAATAATTGCCGTGGGGAGAGATTTATCGCAACCCGAAAGGGTTCAAATCCCGCGTCCTGCCATTGCTTGACTTGGGCACAGACCGTTCGGAGAACCCATTCTCCAATCTGTTCAATCATCCCTGTTGTTTCGGCAATTGGAATGAATTCCACAGGTGAAACATTGCCTAACTCAGGGTTTTTCCAACGGAGCAGTGCTTCGCAACCGATCATTTGACTAGAAACATGCTCATGCAGCAGACCGGACCTGTCAATAGCATTGCAGAAAGACATCTTATACTGGGGCTGGTAATGCAGAGAGAACTCATTTCTTTCCAAGGCCTTGCGCAACAGATTTTCCACTTGCAGATGGCGTGATGCTTCAGCATTTAGCGCATCACAAAAAAACTTATAGGTGTTCCGGCCCGATTCTTTGGCCTTATTCATCGCCGCATCGGCGTTCTTTAATAGGCTTACAGCATCGTTTCCCCCTTGAGGATAGCGGGTAATACCGACGCTAATAGTCAAAAACACCTCCTGCCCTTCGACATGAAAAGGTTTCCGCAGAACGGTCATCATACTCGCCACGACTGTTTCCACCTCTTTATCATCTGCGGCCGTCGGCAAAAGCAGGAAAAAACGATCACCGCCTTTCCTAGAGAGAATGGCGTCGGAGGCAAGTGCTCCACAAATTCTTTTGGCAAACAAGCTGAGCAGACGATCCCCAGCCTCATGACCAAAGGCGTAATTGACGTTACGAAAACGATCGATGTCGAAAAACAGAACGGCAAAGGAAGAGCTCGACTGTTTGGCACTTTCCAAAACAACGTCGAGCTGCTGATTAAACAATTTCCAGCTGGGCAGATTGGTCAGGGGATCATATAAAATAAAACTCCTGAGGCTATGCACCATATTCTTGCAGGCTAGAACTTGTTGATGAAGGGGCATGTCAGCCTGCAGCAGGTCACTGATATTTGCGGTTAAAAGGTCCTCTCGAAAAGCCGCGTCACTCCAATCCGTAGCACCATCCATTTGACTACACATCACTCTGCCAGGATTCACCTTAATATCTTGGTTCATAGTATTTCCCAACCTTTTCTAGGCCGCCAACCCCATCGTCTTCATTCATTCGGAGAATTAAGGGTGTCATCTCTTCAACGAGGGGTGAAACCTCCACCGGAAACAAGACAGTTCACGACAACTTGATCTAAATGCAAAAGGACTTTTAGAGACGGGCCACCATCCATGGTGACCCGCCACCTTATCATCTCAGTATCTTCCAAACTCCGCACTATCCAATGCAATCATTTCGTTGGCTTCTACGGGTTCGGGACGCATCGTTCGGGCCGCGACCGACAAAGGAACCTCCGGTCCGTTGTTCTGCCAGGCAGCTGATCCCCGCCGCATAGGCAAGGTTGAACCAGTGCCCGATTGCGTCAATTTGAAACGCCCCAGCATGCCTCGCAACTGCTCGGCCTGGGCGGAAAGTTCTTCGGACGCTGCAGCACTTTCCTCAGCGTTGGCCGTGTTTTGCTGAGTCACCTGATCGATCTGATTAAGTCCCTGATTGATTTGACCGATGCCCTCGGACTGCTCATGGGAGGCTGCGGCAATCTCGCTGACCAGATCCGTAACCTTCGTTATTTCAGTGACAATCCCCTGCAACGAAGCAGCGGTCTCATCGGCCACAGCAGCTCCGCCCTTCGCCTTGGCTACCGAGCCGTCTATTAGTTCTTCAGTTTCTTTGGCCGCTTGGGCACTGCGCGCCGCCAGGTTACGCACCTCTTCCGCCACCACCGCAAAGCCTTTGCCATGCTGACCGGCACGCGCAGCCTCGACGGCCGCGTTAAGAGCCAGCAGATTGGTCTGGAAGGCAATTTCATCGATCACCTTGATGATTTTCGAAATATTCTGCCCTGCCTCATTGATCTCTGCCATAGCCTGGACCATTCCCTGCATCTGTTGATTGCCCTGCTCGGCAACCATTCTGGCACTGCAGACCAACTGATTGGCCTGGGTAGAATTTTCTGCATTGAGCTTCGTCTGGGAAGCCAGCTCGGTCATGGAAGCGGCGATCTCCTCCAAGGAGGCGGCCGATTCAGTCGCCCCTTGGGAGAGGCTCTGGCTGGAGTCGGAGACCTGCACGGAACCGGAGGCGATCTGCTCTGCGGACAGCTGGGTCTGTCCGATCAAGTCTGACAGGTTGGCAACCATCTTTTGCAAGGCCCGGCCCAACACATCCTTTTCAGAAGCAAGGGTAACCTGCACCGTCAGGTCGCCGCCGGCAATGGTCTCAGCCAACTGCGCCTTCTGGTTCAAGCCTTCGACCATTGAATCCAGGGCCAGAGCCAATTGGCCGATTTCATCGCCACGCTGCAGATTCAATCGCTGGGAAAGGTCCCCGGCACGAACAGTTTCTGCAAACGCAACCCCACGCTGCAAATTCCTGACAATGGGATTGACTACCAGTACAATCACCAGGGTAGCGACCAGAATGATAATCAACGCTATCAGGATACTTTGGTTACGGATTTTCGTCGCCACGGAAAAAATGTCATGGGTCGATGCCCCGACGCCCACCGTCCAACCGGTCAAATCATCAGTGCTGAAGGCGACCAATTTTTCCAAATCATTGAAGGTATAGGTCAGCAGACCGGTCTTCATCTCAGCTATTTTTTTGCCCCAATCTAAATCCTGAAAATTGGTAGCGAGAATGGCATTCTTGTCCGGATGGGCAGCGACCAGACCACTTCGCGCCATCAGGTAGGCGTATCCTTCCCGGCCTACCTTCACCGGGTCGATAACTCTTGCTGAAAAACTGGTTAGATCCACCGCGCCGTATAAAACCCCAAGGACCTTGCCAGATTTTTCAACCGGAAACGCCAGAACACAAATCGGTTTGCCACTGACTTTGCTCGCCAGGACATCCGATATCGCCGAGTCTCCGTCCATTGATTTTTTGAAATAGTCCCGATCAGCAATATTCAACTGTCCAACGAGGCCCGGATCTGAAGCCGCGACCGCCTGGCCACTAGCATCAGCCAGGGCAAGAAATTCGTAATGCTTATATTTTTGGGTAAAGTCCCGCAGGCCCTTGTTGGAGAGTTGCGAAGCGTCAATATTATGGTCCACAACGGAAGCTATCAATGAAGGCTCATAGGCTATTCTCAAGGACTCCATGTCGACCTGCAAATCGCCGATATACGCCTCAAGCTGATTACTTATACTGGCTGCAATTTGCACAATCTGGCCGGTCATAGCGTCCTGGATGGCGTTTTTTGACGACCGGTAAGAAATGACCGTGGACACCAGCATGCCAACCGCAATCACGGCCAAAGTTGGCACCAGAAAACGTCCACGCAATTTCAGTTTAAACATAGGCTTACCCTCCTTTAGAAGTCTCGTTTGCTCTTAGAAAATCTACGTTAAATTGGTTTCGCCTGTTCCCAAACCGCTCTCTACCAATCGAACAAGTGGGCCACATCCAGCAGCACTTTGACGCTGTCACCAACCTTGCCAAGGCCAGAGACATAGCTCTCTGAACCACCGCCGTTTGCAGCAGCCGGCGATTCCACCTGTGCGGCAGGGATTTCCAGAACCTCGTTAACCCGGTCGACAATTAATCCCGTGATCTGGCCTGCGACATCGGTCACGATCACACAGGTCCGGTCATCATAGGCTTCTTCCGGCAACCCGAATCGGATTCGGCCATCCATCAAGGGGATGATTTTGCCCCGCAGATTGATCACCCCCTTCATAAAGGAAGGTTGATCGGGAACCGCGGTTATTTTCTGCAGGCCCACGATTTCAACCACATGACAAATCGCTATGCCGTAATCTTCCCGCCCCAGCCTGAAGGTCAGATAACGTCCTTCCTGGCTATCCTCGGTCTCGGCCATGGAAGCGGTTTCTTCATCCTCGAGATGATTTCTGCTCTGTTCCATGTTCTTTACTCCCCTAAAGTTTAGTTTTTCGAAAAAACTAGATTCTCCCGAATATCTTTTTTGCAGCTACTGTAATATTGGTTGTATCGCAGAAGTAGATGTCTTCCCCTCGATAAAGGTTGTCAAAAGAATCCTGATGGGGGGGGAGATCGTGTTTCCTCTCCGCGATAAGTATCTTTACTTGACGTGGAATCTTTTTTAAAAAGTCAAAGCCCTTTCGTGTCGCCTCTAAAAGCTCGGCGCCTGAAATCACCAACATATCGAAGCTGGAAGTAAAGCACCGGTGGATATCATTCAAGTTGATCGCTTCTTCAAGGTTTTGGACCAAACTCACTTCGAAACCGGCCAATTGCAACACAAAGCAAATGTTTTCATTTAAGTTATTAGTGCTCCCTACCAACAAAATTCTTTCCATTGGCAACCTCCGCTCTACAAACACAAAGTAAACGTTCAAATACAACTGGGCTTTCGGGTATATGCTAGAGCAAGCTCGATGCCAACAATCAAAAAACACTACAAATAGTTGATTTTATAGGATTTTTACGGAAGACTTCAGAAATCAAACGACTAAATCCCCGCAACCAAAGTTGCGGGGATTTTGTCCTAAACAGTAGGGAACGGGTAAAAAGCAGGGGGGAAAAGGGAGCAACCAAGGTTGCCTGCGCAACTTTGGTTGCTCCCTTTCAAACAGGCAAAACTTAGTTACTTAGTTTTTTTAGTCGTTTACTCAAACCCTGACGGGTTATACCGAGCAACCCCGCGGCAATGGTCTGGTTTCCCTGGGCGCGTTTCATCGCTTCGGTAACCAACGCCTCGGCATTCTCAATCAGGGTCGGCAAGCGTTCCGCAAATAAAACTCCAGCCGTTGCTACCGAACCCGTATTTGCGGAACATGACCCGCCACCTTCCGGGACGGCCTCACTCAACACCCTTTTAAAAGAATCCATGGACAGGATTCCCATTTCATGGAGGGATACGGCATCATAAACCATGGCTCGCAATTCTCGGAGGTTTCCTGGAAAGTGGTAAGTTGCCAAAAGAACCGGCAATTCGCTGGGCGGGGTCGGTATTTTCTTACCCATCGCCTGAGCAGCCTCCTCGAAAAAATGCTCGAGGAGTAAGGGTAGGTCTTCCCGGCGTTCCTGCAGCGGCGGGATATGGACATGGTGAGCACAGAGTCGATAATAAAGGTCTTTACGGAATTTTCCCGTCACCTGACTTGCCGCAAGGTCTACATTGGTAGCTACCACAATACGAGCCCGCAGTTTCTGCGGATAGTCACTTCCAAGGGGATAATATTCCCCCTCTTGCAACAGCCGCAGCAATTTCACCTGCGAGGCCGCACTTAGATCGCCGATTTCATCCAGAAACAGAGTTCCCGAACCGGCCTTGGCGATCATCCCGCCGCGGGTCTGCTCGGCTCCTGTAAAGGCCCCCTTGGCATGACCGAACAGCGTATCGGCAAAGACATTGTCATCCAGCCCGGCGACATTGACCGCAACCCAGGGCTCGTCTGCCCCGCGCAGGTCATGAACGGCTCTTGCGACCAACTCTTTGCCGACGCCGCTCTCCCCGGTGACCAGCAACGGCTCGGGGCTGCGGGCGACGGCCTCCAGGTACTGAAAAAGGGCCTGCATCCGCCTGTTGCGGGTAATGATCCCGGCAAAAACTGCGGGATTATTCAATCGGTCCTGCAGAACGCACTCCTTCAGACGGACATTCTCCTGCTGCAGGCGCTGGTACTCGAGGGTGCGCTGGACTGTGGCAATCAGTCTCTCGGTGTCGTCGGACTTAATAAAATAGTCCCGCGCTCCGTAACGCATGCATCGCACCGCTGTCTCAATCTGGTTAACACCGCTAACAACAATCACCGGGATCTCCGGATAATCCCTGACGATCAACGACAGTAGCTCCTCTCCCGACAGGTGTGGCATGGTCAAGTCAAGCAGTATCAAACTGACTTGAACGGACGCCAGCAACTCCATGACTTCGCGGCTATCCTCGCACCGAAGGACATTGTTAATTCCTGCATCCTTTTTCAAAATCAGAGAGAGGCTGCGCAGCCAGGCGGCTTCATCGTCCACCGAAAGCAGGGGGATGTCCGGAAACAGTTTTGAACTCATGGGTTTTCTCCTTCGTTGACAGATGGCAGAGCTAAACGCACGGTCGTTCCCTGACCCGGCAAGGAGAAAAACTCGAGATTCCCGCCATGCTCTCTAACGATACGGGCCGAAACCGAAAGACCAAGACCGGTACCGCCATTTTGACGTTTGGTGGTGAAAAACGGCTCGGTGATATGGGGCAGAACTTTCGGGTCGATACCCTTACCCTCGTCCCGAACTTCGACAACACAGTGCCCGTGAGTTTCATCAAAATAGGTGCTTACAAAAATGCGCCCCTTTTTATCGCTGAGTGCCTGACAGGCGTTGATGATCAGATTGACAATCACCTGTTCAATTTGCTGAAAAATACCCTTGACCTTAGGCAGGTCAGGCGCAAGACAAACCTCGTAACTGGGAGCGAACTGCTTGAGCGTACTGCCCGTGAGCCGCACGGCAATTCCTACAACTTCGTTCAAATCTACCAATCCAAAGAATGGCTTCGATTCCGACTGCACAAACTGCTTCAAGTCCTTGACAATACGGTTGATACGCTTGCTACTATCCTGCATATCCGTAATCATCTGAGGTATTTCCGTGTCCATTTCGCAAGAGTCCAGGCCGGCCAGGCTTTCTATGCCCTGCTCCTGCAGAAAGTGGGGCAAGACCGGCAAGATCTCCGTGAAGAAATCCGCCAGAACCTTGGAGTTGAGCATCAGTACGCCGTTAGGGTTGTTGATTTCATGGGCCACACCGGCCGCCAGTTCGCCTAGTGATGCCAATCGAGCCGATCGCTCCGCGTCATCGCGCAACTTAACTTTTTCGGTGATATCGACGGCCATTTTAATAACATTTTCCACCTTTCCCTGAGCGTTTTTCAGAGGAAAGGCCTTTACTCCCCAGATTCTGCCGTCGGGGAAGGTAATCGGTTGCTCCTCAGCCTTGCCGCTATGAAAGCATCTCGCTACCGGGCAGTCCGGACAGACCTCTGTATGTTCAAACCACAGACTGCAACAGAACTTTCCAGGCAGTTCTCTGACATTCAACTCCAGATGACGGGCGGCGCCTTCATTGCCCCAGACAATGTTCCTATCGGGCGTCAGCAAAAAAATCGCATCGGGAATATTGTCAAGAAGAGCCTGAAATTGCCGAAATAATCTTTTGTACTCCTGTTGGCTTTCCCGTAACCCCTGTTCAATCCGTTTCGATTCAATTAAATGGACGAGGCCCTGGCCTAGCAGGCTCAGCTGGCGAACGTCAGCATCAGTGTATTTTTCAGCCTTGTTGCCTACCCCGATAACGGCCACCACTTTGTCCTGTTCCAGCAGTGGCACGCCCAAGAACCGCTTGATCGGGGTATGCCCTCCCGGCAGGCCTTTTTTGACCAGAGCTGGCAACGCATAGTCGTTGATGATGATCGGCTTTTTATGGCGTACCGCTTCTGCCCAAAGCCCCGCCTTCTCAATCGGATAACCGGCGGATGCTTTCTTCATGGTACATTCCTGCAACACCCCGCGAGTCCAGCCGTGCTTGATCAGGGTCCCTTCCGCTTCATTAACGAACGCCAGGTACCCGATCTTGCTCTTGGTAAGGCTGGTCACCGAGGAAACGATAAAGTTGATAATCTTTTCAACCGGCGCATCCGCCATCAGGTTGAGAGCCACCAAGGCTTCCAGGCGGGCCTCGTCCAGACGTAGGGCCGCTTCGGCAGCCTTACGCTCAGTCACATCCTGAACGATGGAAACAATGCGGTCAATCCGACCATCAGGGAGGCGCAAACCCCTTGATGAAATCGCCACGTGAACTAAGGTGCCGTCCTTGCAAATATATCGTTTATCGTGAGTGTAGACATCGGTTTCTCCCGCACACAGGACTTCAAACTTTTCATAAGAGTCGTTAAGATCATCGGGGTGGGTTAAATCGATCCAGCTTTTTTTCTGCAACTCATCCCAGGAATATTTAATTATTTTGCAAAATTGGTCGTTCACTTCCAGCCATTTACCTGATGCCGAAAGGGTCATCATCCCCACCAAGCTAAGATCAAAATAGCCACGAAAATGCGCTTCAGATTCGCGCAGCGCCTTTTCTGCGCGATAGCGTGAATCGAAGTTCTTCAACAAAAACAGGCCGCCTAATGCCAAACCGGCCAAAAGAATCAGTCCCTTTAGGAATTTCCCTTTAGGAATTGCATAAACGGGCAAATTCCCGTCAATGACCACGCTTCCAGCAGGCAAAATGCTGCGTTGGATAGCAAAACGCTGCAGCTCTTTGCCATCGAACATAAATACGCCGGCATCCTGATCCACAATGGGAATGGTATCGGCTCTTTCACCGGCGAGAATACGCAAAGCTATTTCAGCAGCCAATCGGCCTTGTTCGCTGCCAGAGATCAACTTGCCACCGACAATCCCTCGGCCTAGAAAAAAGTCCCACATCCCGTATATGGGCACTGGACAATATTGGCGTAGCCGCTTACAGCTTTCTTCAAAGGACAGAACCCCAAGCGTTTCATCCTCTATGACATCGGTCAAGAAAACCAATTGCCCAGGCACTACCTCGGCGAGGCGTTTTTGCACCTCACTCCAGGGCAGGTCACTCCAGAAACGAAATTGGACCTGATCCTTAAACAGGGAAATATCCTTGGCCAATAAAGCTTTATTGGCCTCGCCTGTTAAAGATTTCGTCCGATTGATCACTACAATCTCGCGAGTTCCCGTATGCAACTGTAAAGCTAATTTGATTGTCTCAGCGTAGGCTGGGGTCTCTTTAATACCGGTAATTGCCGGCAACCCATTGATCATGGCAGGGCGAAACCGGTTCACACCGCAGAAAACGATGGGAATCTCAGAAAACAAGCTCTTGCGATGATTCAGTACAAACTGGAAGGCGTGGTCATCAGAAACCAGCACAAGGTCGTAGCTTCTAATAGTTAGCTTTAACTCCAATAGCCTAGCGGTCTGTTCCTCGAACGCTTTAATACCGTAGCGTTTAGCGTCCAGATACTCGACCTGGATATGGACCGGTGTTTTTGAGAAAGCAAATTGCTGATTTATGGCCTTATGGATATCATCCGTCCACTTCAACCCGGAATGATAGGAATGGATCACCAACACTTCTTTGGCGTCGATAGCCTCTTGGGCAGAGGCATATTGCCAACCACAAATAAGCAGCAGTAAAAAACCGATCATACTAAGCAATACGGTCTGTTTTACCAACGCGATACGATTCATAAACATTGGACAAAAGCACTTCATCAAAACTTCACCATGACCGACCGGTATCCATCCCCAGATATATCCCAGTGGAACCAAATAAAAAAAAAGAAAACAACTCAACCCGCTTCAAGTAGAAATAAACCAGATTAGATTGAAACCTACCATCGGGCAAAGAGATTTGACAACCCAAAACTGCCCGCAAATAGCACACTTAGCCCAAACTAACCATATAATTCAAATCTGTTTTCTTGCCAACAACTACCCCGAGCATCTAGAAGCCATCAATCCACAGGGAAAGTAAGCCCACCAAGAACCTTTGCCGTGCTCAATAACTCGCCCGTATCTAAATCAGAACAAAGTAGATGACACGATACTTTGCTATCACAGCGACCCTTCGGTAACAAAAACAGGTTTTCAATATCTATTTCGTTTTGCCTGTTGAGCTTTGAGCCCGTAGATGATACCTAAAGAGAAACTTACTGTATTAACCAGCGGGAAAGGGTCGATGATGGAGAGAAACAAAGCCATAGAACTATTTCTCAAGCGTTTTTTCGGCAGGACTTCCGAAGATCTGTACACGCTGATTGATGATATCAGCGTCATGCAGAAACGCAGCAAAAAGGAAGTGCTGTTTCTGGAAGGGGAAGAAGGAAGCGCACTGCACTTTCTCGTCTCGGGTCGAGTTAAGCTCTATCGATCCAACGAAGAAGGCAAGGAAGCGGTGATCCGTTTTGTACAACAGGGGGAGTTTTTTGCCGAGATTCTCTTGGAACTGCGCAACCGCTATCCGGTCAACGCCATAGCCCTTGAGGATTGCACGCTACTGCTGATCGATGTCCACCGGCTTTTCGATAAGGTTCAAAAGACTCCGGGACTGGCCATGGCCTTGATAGGCGCACTCTCCCAGCGCATCAGTTATCTGCTCAACCGGGTGGAGCAATTGGCCATCGCCGATGTTCGAGAACGATTCGTCCGCTATCTGCACCTTCTGGACCAGACCCACCGCACCGGGGTGGTCTTTCTGCCCGCGCCGAAGCGGGAAATCGCTCTCTTGCTCGGTACCACCCCCGAAACTTTTTCACGACTTTTGAAAAAACTTTCTGAAGAAGGGCTTATTCAGGCTAGCGGCAAGACGATTCAACTGTTAGCGGGGTTCAAAGAACTGACAGATCATTCGCCCGAAGGGCTGTAGAACAATCGCCCCTTTTCTGCCACCCGCTTGCCGCCTGAATGCCAACCCATTAACGCAGACTTGAAAACAAAAAGGGAGGGACCAACAGGTCCCTCCCTTTTTATGCAGCGCATCCGCTGGAATCAAAACGTTACTTGGAATTGTCGGCAAAATGGCGGCTCAAAAAAAGCTCTGCCCGGTCAACGGGATGGGGACGGCTGAAGTAATAACCCTGTACTTCCTCGCAACCGCAACGCCGCAAAAATTCAAGCTGTTCCTCGGTTTCAACCCCTTCGGCAACGACCTTCAGCTTGAGGCTATGGGCCATAACGACAATAGCCTCGGTGATGGCCGCGTCATCCGAGTCGGTGGTGATGTCCCGCACAAAGCTGCGATCGATCTTAATGCGATCGATAGGGAAATACTTGAGATAGCTGAGCATACTGTAACCGGTACCGAAATCATCAATAGCCAGCTTGATGCCGCGCACCTTCAGGTCGGTCAAGGTCAGCAAGGTCTCTTCGGAGCGCTCCATGACGATACTCTCGGTCAGTTCGATTTCCAGACACCGGGGGTCGAGGCCGGTCGCTTGCAAGATACGGTCAATCCGGTCGACAAAATCAGGCTGTTTAAACTGGCAGGCGGAGATGTTGACCGCTATGCGCAAACGATCAAAACCAGCCTGGTGCCATTCTTGGGCCTGCTTGCAGGCCGTCTCCAGTACCCATTCGCCGATAGGCAGGATCAACCCTGTCTCTTCTGCCAAAGGAATAAATCGGACCGGCGAAATACTGCCAAGAGCAGAAGAATCCCAGCGCAACAGGGCTTCCATACCGATAACCCGGCCACTTGCCAGATCAATCTGCGGCTGGTAATGGAGACTGAGTTCTTGTCGCTCTAATGCCTGCCGCAAGTGTGTCTCCATGGCTAGGCGCTGAGAGGTGGCAAGGTTCATCTCCGGCGAATAGAACCTATAACTACCCACCCCCTGTTCCTTAGATTGGTGCAGGGCGACACCGGCATGTTTGACCAGGGTATCGACATTGCCACCATCCGTTGGATACAGGGCCAAACCGATGCTCGCCGAACAGTACAAGGGTTGGTCATTCAATTCGATCGGCACGGCCAGGGCAATCAGAATTTTCTCAGCAAGAAAAGAAAGACTTTCCGGGCTGTCGATATCGGGCAGGGCCACAGCGAACTCATCGGGGCCCAGTCGAGCAAGAATCGCCCTTTTTTCCAAACAATCCGTCAAACGTTCGCTGACTTCTTGCAGAAGCTGGTCGCCTATATCATGACCGAAGGTATCGTTAATACCCTTGAATCGATCGAGATCAAGGATAATTAAACCGACGGGATTCTTTCCTGCCTGGGCCAACAAATCGGCGCAACGTTCCCGAAACAGCTGCCGATTGGGCAGACCGGTCAGGGTGTCAAAATAAGCCAGCTGACGGATCTCCTGCTGGGCCTGTAGGTGCGGCGTAATATCGTGCACCAAGCTAATAGCGTAGGTCACCTGCCGCTGATCATCGAACAGCCAGCAGGTTGAGACATGAACCCAAAGGGTGTCACCATTTTTGCATACAAAACGTTTTTCATAATCAACGGACTGACGCTGGCTGAGCTCCGCCTCATTAAACAAACGACGGGTCAGAGCAATATCAGAGGGGTGGGTAAAGTCATAGGTGCTTTTACCGACCAGTTCAGCCTCTGAACACTGCAACATCTTGCAAAAGGCAGGATTGACCTGTAGGAAACAACCATCCCCAGAAAGGGTCACCATACCGGTAATGGCATTAAGGAAAATGGAACGAAAACGCTGTTCGCTCTCCAGCAAGGTCTCTTCTGCACGACGACGCTGGCGGCGACTGGCCGCTTCACGAAGCTCACGGTCTATCGCCGGGAGCAGGCGGGCGGTGTTCCCTTTCATGACATAATCGTGGGCGCCAGCACGCATGGATTCAACGGCGGTTTCCTCGCCAATATTTCCGGAAAGAACGATAAAGGGGATATCGAACCCACTCTGTTTCAGGACCTGCAGGGCCTCCAGAGCGCTGAAACTGGGCATAGAATAGTCGGAGACGACCAGATCCCAGGCCTGCTCGGCCAGGGCGGCGGCCATGGCCTCGGCGGTATCGACCTGTTGAAAAGTCAGATCGTAGCCGGCCCGCCGCAGACTGCGCACCAGTAACAGGGCATCGTCCTCGGCATCCTCGACGATAAGGGCCCGCAGAGGCAATAAGTCTGGAGAGTTTTTATTTATAGGACTGCTCATTTAGATTCAACCAATAGTTTCCAACCTGGCCAACGGCATTGAGAAAACAATTAAAATCAACCGGCTTGCGAATGTAGCTGTTGGCTCCACGTATATAGGCCTCTTGAACATCTTGCTCTTCACGGGAGGTGGTCAACACCACCACCGGCAGCAGACGAGTACGTTGATCGAGACGCAAACGCTCCAGCACTTCGAGACCGCCTATTTTAGGCAATTTAAGATCCAGCAATACAACTCCCGGCAGTTCCGATTCGCTGCAATCGGCGTAGGAGCCACGGCCGAAGAGATAATCGAGGGCTTCGGCCCCATCGCGGACCACCACCACCCGATTGGTGATACGGTTGATGCGCAACGCCCGCAGGGTCAAAACCTCATCATCAGAATTGTCTTCTACAAGTAAAATACTTTTCTTATTTATCATTCCATTTGTCCATTACAAAGTAAAGAAGAAGGTCGCACCTTTTTCCACTTCGCCATCGGCCCAGACCTGGCCTCCGTGGCGATGAATAATACGTTGCACTGTGGCTAGGCCGATACCGGTACCGGGAAATTCGTCAATCCGGTGCAAACGCTGAAAGACGCCGAATAATTTTTCAGAGTAAGCAGGATCGAACCCTGCGCCATTGTCCCGCACATAATAAACCAACTCCACAGGAGGTGCATCCTCTGTTGTGGACCGGTTCCTTTCCATACCGAATTCGATTCTACCCTGCTTACGACGGCCAGTAAACTTCCAGGCATTGCTGAGCAGATTTTCCAGAACAACTCTCAATAACCGAGGGTCGCCGTCAGCCTTAACCTCGGGCTGGACCACCATCTCTACCTGACGCTGAGGATTGTTTTTCTGCAGCTCTTTAGAAACGAGGTCTGCCAAACTACTAAGATCAACCGGTTGCCGAATCATCTCTCCGCGGGTTATACGGGATAGATAGAGCAAGTCGTCGATAAGCTGGGCCATGCGTTGGGAAGCACCTCGCACCCGTTGCAGAAACTCCTGACCTTCCTCGTCGAGTTGCTCGCCATAATCATCCAGTAAAGCCTGGCTGAAACCATCAATGCTGCGCAGCGGCGCCCTTAAATCGTGAGAAACCGAATAGGCAAAAGCCTCCAGTTCCTGATTGGCTACTTTGAGTTGAGCGGTACGCTGGAGTACCCGTTGCTCAAGCTCCTGGTTAAGGTGAAAAATTTCCTGCTGAGTCTGCTGATGTTCTGTTATCTCTAGATGCAATCGGGTATTGGTATTCTGTAAAGCTTTGGCTTGCTTAGCTAGGTCGCCATGAGCGGCCGAGAGATGTTCGGACATTTGGCTAAAAGCCCGTGTCAGGTCACCGACCTCATCTACCGCATTTGACTGGGGCAGGTTCTTTTTCCAGTCGCCTTGGCTGATGGCCAGAGCCGCCTCGGAGAGCTGCTGTACCGGGGCGACAATCGTCCTGGCGAACCAGGCAAATATCAGCAGGCCAACGACCAGACCAAGCAACAAAATCCACGTAACCTGGTTGAGAAAAGCATTGCGCTCGGCAAGCATTTCTTCGACGTCCACTGACATAAGCACAACCCAGTTCCAGGCAGGGAACCCTGCATGATAGTGAAACTGTTCCTTTTTGCCATGGGCGTGTTCCCAAAACCCTTGGGCTCCCTGAGCCACAATTTCATCGTAAATGATATCAGGATTCTGCTGTTTCGCCAATTGGGGCAACAGCTGCCTGGAGCTCGGCTCGGCGACAATCTGTATGCGACCGGTTCGGCCAAAACGGAAATCTCGATATTTATCCAGAATGTCGGCCTGAGCCCTGCGCACATAGCTGTCGACGGCAGCCACACCGCTCTCGGTCAGCACCTTATGGGCACTGCGAATATCTTCCAGGACTTTGACAACCTCCGCCTCCATCAGCTTGCGATTCATGCGGTAGGCCAACCGCTCGATGGTAAATACACCGGCGATGCTGATGGCGATACCGACCGGGAGCAGGACGCCGAGGGCAAGCAGATTGAATTTGTATCTGAGTTTCATAAATCTATCGTCCCTCGGGCAAGGGAGCAACGGCCTCTTTGTAAACTTCCTTACCGATGACCTCCGCCGTCTGTAGCAGCGAGACCGGCAGTACCAGATCGGCGGCCTTGGCCATCTTCAGATTAACCACCATATGGGCCAAACGGTTGCGGACCACGGGCAGGTCCGCAGGCCGCGCGCCGGCGAAAATTCGCAAGGCGGTGGTGCCGGCATATTGCCCCTGCTCCTCGGGAATCTTGGCGATTGTCAACAAGTTATAGGGTTTCATCCAGGGCAGCACCGAACCGGTCGGCACGGTGGTATGCTCTGCCACAAAGGCTTCCGCCGCGGCGGCATCCCACCCGGTGATGCCGGAATTGTTTCTAAACAGCAACATATCGACTTCCTGCTGGGCCCGCAGAAAAGCCTCCTTGAATTCGGCGAAGGAGCGCACCAGATAGTACCGCAACTGGCCGTCGAAAAACTGTTTATTGTATTGGTCCGCAACAACCCGCATGGTATGTACGTCCGCGCCCATTATGCCGGCATGGGCGCCTTTGGCCAAACGCCGCAGATGCATAACCAGCCCCTCGGCCATTTCGTCTTCGATCATGCCTGTCACATTGCTGCAGGGATAACCATAATTGTCGAGATCTTCATTCACGCCGCAGAATATCACCGGCAGGTCTGTATCCTTGAGATAGGGCACCACCAAATGACGCTGGGCATTATCGTCGGAAGCGATGACCACATCGGGGCGAAACTCCTCAATAATCTTTCTCGCCCGCTGGCCGGCCTGGCGATGAAAATCCTCTTCGAGGTGGCGTTTGGTGTCCATGTGAAAGACTCTCAGCTCCACACCGCTTCCGTGCAACGCGTCCCGAAGCCCCTTTTCAATACCGGAGCTCCATTCGTAATCGGAGTTGTAGGAATCAACCCAAAGAATTTTTTTACCACGATAGGGAAACTGCAAATCCTTGGCGCTGTCTTCGGCCATTGCCGTCGTAACGATACCGGTCAAGAAGATCACCAGCAGCAGACCGTTCACAATACGCAACCCCATCAAACTGGCTCCTCTTACAGCTCCAATCATACAAATCCCTTATAACTTATATACCATAGTCTACTTTTGCAGTGCCTCTTGACCGATGACTTCCGCCGTTTCTAACAGAGATACCGGCAGTAATACACCGGCGGCCTGGGCCATCTTCAGGTTGACGGTCAGATGCGCACGGCGGTTTTGGGTGACAGGAATCTCCTCGGGCCGGGTGCCGGCGAGAATGCGTAGTGCCGCCGTGGCAGCGAAGCTTCCCTGTTCTTCGGGAAAACTGGCTAGGTTGAAGATCACGAATTTCTTCATCCAGGGGTTGATCGAGCCGGTGGGGATACGGGTTTGCTCAGCGAGAAAGATTTCCGCCGCGGCGTCCTCCCAATCCTGGATAGCAGCATTGTTGCGCAGGCACAGAATGTCGACCTCGTGCTGAGCTTGCAGAAAGGCCTCCTTAAATTCGGCCCAGGTACGCACCGTGTAGACCGTCAACCGGTCGCCAAATACCTGACGGTAGTGGTCATTTACAATTCGCATCGTCTCCGTATTGCCAGCGAGCATGCCGATGCGTTCGCCGCCGGCAAAATCGCGCATTGCCCCCGTCAGGGCATCGGCAAAATTGACCTCGCGCATGCCGGTCACGTTTTGGCAGGGGTAACCATATTCTACTGGGTCGCGATTAACCCCACAAAAGACCACTGGCAGGTTGCGCCCTCTGAGATAGGGCACCACTAGATGTTTCTGGGCATTATCGTCGGAAGCGATGACCAAGTCTGGGCGATACTCCTCGATGATCTGTTTCGCCCGGCGGCCGGCCTGGCGATGAAAATCTTCGTCGAGGTGGCGCTTGGTGTCCATGTGAAATATTTTCAGCTCCACGCCACTTTCGTACAGCGCGAGGCGAAGCCCCTTTTCAATACTCGCACTCCATTCGTAATCGGAGTGGTAAGAATCGACCCAAAGAATCTTTTTACCCGAAAACGGACCACGGACCGAAGAAGCTAATTCACCGGCTTGGGACACGCCACAAAGTAGTACCGTCACCAGGCAGGCCCACAAAAGCAACCTTATCCGGAACGGCTGTCTCACCAATCTGCCGTACCTCTTCCAAAGCATAGGCCACCCCACCAACTAGGTTTTGCTGTCCTTCATGAAAAATCGGGAAACACCATTTTGAGCCACCCACAGGGTGTAGTTTGTCACAGAGTATAAAGAGGAATTGATGCTTTTGTTT
>JABXKU010000023.1 GCA_013619105.1 Desulfuromonadales bacterium
GATAATGAATGCTGTAAGTATGAGTTTATAATTCATTTACTTCTCCTCTCTTTCAAGTTGATATTTTAGGCTTTCCAACAATTAAAGGATTCTTACGGTGGCCTCGCGCCGCAAAAACCCTTAATTCTTATCTAGTCACGTATCCAAGGGTCTTAGGCGGGCCCGTACAAATTTGCACTTACGAATTGAACCCAGGAATTTAAAGAGGTGCCCCTGCCAACACAAGGGAGTTAAGCAACGGACAAATCAAAACCTATGGCAGCACCCAACCATAACGGTCTTCTCCATGAACTCCATGTAAAGCTCCCCTAAAGTGTTAACTGTCAAATGAACTTCAATATTCCTTAGAACAGTTGGCATGTCAAAGAATTTATTGCCCTGAAAGTTGGCTTATATGTTTCCCTAATGGGAAGACATTCTTCTTTAAGGGACACCAATCCTATAACATATAACAACTCAAAACGGTTTCCAGAATTGGCGTGAGAGGTTAGCGCAAGACAACTTTCGAGTTTGATTGCAAAACAGTTAACAGCTACAAAAACGCCCGCTGACATGTGCCAGCGGGCGTTTTTTTTCGGTAGCAAACCTAAGCTATTTCTGGCGGCCGCTCGAAACTGATTCGGCCGATCTTGCCACCCTGTAAATCTCGCAACAGAGCCTCTGCCGCCCGGTAAGAATCGACCACGCCTCCCGCACCGAGGCAACCACGCTTGCGTCCGATTTCAGCCAGCAATTCGACCGCGTCGGCGGGCAGCGCCTTAAGCTTGTAGCGCTGGGTCAGTAACTCGCTGTAACTTTGCAACAAAAATTCAGCGGCAAACAAAGCTACGGATTCATAATCCATGGCATTGTCGCCAACGGCACCACTGGCAGCCAGACGATAAGCCCCCTGCTGATCTTCAAGATTCGGCCAAAGGATACCGGGGGTGTCGTACAGTAGCACACCATTGCGCAAATCGATCTGCTGGGCACACCGGGTAATGGCCGGTCGGTCACCAACCCTGGCGATGCGCTTGCCAGCCAAGGTATTAATCAGGGTCGACTTGCCCACATTGGGAATACCCATGATCATAACCCGCAGGGGGCGACCCGGCCTGCCGCGATGAGGAATCAGAGTACGACACAGGTTCGGGACTCGAGTCGCTTCCCCTTTGTTCCCCGCATTAATCGCTAAGGCGCGAACGCCTTTATCGTTTTTTTCGAAAAACCGTATCCAGTCTTTGGTGACCTGGGGATCGGCCAGATCGGCCTTGTTCAAGACTTTGATAACGGGCTTGTGCTGGCGCAGCTCGGCTAGCAGGGGATTGCCGCTAGAGACCGGCAACCGAGCGTCAAGCACCTCGATGGCAACATCGATCTTGGGCATTGCCTCGGCAATTTGTTTACGGGCGGTGCTCATATGCCCGGGGAACCACTTGATGGTCATGCTTATCACTCCTGACGCCAAGGCGCCTGTTAATGCTATTCGGTGTGTTGGCTGCGGTCGCCAGCGAGAATCGCTGCTACGGTCCGTTGCGCAGCACTAACACAGTCGTTCAGGCCGATGCCGAAAAAGGCATTGCCGGTAAAAAACAGGCCGGGATAACGGGCGCTGCGTTGCTGCAAGTCTTGCAGTCGCTGCCCGTGACCGACCCGATATTGGGGAATGGCCTGACGATGGCGAAAAATCTGCACAAAGTCGGGCTTAGCTTCGATGCCCATGGTCTGCCGCAATGCGGCTCTGGTTTCGTCCACTACCCGATCCTGATCCCATTCACCCACCTCAGGAAGAGTGGCGCCTCCCAGCATGGAGCGCAACAACACGCTGTCTTGTGGGGCACGCTGCGGAAAGATACTGGAATCCCACAATGTTCCCAACAAGGGCAGGGTATTGGGCCGCGCCACCAGATAGCCAAAACCGTTAAGGTTATGGGCGATGCGCTGGCGACGGTAACCGAAGCAGGCCACTTGCAGTGAAGAATAAGGTATCTGCCCCAGCAGGGTAGCCATGTGTTGATCGAACCCTTTCACCAAACTGGCGAAATTATAGGCGGGAACCGCTGAGACCACAACATCGGCAGTTAGCTGTCGGCCATCGGCCAACTGCAGGTTAAATTTCCCACCTGCCGGTTCCAGCCCGGTTACCGCTGCGGAAACTTGAATTTGGTCGGCCAGTACCTGCTGCAAACGGTCGGTGAGTTGTTGCAAGCCGCCGGAGAAGGAGGTTAGTACCCCAGCCGGTCCGGAAGCACTGGCCACGGCCTGACCGGAACGACGCTCTGCTCGACGTTTACGAGCCAGACACAGCATGGCACGAAACAGCCCGCCATACTCTACCTCTAATTGATGAATACGGGGAAAGCAGCTCTGCAGACTCATGGTTTCGGGGTCACCGGCAAAGATTCCCGACACCATCGGTCCAACCATTCGGTCAAGAGCCTGTTTCCCCAACCGACGCCGACAAAAATCGGCTAGACTTTCGTCCCCGCCTTGGCGACGGGCCGGAATAGCGATTTCAGCGGCCATGCGCGCCTTGCCCGATACTGAAAGCAACCCGGAGCGCAAAAAACCCATGGCATTTTCCGGCACCCGGTGCAAACGCTCCTGGGAATAGATAAACCGGCGGCGGGCGTTATCATTGGAACGCACCAGCTCTTCGGCAACGGACAATTGCCGGCAAAGATCGAGGGTGGCTGGCTTGCCGTCGAGGAACCCGTTGGGGCCCCATTCGCACAGATAACCCTCCTTGCTGTGCAGACTACGGATCTTGCCGCCGACCTGAGGCTCTTCTTCGAGTACGGTCAAAGACAGCTGCCGGCCTTTGGCGCGAGCTTCCTGCTGTAGCAGAAAGGCTGTTGCCAAGCCGGAAATTCCGGCACCGATAATAACCACCTGCATGGGCAACCGCCTTTGTAAGAGAATTAAACGATCGCCCATTATGACAACAAACGAACCGCTATGCAATGATACCGCTAAACACCCACCAGACTTTTTAGTCAAACCATTTGCCTGGCCCTCTTGACCTTAGGCAGGACCATCTCTATATTGTCAGAGCATTTTAGCTGCACAATCAGGAGACACCATGAGCAAAGACTACTACGCTACCTTAGGCGTCGCAAAAGGCGCCGATGCAGACACTATCAAAAAGGCCTATCGCAAGCTGGCCCTCAAGCACCATCCGGACAAGAACTTAGGTGACGATAAGGCCGAGGAAAAGTTCAAAGAAATTACTGAAGCCTATGCGGTTTTATCTGACACAGAGAAGCGTCGGGAATATGATCAGTTCGGCGATAGCGGTTTCCATCAGCGCTATTCTCAGGAAGATATCTACCGTAATGTCAATGTCAATGACATGTTTCGCGATTCCGGCTTCGGTTCTGATGACATCTTCAGTCGTTTGTTTGGCGGAGCTGGCGGACGCAGCGGCTTTCCCGGTGGCCGTCCGCGACCGGCAAAGGGCCAGGACTACGTCATGCATCTGAGCATCCCTTTCCGTCTGGCGATAGAAGGGGGCAAAAAGCGGGTCGAATACCGCGGCGAGCAGGGACTGGAGAATCTGCAGGTGACCATTCCTGCCGGCATCGAATCGGGGCAAAAGCTGCGGGTTTCAGGCAAGGGCTCCAAGAGTCCCTCAGGGGGGCCTCCGGGAAATCTCTTTCTCGAAATCAAGGTCACTCCCGATCCCATCTTCAGCCGGGAAGAGCAAAATCTGCTGGTAAAGGTTCGCATTCCTTTCAGCGGTGCCTGCCTCGGCGCATCGGTCGAAGTCCCCACCCTGCAAGGGAACAAACGGATCAAGGTACCGGCTGGCATTCAAAGCGGTGGCAAGATCCGCCTTAAAGGTTATGGCGTACCGGCCAAGAAGGGCCAAGCAACGGGCGACCTGTATGCGATCATCGAAATAGAAGTTCCCGGTAAGCTCGACGTTGAGCAAAAGGCCCTACTCAAAGAGTTACAAAAGGCCGGCCTGTAAGTAACATCGCACGACACCCTATGCACACAAAAGCCTCTCTTAACGAGAGGCTTTTTGCATTTAGACCATCGGCAAGCACCGACAGTAAAATAGAGTTTTCACACAGACGGTGCGACTCCCTGCGTCCCAATGTTTATGAACAGTTCAGGGTTAGATGGTGTCTGGCCAGCTGGGCCAGTGCGCCGATGAAATCCTCATGGTCATTGAGGGAGGGGCTGCGCACCAGTTGCTTTATGCCGCGCTGGCAAGCCGCTGCCTGCAGTTCAATATCGATTTCGTAGAGGGTTTCGACATGATCAGAGACGAAGGAAATAGGCACCAGCAGAACCTCCGTATGGCGAGCCGCAACCAGCTTGTCTAACAGGGTGGTCACCGCCGGTCCGGTCCAGCGTACCGGGCCGCTGCGGCTTTGAAACCCCAAGTGCCACTCCCGGCCGGGCAGCCGTTGCATAATCCCCCGTACGGTTGCCAGAACCTGACTCAGATAGGGATCTCCGCGATCGATGACCTTTTGCGGCATGGCGTGGGCAGAGAAGAGCAAAGGCACTTCTGCTCGCCGATCGGCCGGAAAGCACTCGAGACCTTCGTTGATACGGCCCACCAGGGCCTCTAGATATGCAGGCCAGTCGTACCACTCAGGAATAACAGCATAGGCCAGGTCGGGAAAAAGTATTGCAGCAGCCTGCTGAAAGTCAGCAATACTGCTTCCACTGGTGGCACCGGCATACTGGGGATACAGCGGCAATACTAGCGCTTGTTCGATGCCGTCGTTGCGCATCTGCCACAGCACCTCTTGAGCCCTGGGTGCTGAATAACGCATCAACACATAGCTTTTCCAACTCTCTCCTAACTGTTGCTCTAAAGCCGTAGACTGGCGTTCACTCCAGTCACGCAATGGAGATTTACCGCCGATCTGGTGATAATTCTGCCGACTTTTAGGCGCACGGCGTCTGGCCAGCAGACGCGCCAAAGGCTTTTGCAACAGAGGACCGCCCGGAAGTTTAATCAGATGCCGGTCACTAAAGAGCCTGCACAGGTAAGGCTCCACATCTTCCATACTCTCGGGACCGCCCATATTGAGCAGTACCAGTCCGGTTTTCCGGTCCGTTCGCAGACTACCTCTGCCCGCCAAAGAATCAAGTGTCCGCTGCATTAAGTCCTCACCCGATTAACCCTTACCGCTGAGACGGTGTACACATTCGACTAGAAAAGCTGCTTTTTCTGGAGCTACAGTCGGCACAATGCCATGCCCCAGATTGAAAACATGTCCAGGCCGACCAGCGTTTTCATCAAGAATGCGCTGAACTTCTCTTTCGATGATCGCTTCCGGTGCAAAGAGTACTGCTGGATCGAGATTTCCCTGAACCGCCATCCCGGTTCCCAGTTGGTCGCGAGCCTGTCCCAAAGAAGTGAACCAGTCGAGACCGACCACTTGGCCACCAGCCTGTTTCACAGTATCCAGCATGGTGCCAGCCCCCTTGACAAAGTGGATGATGGGCACTCCTCGTCCTTCAAGGGCGGCAATCAACCGGCGGCTGTAAGGCAGCACAAAAGCTTGATAATCGGTAGGCGAAAGAATGCCCCCCCACGTATCGAAAATCTGAATGGCCTCGGCGCCAGCATCGATTTGTGCGCTCAAGTAGCGGTAACTTGTTTCGGTAATCTTGTCCATAAGGGCCGCATAGACCTCCGGCGCCTGATACATGAGACGTTTGACACTGGCAAAATCCTTACTGCCACGGCCTTCGACCATATAGCAAGCCAGAGTAAAGGGAGCGCCCCCGAAACCGATCAGCGGTACCCTGCCCTGCAATTCCTGGCGCAGCAGACGAATCGTCTCATAGACAAAAGGAACCTCTTCCTGAACTTCGGGAACCCTCAGGGCGGCCACGGCACTTGCATCGCGCACCGGATCGCTGAACACGGGACCCGGCTCATAGCGCAACTCCAACCCCATCGCTTCGATCGGTATGAGAATGTCGGAGAAGAGAATGGCGGCATCGACTCCCAGGATATCGATCGGCTGGATGGTGACTTCGGCTGCCAGTTCAGGAGTCTTACAGAGCTCAAGAAAGCTGAGTTTGGAGCGGATAGCCATGTACTGGGGTAGATACCGGCCGGCCTGACGCATCAACCAAATAGGAGTTCGCACCGTCGGTCGCCCCCAGCAGGCCTCAATGAAATCGTATTGAATAGTCATAACACCGTTCCTATGATTGACGACCGATTGAGGCCGGAGGTTGATAGTTACAGAAAGGTTCCTCGGCCAGATAATCGCCATGAATCGCATCGGCCCTTGCCCGGCAACCGCCGCAAACCTGCAGATATTCGCAGACCCCGCACTTGCCACGGTAGAGGCTGAAATCACGCAATTCATTCAATAGCGGAGCATTAAACCAAAGGTCCTTGAAAGAGCGCTGCTTGACGTTTCCGGCGTTGGTTGGAAAGTAGGAACAAGGCTTGAGGTTGCCATAGGCATCGATCAGGCAGATGCTCTGCCCGGCCAGACAGCCCTTGCCTCCTCCTGTGGAAAAGGACAGACTCCGTCGCTCATAAGAAATCTTGGAAGCTCGTGCCAATTGTGGAGCGATACGATAATAGTGGGGGGCGCAGGTGGGACGCATGAGAATCTCGGTTTCTTGACACTCCTGATGGAAATGCCAGGTGAGAATCTCTTCGTAATCTTCCGGTGAGATCAACTCGTCCATGATTTCCTTACCACGACCCGTCGGCACGATCATAAACAGGTACCAGGCAACCGCACCCAACTCTTTAGCCAGTCGAAAGGTTTCAACAATATCGCTCTGATTCCGGCGGGTAAAGGAAGAATTAATCAGAAACTTGATGCCATGACGCTTGAGCGTGTGAGCAGCGCGAATGGTCGCATCAAAAGCGCCAGGACTCTGACGAAAGTCATCGTGCATTTCGGCGCAGGAACCATCAAGAGAAAGGGAGACCATGCGAATGCCGCAGTCAAGCATCTGTTGACAGACCTGATCGTCGACCAAGGTGCCGTTGGTCGCCATACACATGCGCAGGCCTTGCTCCGTGCCGTAACGGGCGATAGTGAAGATATCATCGCGCAGCAACGGCTCGCCACCGGACAATACAAGCACCGGCTTGGATACTTGGCAGATATCGTCGATAAGGCGAAAAGCCTCGGAGGTGGAAAAGTCTCCCTCGGCCGCATTCATATCAGACGAACAGCGGCAATGAACGCATTGCAGGTTGCAACGCTGGGTTACTTCCCAGGCGATCCACTTAGGCAAAAAAGGCTGGTCCTTGATACTCATGCATCTCCTTTGGCAGAACTGAAACAGAAAGCTAATTCTACCTCAGATACCGAGCACTTCACAAGTTCAGGATAACAATAAAAAAAGGCGGATCATAAGATCCGCCTTTTTTGGAATAAAGAATGAGTTGTGCAGCGATTAGCCGTTGGAAACCATTTTTGGCAGAGCAGCACTCACCCCAAACAGTTCTTCAAAGATCGCCGCCACGGTGGTAATGCGGTCGGCCTTCCAGGCATTGCTGCCGCAAAACACCAGACCATTAACCACATCGCCACGTTGAGCGCGATCCAACGCCTCGACAATGCAGAACCTTTCCTGGTTATCCCTAAAGGCGCAACGGTGCAGACAATTGCTCAGGCAGCGCTGACCGGCGGCCAGCTGCCCTTCACGAACCTGCTCGAAATGCTTGATGATGGCCCGACCGGGAAGGCCCGCGGGGCTCATGATCAGACCAATATCTTCTGGCCGGCAATCAAGATAAGCTTGTTTGAAGGCCAAATCTGCGTCGCACTCTTCGGTACAGACAAAACGGCTGGCCATCTGCACCGCGTCAGCTCCCTGGGCCAGAGCATGCTCTATATCAGCTCGATCCCAGATACCACCCGCAGCAATTACCGGAACGTCAGTATCCCAAGTATCCTTAAAGTAGGCTTTGACATCACGTACGGTTGCATACTGATCGTATTGACCGGTACCGATGTTTTCAAGCTTTTCACCCAAATGGCCACCGGCGGTGTCGGGGTCTTCAACCACCACTGCATCGGGCAGTCGACCAAAATTTTTGTGCCACTTGCGCGCGATCAATTGTGCCGCGCGGCTGGATGAAACGATGGGAATCAGGGCCACGTCAGGAAAGCGTTCGCCGGTAATACCTGGCAACTGCATGGGCAGTCCGGCACCGCTGACGATGAACTTGGCTCCGGCTTCGCAGGCTGCTATCACCATTTCAGCGTAATTTGTCACAGCAACCATGCAATTGACCCCAATTACCCCTTGCGGAGCGATCGCGTAGGCCTTGCGGATTTCGTCCTGAAAAGCCAAAGGATCGGCGACGGACAAGTTTTTGCCATTATAGTGAAGGCTGTTGACGCCAATGCCGGCTGCCGCTACAGTACCAAAACCACCGCAGCGAGCGATATGGCCAGCCAGGCGGCCTGCTGAAATACGCACACCCATGCCACCAAGCAACAGGGGAAGAGGGGCACTATGACGGCCAATGGTCAGACTACGATTCACGACTATATCCTGGGAATTAGAGGTTGAAAAATCAAAAATAGTCATTAATGCATCGATGACTTAGTCTTCAATACTACCACTTGTCCGCCTATAGCAAATGTAATAGTTGTGTAAAAAGAGCGCTGTCATACAACCCAAAAGCCTTGTTCCCGCTATTCCACAGTGATAAGAAAGCATTATGAAATTCTTCCGCCGCCTCGTCAGTCCCCTGATCGTTTTTATCGGCATCCAGCTTGCGTGGGTGCTGGTTGTTGTATTCTGGATTTCGTGGTTTGTGCGCAACAACCGCAAATTTCGCGCCCTGGCCGAAAAATACGGACCAGGACTGCCTCAGAGTGGTCTCGACTGGGTGGTTCTCGTCGAAGGACTGGTGCTGCTAATCGCGATCCTAGCCGGGGTCTATGTGATTTTTCTCTACTGGCGGAGGCAAACTTCCCTGGCCCGGGAACAACGCAACTTTATCTCTCAGGTCAGCCACGAATTCAAAACACCGTTGGCATCCCTGCAACTACACCTCGAAACCATTCGCCTGCGCCAGCCGGACCAGCAGCAACTCGACTTCTTTCTCGGCACCATGCTCGAAGATACGGTGCGCCTGCGCAGCCTAGTTGACAACCTGCTCGACGCCAGCCGCCTTGAACAGAAACGCATCCGCCTCGACCTGAAACCTGACAATCTGTCACACCTGCTGACGGAGTTTTTTCAACAAAGATCCACGTCCCTGCCGAAAGAAACTAGTTTAACCCTGAACTTGGCTCCCGACCTTCATGCCAACATCGACCATGCGGCGATGCAGATGGTGCTCCGGAACTTGCTGGAAAACGCCCTGCTATACTCCAACGGTCCTCCTGTTATTCATGTCAGTCTAAAGGCCGAGGGTTCCCGCTGTCACCTGTGTTTCACCGACAAAGGCCGAGGGATCTCTGCCAAGGAGCGGAAAAAGGTCTTCCGCATGTTCTACCGCGTTCGCAAAAACGATGAAACCATTCGCGGATCGGGCCTCGGCCTGTTTATCGTCAAAGCCGTTATCTGGCGTCACAAGGGCAAAGTCTGGCTTGAGAGCGAGGGACTAGGGCACGGTACCAGCTTCCACATCCTGCTACCGCGCATCGAACCCGCTGAAGGAGCCGACCATGACTGAGCCCTATATACTGCTGGTTGAAGACGAACTGCATATCGCCCAGGGGCTAAAGTTCAATCTGGAGATGGAAGGGTTTGCGGTTGAGCATGTTACCACCGGCGAACAAGCCCTGGCTAAAAAGCCCTGGACCGGTTGCTGCCTGGTCATTCTCGACTTGATGCTTCCCGGCATAAACGGGTTGCAGGTGTGCCGGATCATTCGCCAGGAGAATGCTCAATTGCCCATCCTGATGCTAACCGCCATGGGCAAAGAAAAGGACCGGGTGGCCGGACTGGCCGAAGGAGCCGATGACTACCTGACCAAACCCTTCAGCCTCGATGAATTTCTCTTGCGGGTCAAAGGCATTTTACGGCGGGCCGGCTGGTATCGCCAGCAAACCATCGTGGAGAAGTGTTACGCCTTTGCCGGGAATCGGGTCTATCTGCAGCAGCATCGCGCAATCACTGACCACAAAGAGATCACCCTGACCGAACTTGAAACCCGCATGCTGCAGGTTTTCTTTGACCACGAAGGCGAGGTCCTTTCCCGGGCAAAACTGCTCGAATCGGTGTGGGGAGTCGCCCCGGACACGGAGACTCGTACCCTGGACAATTTTATTGTCCGACTACGAAAGTATTTTGAAAAACGACCGAGCCGCCCACAACATTTTGTTACTGTACGCGGGCGGGGCTATCGCTTTCAACGGCAAGCTAAACACTGATTCCAAACGACAGAAGGGGGAGCCTATGGCTCCCCCTTCTGTCGTTTAAGCAATCACGGGTCTTCTAGTTATCCTAAAATTTCTTTACGGAACGCTTCGATACCAATCTCATCAACGAACTTACCGATCCGGCCCCGCTTGTTGAGCTTTTTGAACCACTCGACAACCTTGTCCATGATTTCCATGGCTTCTTCATCACTGGGGATATGTTCGGCCAGTTTCAGGGAAAGGCGCGGCATGCCGCCGCCATTGCCACCGACCATGACGTTCCAACCCTTCGGCGTACCGATCAAGCTTACATCTTTGATGCAGGCTTCGGCACAATCATTGGCGCAACCGGAAACGCCCATCTTGAATTTCCAAGGCAGTTCCAGGCCGTGATATTTTGCATCAAGCTGCATGCCCACACCGACGGCATCTTGCTGGCCGCGCTTGCAGAAGGTGGTACCAGGGCAGATCTTTACCGAGCGGACGCAAAGGCCGATAGCCGCACCGGGCTTCTGGTCCAGGGCTTCCCAGACGTCATCGAGACTTTCCTCGGCCAAGCCGACGATAGCGATACGCTGGGCGCTGGTTATTTTAAGCGCCTGGGCATTAAAACGTTCGGCCACATCGGCGATCTTGCGCAGGGCGGCAGGAGACGTTACGCCACCGGGTATATGCGGGGCGATAGCATAGGTTTCTTTGTCTCGTTGAACAATGGCACCTTTTTCCAAAAGATCTTTTTTCATCGCTGGGTTTCTCCTAAAAGGCAAAATTCACAGGGTACACAACAGACTGATACACACAGAAAACAGCTTAAATCATAACAAACAATTCTTAACCCGCGCCCAGCAAATTGTCAACTGTTGCAAAAAGATCATCCAGTTTGAAGGGCTTCACCAGATAATTGTAAACACCCAAACCCGCAGCGCGATCGCGCTCGGGTTGTTGGTCTTTGGCCGTCAAAATCATAAAGGGGCAGAGGTTCTCTGCAACATTTTGCTGCAGATATTCAATGGTTTCAAAACCATCCATGCCACCGGGCATCATCAAGTCGACAATGATCAAATCGAAACGGTGCTCCTGAGCCAACTGGACGGCCTGTTCACCGCTCTCCGCCAGCAAGACCTGCCGATCTTCCCGGCACAGACTGATCTCCAGTAATTGCCGAATGATTGCCTGGTCATCAACGACAAGAATACTCTTCATCTTGTTGCCTTCATTTCAAGAGCCCTCCCCTGCGTCATCACCCTGTCGGCAGGACAAAATGCACTACCGTACCCTTGCCGACACAACTCTCCACCCAAATCCTGCCACCATGCGCCTTGATAATCTCCTGAACGATATTCATGCCGAGGCCTACCCCTTCGATGGCTGAGTTAGAGGTGTCTGCCCTATAAAACTTATCAAAGATTCGCAGTATTTGATCTTCGCTCATGCCGATACCCTGATCTGCGACCGACACCTGAAACTCGCTATCGAAGCGCTGTCCAGTCACTTGCACCGAACCACCCTGAGGTGAGTATTTCACCGCGTTGCTGAGAATATTTTCCACCACCTGACGTAACTTGACCCAGTCGCCGCATACCACAGAGTCCGTCGACGGCAATGCCACGTCGAACAGATGGCGGTCCGACGTCCAGAAAAGTTGCGAGGTGGCCTGTTTTATAAGCTGCGAAAGATCACAGGGCGTTTTCTGCAGCACGAAGCCGACCCCCGCTTCGATGCGTGATAGATCAAGTAAATCATTGACGATCCGCGACAGACTCTCGGATTGTTCGTGAATGATAGACAGCATGGAGCGACGCTGATCATTCTCCAAATCGGACCGGGCCAGCAGAATTTCAGAAAAACCTTGAATCGAAGTCAAGGGGGTTCGCAATTCGTGGGCTGCGGTGGTAATAAATTCGGTCTTCATCGAATCGATTTCCCGCTCCCGGCTCACATCCCTCAAGGTGGTAATAATTCCGTTGTGTTGTTCGTTCTGA
The DNA here is from genome assembly GCA_013619105.1 of Desulfuromonadales bacterium. Lineage (GTDB taxonomy): Bacteria > Desulfobacterota > Desulfuromonadia > Desulfuromonadales > Syntrophotaleaceae > Syntrophotalea_A. The sequence continues at coordinate 12,293 of JABXKU010000023.1, forward strand.
TCGCGAATCGCCGACAGGCGTCCCTGCAGAGCTCGCGGTTGCCTGCCGACACTGTCGCACAGCTCGAATTCGAGTAGGCCCCCTATTTCGCCACTTCGCAGGGCTTGAATCAGCTTCTCAGGAAAAAGCGCCGTTACATAGGGATCGTCCACTGTATGATTTATAACCTGCTCAAAAACAACCCCCAGCAAAGACTCGGCCGATGGATTCATAAGCACAATACGGTGTTCGGTATCGGTCACGATTAGACCGTCGCCAACGGACTTCAGAATACAGGCTATTTTGGTCTGCCCTTCCCGTGCGGAGGCCAGGGTTTTTTTCAACTCCGCTTCAGCCCCTTTACGATCAGAGATATCCTGCACCAGGCCGATGCCATAGAGGGGCTGCCGTCTATCATCGAACATCCAGGCACTGGTCACATGCCCCCAAACCAGCTTACCGTCTTTGCAGATAAAACGTTTTTCGTAGTCGAAGGCTTCGCACTTGCTAGCACGAATTCCCTCAAAACGCTCCCGTGTAGCGAGCAAGTCTTGAGGATGGGTGAGGTCAAAGACGGTCAGGTGCTGCAGCTCTTCTCGACTATAACCGATAAAATCGCAGAACGCGGAATTAACCTGCAGATACCGTCCTTCTAAAGTAATCGTGTTCATGCCGGCGGCGGCATGCTCAAAGATGGAGCGAAACAGTTCTTCGCTCTCCCGTAACCGGCCATCGAGACGCTGACAGCGAACCATGCTCAATTTCAGACGTTCATTAACTTCCGTCAGCTCCCGGGTCCGCTGCTTGATCAAGGCTTCCAAGTCACCACCGCCCCCTTGACTGGAACAGTGCCCCTTGGTCGGCAACGATTGGCCACCACCTCTTTTACTGCGCCGCGCTCTAGTCGTTGCCCCTTTTAGCGGCCCGCGTTTAATCGCCCGGCGCGATCTGTTGACTGTAAACCCTTGAGTATTCATGGCTATTGCAAAAGTGACAGCGCCCCCTCCTCTCAAAAAAACAGCGACAGCATCCCTGCCGACTATCTTTTGACCCAGATTAAAACTGGACTATCCTCAAGTAAATCAGTTTAACGGACAACATCTCAAATTCAAGGGGCCGGCTCATTTTTTTTTAACATTACGTTGTCATTGACGGGACATCTATTTATAGTTTCTTAGTACCCAGCACCCTATAATCTTTCGCATCTTGCTGGTTCTTTGACGCGCCAACTGCGTTACGACCAACGCTGATTAACACCGGTTAGGCAGCGAGGGTCATGCCTTGTTGACCCACCAAACTCCTGCGCAATATCACGATATTTTATGGATTACAGGGTACTAGTCGGAATATCATCAAATGCCTACCCGGCCCAGACCAGCATTTAAGGAGAGTTAACCAATGGCACTGTTTTTGACTGAAGAGGATGTTCGACAGGTCCTGACCATGCCCATGGCCATCACGGCGGTGGAAAAGGTGCTGCGTGAAATCAGCCTGGGGCAAGGGATAAACATTCCGCGGCAGCGAACTCGGGTCCCAAAAGGTGCGTTGCATATCCTGCAAGGGGCGGTGGAAAGTCAGCAAATCATGGGTTACAAGGCTTATACGTCTACCAGGGAAGGCACCCGCTTCCTGCTTTACCTCTACGACAGTAATCACGGAAACCTACAGGCGGTCATCGAAGCCAACTATCTGGGGATGATGCGCACCGGAGCTGCCAGTGGTGTCGCCAGCAAATGGCTGAGCCGCAACGATTCGACCACCGTCGGGCTGTTCGGCTCGGGCTGGCAGGCAACGGGACAATTGGAAGCTCTCTGCTGCGTTCGGCCCATCTCTCAGGTTAAAGTGATGGCCCGCAATGCAGAGCGATTGAACGAGTTCTGCCGCCAGAACAGCGACCGTCTCGGGATTCCCGTCGAGCCCTGTCAAGATGCGGAGCAGGTCGTTAGCAATAGCGACATTGTCACCACCGTCACCACTGCCACCGAACCGCTGATTCAATTTCCTTGGGTGAAAGAAGGCACCCATCTCAATGCTGTTGGCAGCAACGCCTTGATCCGACGGGAAATCGACGAAAAGACCATCCGTAGTTGTAGTCTTGTGACCGTCGACGCCCGGGATGTTGCGGCTAACGAGTGCGGTGATCTGTTACCGCTGATTGAAAAGGGACGCCTCAACTGGCGACAGGTGATTGAGCTGGGGGATATTATTTCCGGACAGGCCAACGGTCGGACCACCAGTGAGCAGATCACCCTTTTCGAGTCTCAAGGAATGGCCGTTCAAGACCTGATGATCGGCTCACGGGTACTCGCCGCCGCCCGATCAAAAAGTCTCGGCAAAGAACTGCCCTTCGGCAGTTAAGCCATCGGCGAATCTTTATATAATTTACAACATATCGATGGGATCGACATCGATGGTCGCCGTTACCCCGGCGGGCACTCGACTGCGTAATTCTTTGAAGTGATTCAGCAAGCGGCGCAATGCAGGTCTATTGGAGGATTTAAGTAAAATCTGCCGCCGCCACTTGCCCCGCAAGCGGCTTAAGGGACAGGGCGCCGGCCCGAGGATTTCCACCGTGCCATCAGCGGCTAGTTCCTGCCAGGCGTCCGCCAGCCCTTCGGCAGCGGCGATCACCTTCGGTTCATCGTTTCCTGCCAGCAAGCAATTCACCAAGTGACCAAAGGGCGGATATTCCAGCACCTCGCGATTGGCCAATTCCTCATCATAAAATGACTGATAGTCGTGACCGGCCGCACAGCTCAGCACATAGTGTTCTGGATCGTAAGTTTGAATCAGTACTCGACCGGGAAGTTCACCTCTACCGGCCCGACCGGCCACCTGGGTCAGCAACGAGAAGGCCCGCTCAGCAGAACGAAAGTCGGGCAGATTCAAGGCGCTATCGGCGTTGACCACCCCAACCAGAGTCACGCCGGGAAAATCGTGTCCCTTGGCGACCATCTGGGTGCCGACCAAAACATCGATGCGACGACTGGCCATTCCATCGATTAGTTTCTGATGGGCCCCCTTGCGTTGGGTGGTATCGCGGTCCATACGGCCGATGACGGCGGCGGGTAGCAACTCGGCCAATTCTTCTTCCAAGCGCTCGGTACCGGCTCCTTCTGGGGCAAACTCACTACCGTGACAAACAGGGCAAGTATCGGGGGGAGTCAAAGAATAATCGCAGTAATTGCAGCGCAATACTCGCTGATGCTGGTAATAAGTCAGGGTGATTTCGCAATTGGGGCAACGCACCGTTGCGCCACAGTCGGCACAGAGTAGAAAGGGAGCAAAACCGCGGCGATTCAAAAGCAGCAGGGACTGTTCACCCCGCTCCAGGTTCTCTTGCAGGGCCAACCGTAAAGGCTCAGCCAGAACGCCTTCGGGACGCTGCTCGGACAGATCGATTAGTTCCACCGCCGGTAGCGGTCGCCCCATGATCCGATCGGCCAAGGGCAGATATTCGGTCTGCCCCTGCTGCGCCCGGTAGAAGGTGGTTAGCGCCGGGGTGGCACTACCCAGCAATATGGTCGCCCCCAACATCTGCCCCCGCAACAGGGCCAGGTCCCGAGCATGATAGCGAAACCCGTCCCCCTGCTTGTAACTGCCCTCGTGTTCCTCATCGACCACAATAATCCCCAGCCCTTCTAGGGGGGCAAAGATCGCTGACCGAGCACCGATGACGATATCGGCCTCCCCGCGAGCCACAGCACGCCAAGCATCGTAACGCTCGCCATCGGACAACCCCGAGTGAAGCACAGCCAGGCGCGCTCCTTCGGCAGTGAAGCGGGCTCGGAAGCGCCCGACCAACTGGGGGGTCAACGCAATTTCCGGCACCAGCACTAGCGCCTTGCGCCCGAGCCGTAAAGCCTGCTGTACGGCGCGCAAGTAGACTTCCGTCTTGCCGCTGCCAGTCACGCCATGCAGCAGCATCGGCCGAAAGGCATCGCTGGCCAGGGCCTCTTCGGTGGCCTGCAAGGCTGCCAACTGCCCGGCCGCTGGCACGACCGGGACATCGGCGGTCAGCGGAACGGCGGCGAAGGGGTCCCGTTGCCTCTCTCTGCTCTCTTCGGCGACAAACCCCTGCTCCACCAGGCGCTTGAGACTACTGTAAACATCGCCGAACTGCTCTTTGAGCTGCCCCTGGGAGGTGGCGCCGTGCTGACGTAAAAAGTCTACGATGGCCCGCTGTTTTACTCCTCGGGGCTCTGTTTTTTCTGGAAGCAGAGTAAAAAACCGCTCGCTAAGGATTGCCGGACCCTGCCCCGCACCGCTTAACCCAGCCGGCAAGGCGGTCCGAATCACTTCTCCGAGGGGGTGACAATAGTAATCAGCGGCCCATTCAAAAAACTCCACCATCGATTCATGAAAAAGAGGCTCGCGGTCAAGGACCTCAAGCACATCCTTCATTCGTGCAACGGGCTGGTCAGTGAACCCGAGCAGATAGCCAACCACTTGCCGCCGCCCGAGGGGCACCCGTAGCCGCGCGCCAACCCGAGCCTGCGGCAACAGAGCTTCGGGAATACGATAACAAAGAGCGTTGGGCAAAGGAGCGGCAACAGCCACACGAGCGATCAGATCAGACAAAAGCAATGACCTCGGCACCGGAAAAGGCACTATTATTGGAGTTGATAAGGTGTCACTGAACGGCGGTAAACAAGGGAAACGTGGACGGTTGGTGCCTTGGTCCGGCCCATGCTATAGTTCAGGATAAAGTTTTGTGCTAGCAGCCAAGATTTTACAAAAACTTCAAGAGCTGTTTTCAGCACTTGTCAGGAGCATCCTAATTCGTGAGTGAACCCTCTACAGAACAAATCGTACCCAGCCTTTCCCGCCGCAAGTTTCTTACTGCCGGGGCCGGACTGGCCGGTGGCCTCTTTGTGGGCAAAGCCTGCTGGTATGAACCGCGCACCTTCGTGGTGGAAAAATTGCACCTGAGCGTTGCCAAGGTTCCTCCAGGACCGGGTTTGCGTATTATCCATCTGTCGGACTTGCATCTGCGCTCCCTGCCGAATCATTTTGCTGCGGCTGCGGCAACCATCAACGACCTGGATCCCGATCTGATTCTACTGACCGGCGACTATCTCGACCAGTCGCGCAAGCTTGAAGGTGTTCTTGACTTTGTCAAACTATTGCGATGCGAGGGGGGCATCTTTGCCGTCCAGGGCAACTGGGAATACTGGGCTCGCCTGGAGGGGGAACCCCTGCGGCGGAAGTTAGCCAAAGCAGGGGCCGAACTGCTGATCGACGAGCACCGCGACCTGCTGATCCGTGGCATCCCCCTGTCTATCATCGGCATCGATTACCCTTCGGCCTCCCGTAGTCTGGAAAAGATTCGACAGACCGCGGCCAGCAACCGTCTCAATATTGTCCTTTCCCATGTGCCGGCCTTTGGTCACGACAGACTGGCCTCTGTTGCAGATCTGATTTTAAGCGGGCATACTCACGGCGGTCAGATTAGGCTGCCCTACATTCACCCCTTCTATCTGCCGCGTTTTTCCGCGCCTTTCGTTTCCGGGCTCTATCGGGTAACAGCCAACCACATCCCCCTTTATGTCAATCGCGGAATGGGTACCAGTGTTTTACCCGCTCGTTTATTCTGCCCACCGGAGATTGCCTTGCTGCAGCTACACAGCCCTGCGGCAGGCGAAGTGCCCTGGCAACAACAGCCCGTATCCCATACCGGCGCCCCCATAAGGTCGTGACGTCTCTTAATCAAAGGGTTCAAGCACAGGCAGTAAGCGACCAATCTGTACCATCAAATCAGCAAAACCTTCGCCGGTGAGGCTTTGGGCTCCATCGCAAAGAGCCGTTTCCGGAGTGGGGTGAACCTCGATCATTAGACCGTGAGCTCCGGCCACCAATGCCGACCTGGCCATAACCGGCACCAACGCCCTCTTTCCCGTGGCGTGACTGGGATCGACAATAATCGGAAGATGACTCAATTCTCTGACCAAAGGAACAATGGATAGATCGAGAGTATTGCGGGTGGCTGTTTCAAAGGTACGAATACCTCGTTCGCAGAGCACCACCTGACCGTTGCCTTCGGCTAGAATATATTCCGCCGCCGCGAGAAATTCCTCTAGAGTGGCACTCATACCCCGCTTGAGAAGTACCGGTCGATCGAGCTTGCCAACCTCTTTCAGCAACTCAAAGTTTTGCATATTGCGGGCGCCAATTTGTATGAAATCGGCATATTGACAAACCGCATCTAGTTGACCGATGCGCATCACTTCGGTGACCACCGGCATACCAACCTCGTTGCCAGCGGCACGAAGATATTTGAGACCTTCTTTGCCCAAACCCTGAAAGGAATGGGGGCCGGTGCGCGGTTTGAAAGCACCGCCACGCAAAATATGGGCACCGGCGTTTTTCACCAGACGGGCCGCCGTTACGATCTGTTCTTCACTTTCGATGGAGCAGGGGCCAGCCATGACCACTGGAGGCAACCCATTACCCAGAACCACGTCTCCGACCCGCACCTTGCTGGCAACAGGATGAAAATCCCGGGAAACCAGCTTATAAGGTTTACTGACATGAATAACCTCAAGCACACCAGAAAGCTCCAGGATCGTGCCATCATCGACATACCCCTGGTTACCAAGGACCCCGATAGCGGTTCGCTCTTTACCGGGAATCGGCTCGCTTCGAAAACCGAGAGCGACCACAGCCGCCTGAACGGCCCCAATCTCTTCGGCTGTAGCGTGGTGATGCATTACTATAAGCATGGGCAACCATCCCCTTCCGTTAAATGAACAACCGCCAAACTGCACAATTTCGTTTCACTGAGTTCTTATTCGAGCTATGGAAAATACCACTTTTCAACAAGGCTTCGCAATTGTCAAAACAAACAGCATAGGCTATGCTCGCCAAAGTTGGTCAAAGATTCGCTCTGTTAGGAGACTGTCGGGCTTACCATGAGCCGACTGCAAAATCGCCTGATCGGCCCATATTCCCGACAATTTTCGCCAAATGGCCCTGCTATTCGCTCCCAAATTCTCGAGAACCTGGACTCAAACAGCCAATTTTTCGTTTCGGCCCGGCAAATCTGACAGGCTCCTAGCCTCTTTTACTGAGATTTTCACCATGCCCCCAATCCTGCAGGCTACCCTATATTTCGCGCTTTTCCTCTGCTTAAGCTCTGCCGCCGAAGGATCGAGCAAACCGGAGGAGATCATACCGATGCTAGGCTGCCGCGCTTGCCATCAATTAAGCGGTAAAGGCGGGCAAATTGGACCAAGCCTCAGCGGAATCGGCCAGCGTATGACTAGGCGGGATCTACGCCAGAAACTAATGGCCCACAATAAAGCAAATGTCGAACGCCACATGCCTAGCTACAACTACCTGTTTGAATCGGAACGGCAACAACTTCTTGACAGCCTTGAACAGCAATAAAAGAGCATGCCCTTCAGCCGCATTCTGGTAGTTGAAAAAGATCACAAACTATGATATTCTGCTGGGCTTTGGTCCGTTAGAGAAAGAAATAGGCGGCCAATTTTTTCTGGGACGTTCTCATCAACCATCGATAATTTTAACCAACAGCTTTTTTGAGCGCTAAAAGCGTTACATAAGTTGTTCTGCACCCTAGACAACAGAGGGCGTGATTCTTCATGACTCAACGTATCATCGAGATAACATCTCCGACCTTTCTACCGGAGCAACAGCTTACCCCCCCTGTCGATTTCGCCGCAATATTTGGCAACGACAACCCCCTGGTCCTGGAGATCGGCTGCGGCATCGGTGATTTTATCGTCCAGCTAGCAGCACAACAGCCACAGCGCAATTTTTTGGCCGTGGATATCTACAACAAAGGCTGCTACAAGACCTGTCGCAGAATCGACGAAGCAGGCCTAAGCAATGTTCGGGTCATGCGTATCGAGGCCCGGTTTTTGCTAGATCGCTACCTGACCATGGACAGCCTGGCCGCCGTGTACGTCAATTGCCCGGACCCCTGGCCCAAGAAGCGCCACAACCAGCGGCGCCTTCTCAACCGGGAATTTCTACAAGCATTGCTGTACTATCTGCGGCCCGGTGGCGAACTCTTCTTCAGCACCGACTTTGCCGATTATGCCGAACAGGTCGCCCCGCAATTGCTCAGCCTGCCCGACTACCAGAGCAAGCTCGATCGACTGCCAGGCCTGCTACCGGCCGACTATCCGCGCTCGAAATATATGCGCCGTTTTATCGAGCGAGGACAACCGATCTATTTTCTGCATTGCAGCAAGCGGGAGTCCTGCGCCACCGGTTCCCATTTACTGGCACCGATCAGCCCTGGATTTCGAACCTCTTGGAGCACCATACAACATGGCTGACTACTTGACTGAGAAATACCCCGGCACCGGCGGTACCATCAAAGAGTGCCCGGAAGACTTTCGCGTTGAAGAGATCCCTCTCTACGAACCTAGCGGCGAGGGTGAACACCTCTATCTCGACATAGAGAAAAACGGCATGACCACCTTCGACCTCCTTGACGCCCTGGCGAAGTCCCTTGGCGCCAAACGGCAGGAGATGGGCTACGCCGGTCTCAAGGATGCACGAGCTGTCACCCGGCAGACCATTTCGCTGACCGGAGTCAAGCCCGAGCAAGCCATGGCCCTGCAACTCGACGGCATCACGATTCTAGGGGCCCGCTACCACCGCAACAAATTGCGCACCGGCCACCTAAAAGGCAATCGCTTTGTCATTCGTGTTCGCAATGTCGGCCCCCAGGCCTTGGAAAAAGCCCAGGAGACCCTGCATGTGCTGCAAATGACGGGGGTTCCAAACTATTTTGGCGAACAGCGTTACGGGGTACTCGGCAACAATCATCTGGTGGGCAAGGCGATTCTAAATGAGGACTTCAGCGCCGCGATCAGCCAGATCATTGGAGACCCGACGGCCATCCGTAACGTCGATTGGCAGAGGGCGGCCAAAACTTATATCGAAGGCGACATCGAAGCGGCCCGCAGACTGCTGCCGCGGGGCATGGGCAACGAAGACCGCCTGCTGGGCAAACTGACTAAGGGCTGTTCCCCCCAAAAGGCCCTGTTCGGCATGCCGCACAAACTACTACGCCTCTACCTATCGGCCTACCAGTCCTATCTATTCGACCGGATTGTCAGTATGCGGCTTAGCTCCCTTGAGATCCTCTGGCAGGGAGACCTCGCCTACAAGCACGACAACGGTGCCTGCTTTCTGGTAACCGATCCAGCGGAAGAGCAACCTCGCTCCGACCGTCTTGAAATCAGCCCGTCCGCCCCATTGTTCGGCTACAAAGGGACATTAAGCCAGGGACAAGCCGGCATCCTAGAAGAGAGCCTGCTCGCCAAGGAAGGCCTAACCCGGGACAGTTTCCGACTGGCCCGCGGTCTCTCTCTTGAAGGGGCTCGCCGCCCGTTACGCGTACCACTAGGAGAGGTCACCACCACGGCGGAGAACGGCAATTTGCTATTGGCTTTCTCCTTGCCCAAAGGCAGCTATGCGACCAGCGTCTTGCGCGAGGTAATCAAAGAAGCTTGACTCCGGCACGGGGTATTTGCCCCCCCCCACCGCAGCCACGGGCACACCGTCTGCCTTAACGGATCGATAAAACACCGTACATATATGGCAGCCTTTCCCCGGGAACATTAACAATGTCTCCTTTTTTGTTGCTTGCCACGAATAAATAATTGGCTCACGCCAAGCACCACAAAACACCCTCAATGGACACATTAAACCATTGATAGTTAACGGTGTTTTCTATTGCCAACCTCTTACAATGCCCGTGAAAATCATTTGTGCCGAACTACTATTTCTGGTCCAAACTTATTGACATTCATAAAACAAGGTTTTATTGTTTTAGAGACTTGCATAGTCAGACAGCACTTCAGGGCTCTTTTTTCAGCAGCAATGCGCAACACCACAGACTGTCAGCTATAAATTTTTGCACCATTTAACATCTGCTGGGAACAGCCGTCTCAGAACGTTATTCGCCCCAAAACGATTATTTAATAACCCCGCTACAAAGCAAGCCGCGGATTTAACCACTGTCAAGTTATCTCATTGCAGCAAACTGCAGGAAATTTGACTCACAGAAGATTAAAAGAAGGATACATAGACCATGGCACGTAAAGAAAAGTCTGAATACATGATTCAGGCGGTGTCCCACGCCCTCGATCTGCTTGAACAGTTCCATGGCGACGACGTTGACGAACTCGGAGTCACGGAACTTAGCAAACGCCTAAAACTACACAAAAATAATGTCTTCCGCCTCCTTGCGACCCTCGAATCTCGCGGTTATATCGAACAGAACAAGGCAACGGAAAACTACCGCTTGGGCCTCAAGTCCCTGGAACTTGGTCAAACATTCATCAAAAAGATGGGCCTGCTACACCAAGCTAAACCGGTTTTAGAAGAACTGGTCGAAGAATCCAACGAAACCGCCTACGTGGCCATTTTCAAAGACGGCTATATCGTCTACCTAGACGTGGTGGAGACAGGCCTGACGGTACGAGTGGTTTCCCGAGTCGGCACCCGACTGCCCTCCTACTGCACCGCGGCTGGCAAAGTTCACCTGGCTTACATGTCCGACGAGGAAATCGAAAGCTATTTGCCCGCCCAAGACCTGGAAGCCTATACGCCGCACTCTATCACCGACCGCGAGGTGCTCAAAAAAGACCTGACAGCAGTTGCTGAACAGGGTTACGCCTTTGATATTGAAGAACTCGATATCGGCGTCCGCTGCGTTGCCGCCCCGATTCGCGACTATACCCGTCGCATTGTGGGCGCGCTGAGCATTTCAGGCCCCGCTACCCGCTTTTCTGATGAACGGCTGGAAAAAGAACTGGTTCCCTTAGTGACCCGCGCGGCCGAAGAGCTTTCGACCCGCCTCGGCTTTCACAAATAGATATTTTTCGAGCGCGCCGTTGCTATTAATCGTCTGAGAGAGGCTATTCTCAAGCGAAACGCAACGGCCGACCAGAGCTTATCTCAAGGCAACCCAAACAAAGTTATCGCCTTTCAACCGGGATGACAGAACCCCCTGGTTGAAAGGCCGTTTTTTTGTGACCGACATCCTCGCAACAGCTTTGCTATGCATCTTCGGTGAAATCCCCTGTCATGACCACTGAAAACCCACTACAACTAGAAACCCTCATCTCCCGAGCACGCCAACAGGGAGTACGCCATGATGAGCAGCTTCCATTCCTGCTGACTCCGAGCAAGCCCAACGGCTATGGCGTGCTGCTGGTTCACGGGTTCACCGCCAGCCCTCGGGAAATGGAGCCTTTAGCTCAATTTTTAAGTGCGCTGGGATTTACAACTATGGGAGTGCGTCTACCGGGTCACGGTACCAGCCCGGAGGATCTAGCCATACGCCATCAGGAAGAATGGCAACAGGCTGTAGAGGAAGGCTATCTATTGCTGCAGCAGCGCACGCAACGGATCCTTGGTGTCGGCCTCAGCACCGGCGCTCTTCTGCTGGTCGCCCTGGCTGCTCGCCAACCGCTGGCGGGACTGATCCTGCTCTCCCCCTTTTTGCGGGTTAAACATCGCCTGGCGCCGGCCGCTGGCCTGCTGCGTTTTGCCAAAAAATATCAGAGCCGACCGGTAGCGCCCGAGCTGGCCACCATCTATTACGACCGACGACCACTGCATGGCGTGCATCAGCTCAATCGTCTCTGCCGCCAGGTACGACGCCTGGCCTGCCAAGTGACCGTTCCGGCCCTGCTGGTCAACGGCAGCGGCGACCAGACCGTTCGCATCGACAGCAGCCTGGAGCTGTTTCACCTGCTGCCGAGCCGCCACAAGGTCTTTCATCTCTACGGCCCCGAGGTTGGGCACACCCTGACCGCAGCGGACAATCCCCGCCGCCCGGAACTCTACACCCTCATTCAGCAGTTTCTTAGAATTTGGGCTCCCCCGCAGCAGGACTCAAACACTCCATTAGAGACCTGACCTGGCCTTGAGTCTCCTTTACAGTCCCGGAGTTATCGACCACGAAATCAGCGCGGGCGACCTTCTCCTCTTGCGGCATCTGGGCAGCGACACGGGCTAGGGCCTGCGGCCGATTAATACCATCCCGAGCCATCAACCGCGTTAACTGTACCTCCGCATCGACCTTCACCACTAAAACTTTATCGACTTCACGGTCCGCGCCGACCTCATACAGCAGGGGAGCATCGTAAATCACCAGCGGTGCCCCACCCTGCTGGGCCTGGCGCAACCTCGTGCGGGCCGAGGCGGCAATTGCCGGATGGGTCATACCATTCAATGCTATGCGGGCCTGGCCATCATTAAACACCATTTCTGCCATCAACTGACGGTTCAGGGTTCCATCTTCCCTTAGAACCTGACAACCAAAGTACTCGGCAATTTGCTGTAAGACTTGAGTCCCCGGACGGACAACTTCCCGGGCTAATACATCAGCGCTGACCACCACGGCCCCCAAAGTTTGAAAAGCCTGTGCCACTGTCGTTTTACCGCTGGCGATGCCGCCAGTTATCCCCAATATCATACTATTTGCCTCCTACAACCAATCCCATCCACCGCAAGACATCAAAAACGGATGAAATCGATTAAAATTGTCGTATCATATAGAAACGTTTACTGATCGATTATTACTGTCTGCTGGTCTTATTTGGCAATCTTGTGCTAAAACATATCATAATCATCCGTAGCTACTGGAACAATGACCTCAGGTACTACAGAACTAAATGCAGCCAGAAGCATCGCACCGGTCGTAGGAAGGGCAAAAACAATCTGCCATGGATGAAAATCATAGCAACCATAACAAACTTGCCAAATGCGATCATCAGAATCAAGTCTCGGCAGCCCTACTTGGTATCGGCAAACTGTTCAAGGCAGTCCGATTCTACCCACCCGGGCATCCAGCCCTCGAGAGTACCTGCAAGGAGGCCCACAACCTTCTAAGCCCACTATTGCGACAGGGCAATCTGATACTGAGCATTAAAAAAAATGGTTTCTACTGGCAGGGAAAACCGGTCAGCATCGAAATTCCGGTTTTAAAAACGTTAGCCTTCTATTTCTTTGCCCGGCTGGTGCATCGGCTACTGTTTCTCCCCGACCTGACAACGCGCGACCTCGAAGCCTTCGCCCGCTGTGCCATCGGTGAGCCGGCCGAGATACAACGGGCGGGAGGATTGCAAGAGCTTCTCCTGCAACAACATATTACCGGTCTGTTCCTCAATGAAATCGACCTGCAGACAGTCCAGGCCCGTCGCGAAGAGATTCTCATCGAGCAAGGGATAGATCCCGAGCTATTGGACCAGAACCCTTTTGAAGCACCCCCAGAGACGTCTTCCAGCGCCGACACAGACCATAATCTTTTGCCCGAGGCGCTCCTGGAAAACCTTACGACAGCCCAACTAGACCCAGTGGAACTACTGCGGCAACTAGAGGGCGAGAACTCGGATCAACGCTATCGCCTACTCTGCCAGAAACTCGTCGTCATCCTCCCTGAGCACCTACACGAATCGGAATTGAGCACACCGGGTAAAGCCTTACTATTGCTGGCCAGGCACGGTGCCGAAAAGGCTCGTAACAACAACCAGCGACGCGCATGCCTGGAGGCCCTCGACCAGCTAGGCAGTCCGGAGCTGATGAAATTCTTCATCAACGCTCTATGTGACAAACACCAGCACAGCGCAGGCCGCACCGATATCATCAAAGCCCTGTCTGTGCTGCAGGGAAAAGCGGCCGTTGTGTTGGTCGACAGACTGGCCAAAGAGGACAACAGCCAGGTACGAAAATTAATCTCCGTGGCCCTGGTCAAGCTCGGCAATTGCGCCACCCCGGCCCTTGTCGAGCGATTAGCCGACAACCGCTGGTATATTGCTCGCAATGCGATAGCCATTCTCGGCAAGATTAAGAATCGAAAAACAGCCATTCACATCCATCCCTACCTCGACCATCGCGATTACCGTGTTCGGCGAGAAGCGGTCAGAGCTTTAGGCCTCATCGGCGGCCCCGTTGCCCTCAAGGGCCTACAGCAATTAATTAACGACCGGGACCGAGAGCTCTGTCCTCTGGCAATTGTCGCACTGGGAGCCATGCAAAATAAAGCCGCCGTCGATCCGCTGCTCAGATTGTTGGGCTCCTTTGATCCCTTGTTGAAGAATTTTGACCTCAAGAGAAGAGCCATCAAGGCCCTTGGCGCTATCGGCGCGCCACAAGCCGCGCCGGCCCTGATAAAGGTTCTCAAACAAAAGCGCCTCTGGAAGCGCAACCTCTACAATAAGCTGCGCAGTTGCGCAATCCAGGCTTTGGGAAACATCGCCACTGAGAAATCGCTAGAGGCCATCGAAGTTGCAAGCAAGGACCCTTCACCACTGATTGCCCATATTGCGAGGGAAGCCCTCGACAAAATATCCGCAAGGACCCAAAATGAATCCTGAATTCTTTCAGCAGATTGTCACAAGCTTTACCAGTGCCTATAAAGGGTTACATCTTTACCCCGCCCAACATCCCACTATTCGAAATCAACTAAAAAAGCTGTTACTGCGCCTGACTTCCCATCTTGAACAACGAGAAATGTTGAAAATGGGCCTGTTGGAAGATACGTTGTTCATTGATGACCATCTGTTCGCCATTCAAACTCCGGCCAGCGCAACCCTCACCCAGCTACTGAAGCAATTAAAGATCGAAGCCCTCGAATTTCACCGGGGCCTCACCGAAAGTGAACTGCTGCACTTTCTGCAACTATTAAGACACAGTGACATCGAACCTGAAGACCTGGAGATGTTATTGGCAGAACGAAATATCGAACACATTCGTCTGGCAGGCGGTAATCCCGATGAAGACCAAGAACCACGCCGGGTCTATGGTCGAGCCATGACGGTTGTTAATGAAATTTTCGAAGACGTGCATTTGGGGCGTATTCCTTGCTCGAAAAAGGCCAAACAGGTCGTCAAGGATATGGCCAAACTTACCATGTCCGACCCCCATGCCCTATTTGCCCTGTCGATGCTCAAAAGCTACGACAACTACACCTTTACCCATTCAGTTAACGTCTCGGTAATCGCCTTGGCCGTCGGCCGAGCCTGTGGACTGCCCGAAGAGAAATTGCGCACCCTGGGCCTGGGCGGCCTGCTGCACGACATCGGCAAGTTGAAGATCGACCTGGCGATCATCACCAAACCAGGCCGTCTGACCGAGCAGGAATTTGCCCAGATCATGAACCACCCCCGCCTGGGGGCGGACATCGTCCACAACACCCCCGGCATTTCCCCGAGTGCGGTTGATATTGTGCTTGGCCATCATCTTCGCTTCGATCGACAGGGCTATCCAGCCAATGCTCAACTGCATGGTCCTCCAGTAATGCCAAATATCGTCGCCATTGCCGACACCTATGATGCGATCACCACCCTGCGCGCCTATCAGCGGCCAGTTACTCCGCGGCAAGCCATCAGCAAGATGCAAAAGGTTAGCGGCTCTATGCTTCACCCGGAGTATCTGAAATCCTTTATTGCCTCCCTGGGCACCTATCCGGTCGGTAGTCTGGTACGCCTGGCAAATAACGAAATAGGCCTGGTGACACGGGTCGGCTCCGACAACCCGAATGAAGTTGAACTCAAGATTCTCTTCAGCACAGACGGAAAACATCAGTTAGAACCGCACACCACACAAATGGCCAGCAGTAAAAAACATCAGATAGTGGCCGAAGTCGACAGCTTTATCAAAGGCATCAATCCGGTGGATTATTTTTAAGCAGAAGGGTAACAGCGGGAGGAGAACGATTCAACAAGAAGGGGCGGAATCATCCGATTCATCGAGGTGCAATACACCAAGAGCCTTGGCGGCCAGGGACCGCACCATAGTACGGCGGTCTTTGAGCAGAATCAGAAGATCGGCCTCAGCGGCCGGATCGGCAATGGCGGCCAAGGATCGCAAGGCACTTTTCACCAATTCTTCATCCGACTCTTGCAATAGGGCCGTTAAAAAGGGAGTGAGACGACGGTCAGAAAAGTTGCCGAGAGCTTCGGCGGCATGGACTCGAACCGCCGGATTGGGGTCTTTGAGATGTCGCACCATATACTTCAGGACTTTGACATTCTTTTTCCGACCCAAAACCTGTAGAGCGGCACCACGAACATCTGCATCCTTAGCGTTAAGTGCGGACACCAGCGGCGAAAAGGTTTTGGAACTTGTCACCTGCTCTAGAGCATAAATAGCACGAATCTGCTGATCGCGACTGCCGGATTTCAGCACTTTGGCAAGCGCGTCAAAACCTTGCACGGATTCAAGGTTTTCCAAAGCGGCTGCGGCAGCTTCGCGCACACAAAGTTCCTCATCGCTGAGCGCTGCGACCAGGCCTTTTTTTCGTCTTTCAAGCATCAATACTCCCACAAATGTTATCTGCGTGCCTAAGCGCACCCTAACAGAAAGCAATAGGCGGTGCAACGGCTTTAGCTTCGGCACCCACTTGTGGGGGCCGAAATCCCCCAACCGCTGAACCAACGCAGGGCTTGAACCTAACGAGAGTTCCTGTTATTATTGGTCGCTGAACCCTCAATGGTGGCACACTTATAATACCGCTGATCATGGATGAGGGAGTTGAGCCCTGAAGATATCCGCCTGGAGAGCTTACATGTTCGAAATTTTGCAAAACGACACGCTGGCACCGAACGTTCACCGATTGGTGATTCGGGCCCCGCGGATCGCCAAAGCCCGTAAATCTGGACAATTTGTTATTGTCCATCCGGAACAGGGCGGTGAACGCATCCCCTTAACCATTGCCGATGCCGATCCGCAAGCGGGAACTATTACATTGTTTATCCAGGCTGTCGGCCCTTCAACCCTGCAGATCGTCGGAACCCCTGTTGGCGACAGCTTGCAGGACATCGCCGGCCCACTGGGCAAGGAAACCGAAATCGAACAATGGGGCCGAGTGGCCTGTGTCGGTGGCGGAGTTGGTACCGCGGTCCTATACCCCCTGGCTAAAGCCCTTGCCGATGCCGGCAACGAAGTGACCACCATCATCGGTGGTCGGGCTAAACAGTTTATCATCCTGGCCGACGAACTCGCTGAATTTTCCCGCGAGGTACTCCCTGCCACCGAAGACGGCAGTCTTGGAACGCAAGGGTTTGTCACCAATGTTCTGCAAGATCTCATTGATGACCCAGAAAACCGTCCACAGGCTATTTTTGCCGTGGGTCCGGTTCCAATGATGCGAGCGGTGTGTGAATTATCTCGGCCTTACGGTATCAAGACTATCGTCAGTCTCAACCCGATCATGATCGACGGCACTGGCATGTGCGGCGGTTGCCGAGTCAAAATTGGCGAGGAGACCAAATTTGCCTGCGTCGACGGGCCTGAGTTCGACGGTCACCAGGTCGATTTCGCCTTACTCATGGACCGTTTAACTATGTACCGGGAACAGGAAGCCAAATTGATCGGTGAGCTGCCGCCCGAACTTCAGAAAAAACTCATCAAGGTAAAGAAATAGCTTTCCGATGAATAAAAATCTAAGTCATAAAGAGATCATGGCCATCAAGCGGGTGAACATGCGTGAGCAGGATGCACAAGAACGCAGCCGCAACTTCAAGGAAGTCAACCTGGGCCTGGACAAGGAACAGGCGATCCGCGAAGCACAACGCTGCCTGCAGTGCAAAAGCCAGCCCTGTGTCGACGGCTGTCCAGTCCGAGTGCGCATCCCGGAATTTATCGAGGCCTTGGGCGAAGGTGATCTTCCTGAAGCGGCCCATATCCTGCTGGCCGACAATACCCTGCCGGCAGTCTGCGGACGGGTATGCCCTCAGGAAAGTCAGTGCGAAGCCCGCTGCGTGCGGGGCGCCAAAAGCGGTCCGGTCGCCATCGGCTACCTGGAACGGTTTGTCGCCGACTGGGCCATGGAACACCCCGACGAGCTCCGTATCGGAAAAAAACCGCAGGCAAGCGGCAAAAGCGTTGCGGTGGTCGGTTCCGGGCCAGCCGGCCTCACCATGGCTGGTGAACTGGCCCACATGGGTCACAACGTAACCATCTTTGAAGCACTACACGAAACCGGCGGTGTACTACGCTACGGCATTCCAGAATTTCGGTTACCAAAACGAATTGTTGACCTTGAAGTAACCCGCATGAAGTCCCTTGGCGTGACCATCGAGTGTAACGTTATCGTCGGCAAAACGGTGACCCTTGAGGAACTTAGCGAAGAATTCGATGCGGTCTTTATCGGCAACGGTGCTGGCTTGCCGATAATGCTGGACCTTGATGGAGAAAATCTCAAGGGGGTCTATTCAGCCAACGAGTATCTGACCCGCGTCAACCTGATGGGGGCTTGGCGTGATGACCTTCCCACTCCGATTATTCATGGCCGTCAGGTAGCGGTTATCGGTGGCGGCAACACCGCCATGGACGCGGTACGCACGGCGCGCCGCATCGGCGCCGAACGGGCCATCATTCTTTACCGCCGCAGCGAAGCGGAAATGCCCGCCCGTATCGAAGAGATCAAACACGCCAAAGAAGAAGGTATTGAATTCATCTTCCTTGCCGCACCTCTGGAAATTCTCGGGGATGATCAGGGTTGGGTTACCGGCCTGCGTTGCCAGAAGATGGAACTCGGTGAACCCGATGCTTCTGGCCGGCGACGTCCAGTGCCCATCCCTGAAACGACCTTTGAGTTGGAGGTCGATGTTGTGATCAATGCCATCGGCACGAGAGCTAACCCTCTACTGACCGCCACGGCACCGAACCTGAATCTGTCCCCAAAGGGCAATATCGAAACGGACAAAACCGGGGAAACGAACCTTCCCGGCGTGTTTGCCGGCGGCGACATCGTCCGTGGCGGCGCCACGGTTATTCTGGCCATGGGCGACGGTAAAAATGTTGCCTCAGCCATCGATGCCTACCTTAAAAAAGGCGTCTGACAACTGTCCAAACTCTGCACTTAACAGCCCCCACGATCATCGTGTGGGCTGTTTTTGTTTCTGGACGATATCTGGAGCGCTCTATTAAAAAAGGAGTATGCTGATTCCATGAATAAGACTCCCCATCAAACCTTAGAGCATCTGACCACCATTCTTGATAGTGTTGCTGACGGCGTGTTTACCGTGGACAGTTCGATGCACATCACCTGGTTTAATCGGGCCGCCGAGCAGATCACCGGGTTCACTCAGCAGGAAGCGTTAGGCCGTCCCTGCTGTGAGATTTTCCGTAGTAGCATCTGTTTTGCGGCCTGCCCGGTCCGCGAAGCCATGGCCAGCGGTCACAGTGTCGAAAGCCGTGAAATTGACATTCTCAACCGCAACAACCGGGAAATTCCCATCTCGGTCAGTGCCTCTGTCCTGCTGGATGCCGATGGCCGGCCCAGCGGAGGCGTCGAAACCTTTCGCGACCTATCCCGCTTGCGCGCCCTACAACAAGAAGTCAGCGAAAAACATACCTTTCATGACCTGGTCAGTCGCAATCCGGCCATGCGCAAGCTGTTCGATATTCTGCCCGATGTAGCCGCCAGCGATGTTACCACTCTATTGCAGGGGGATAGCGGTACCGGCAAGGAACTCTTTGCCCGTGCCTTACACGACCTCAGCCCTCGGCGAGACAAGCCGCTGGTCACCATCAATTGCGGAGCTCTGCCGGAACAGCTTCTCGAGGCTGAGATTTTTGGTGCCCGAAAAGGGGCGTATACCGGCTCTATTGAGGATCGCCCCGGCCGTCTCGCCCAGGCCGAAGGCGGCACTCTATTTCTCGACGAGATTGGTGACCTGCCCTTAGCCCTGCAAGTCAAATTGCTGCGCGTACTGGAAAATCGAGAATACCAACCTCTGGGGGCCAAGGGACCGCGACGAGCCGACGTACGGTTTATTGCTGCCACTCATCGTCATCTAGAACAGATGGTCGCTACCGGCACTTTTCGCCAAGATCTGTTTTTCCGCCTTAACGTCGTACAACTGGCCATCCCGGCACTGGAAGAACGCCCCGAAGACATCCCCCTGCTCCTGGACATGGCTCTCGACCGTTTTAACAAGCACTACGGCAAACACATTCGCGGATTTGATAGCCAAGTCCTCAACCTGCTCCTTGATCATCCCTACCCCGGAAATGTCAGGGAACTACTCAACATCGTCGAACGAGCAGCTATTCTTTGCCGCACAGAGCAGATTACAGTCGATCTGCTGCCCGCAGACCTAACCCTGCATTCCACCCGCACCCAGCGGCCACCCAGCGGCCGACCGGATGCCGAACAACTGCACGGGATGCTTGCCCGCCATGCAGGCAACCGAAGTGCCTTGGCCAGGGAACTCGGTGTCAATCGCACCACCCTCTGGCGCTGGATTAAAGATTGCGATTTTAACTAGGCAACACACCCTGACCCGCAATCCCCCTTATATTCCCCATCCAGCCCCTAAATCAACCGTTGCAAGCGCAACAACCCTCCCTTAATCCTTCAACATCGACCAACCCTAAGCAACTCCACAAGTAGCTGTTCTTATGTTAGATTTTAAAAATTTAACAAATTTCCAATCTGGTACAAATCTTCGAATACAAGAGGCTATATCAATAATCGACCGCCATACGCCACAGGTCATCGCCATACGCCACAGGTCATCGCCATTCCCCACTATGGTCAGCGAAAGATGTCCCGCTTTGGCTTGGCAAGGGAATTTTATCTGGTGATCGGCAACCTGCAAACCGAACAAAACTGCGGCAGCCATGAAGTGGTCTACTAAACCCGGACACCAAATAAGGTGATATATTCATTCACCTCAAAGGAGTGTCCATGACTATGGGAAGACGAACATTTACCAAAGAA
>JABXKU010000093.1 GCA_013619105.1 Desulfuromonadales bacterium
CCCCTGGCCCCCCACTGGGAACCCCGCTGTAATGTAAAGGTAGACATCGACACCGAGGCCATCGAATTCGGCGGCTGCCCCTGGGGCAAAGAACCACCGGAAAGCCTGTACAACACAGCTCCTCTGGATCAGCGCTTCGAGCAGCCCTTCGAAGGCGTAATGACCCTTCAACTCAAGGGCCTGGTGGCCGACGCGCCGCAGGATGTCCTGATCCATCTACCGGAGATCAGACCCCTTATTCAATTGGATTGTGAAGGCAAAACTACTGAATTGTCAGCTGTGTGCGACACGTTGACCGTCGACGGGGAACAGCAGCAAATCCACCAGGTATGGCGGGTCGCACTGACCATGGACATAGCCCATCCCGCGAGGGGCTGGCTTACCTTGCGCGATCTGCAAGCAGAAGAGCAAAAAAGGCTCGAACAAGCGGAGGCCATGGCATGACCCCGTCCACTCCCTCACCACCTATCAGCCCCGTGGCCATCACCGGCATCGGCTTGTACGCAGCCACCGGCACCAGCAGCACCGCGCTGTGGGGAGCGGTCGCTAGCAATCTATCCTGCAGCCGCCCTGTATCGGGCCTTAATGTCCCCGCCGCCGACCAGAAGGTGGAGCAACCCTATTTCGCCCCCATTACCGCTCTGCCCGCGCAGTTAAAATCGTCGAGCCGCATCCCTGTCATGGCTCAGGAAGCCCTCTTTCGCGCCTGCACCGCTCTGCCGGAAGACCGCATCGGCCTGCGCATCCTCCTTCTAACCCTGCTGCCCGCATCCTCGCCAGAGCGGCCCAACGCCGGAAACCTGGACCGGGAGGAACTGGCTGCCACATTAAGTGAAACCCACCCCGCCCTGGCCATGGCAGAGGTTCGTTTCGCGACAGCGGATGAGGGCGCTACATCCCATCTGGCGAGATGCATCGTGGAGTTACACCAAGGGCAATGGGACGCCCTGCTGTTCGGCGGCGCGGACAGTCTGACCGATCGAGGAACCGTCCTGGCCCTCGCCGCCAATGGCCACTGTCGCACCGACAAGCACCCCGAAGGCACCCTTCCCGGCGAAGGGGCCGCCTATCTGTTGTTGGAAAAGCAGGAGACGGACCGCCCTTGCCGGGCCCTTATCGCCGGCCTGGGCCATGCCCTTGAGGAAAATGCCGGCAAAGCCGCCAACTGCCGAATGACCGCCCTGACCGAATCCATCGAACAGGCCCTGGATCAGGCACAACATTCACCCACACAAGTCGAAACCATCGTACTGCCCATGGCAAACGATCCCCCCGCAACCCTGGAGTGGCATCAGGTCAAGCGCAAACTCTGGGCGGAGACCGATGATTCTAACCACCAGATGGAGGAGTTGCTCCCTCAAGCCACTATCGGAGATACCGGTGCCGCCGAACTGCCCTTGGCTCTAGCCCTCGGTTGTGAACGATTTGATTTCAATACCCCCTCCGTCGAAAGGCTGCTGGTTTGCGAGGTCGGCCAGGGTGCGCCGCGCGGGGCGGTGTTTCTAAAGAAAAACGTATAAAAAGCGCAACGACATATAATCTATGGCAATAAACCAAATCATGGTCGGCTGAAGATTGTGCCACGATACAAGGAGGGATAACCATGTCAAACGTACTTATCAACGGCCGCACCGCCGTCCACGCCGGTAGCAAGGGCGTCCTGACCACCATCGACGTCTGCTGGACCAAAATAGGCAAGCCGGTCGTACCGATCCCTTATACCAATATCGCCCGCAGCGCCGATGCGGCCAAAACAGCAAGTACCGTATTCGTGAACGGAAACCCTGTCTGCCATAAAAAATCGACCTTTGCCATCAGTACCGGAGATGAACCCGGAAACCGCAAGGGGATTCGCAGCGGTACCATCACCCAAAAAGCCGAATTTGTCTCCGGCTCACCCAACGTATTCATCGAAGGTATAGCCGCCGTACGCCAGAACGACCTGATGGTCAGCAACAACTGCAACACCGCCCCCATGCCCCTATCCCAACCCGGCGCACCACGGGCCAAAGAACTGACTCCCGAACAAGTGGAGGGGTTGGAAACCACCGAACTGCCAAGGGACCTACCGCTGGAGGTCAGCGGAGATAAGCTGCACATTCAAAATGAGCTGACCGGAAACACCGCGCCCATCCATGTGATCGACCCGGATGACATCATGCAGGGCGAAGGATAGGAGCAACAACCATGACCACCCTCAACAACCAAAACGAGCTTTACCAATTCAATACACAAAAACCGATTGCCGACCTGCACGACAAGACCCTCGAACAAAAGGCTTTTCGTGAAATCATATTGGGAGCCAAACAAGAAGACACCAAACAGGACCTCTGGCTTAAGCTAAAAGACGATGACTTCGTCTGGAACAACCTCTACCTCGGCCGTAGCAAGACCTTTGATAAAGGCAAGTCCCCCAAGAAGCACAACGTCGTCGTGCCGATCATCCCCCGCTGCTTCTCCACTGCCGACCGCGATCCCGCCAAGGCCGTCGAGGTTCCCGAAGGATGGCTGTACATCATCCGCCAGTTCGAATCCCCCCAGGGCCCCGTGGTCGAACTCTGGCGCGAACTCAAGTCCGACGGCCTCGGCAACTTTAGCGACGTCAATGTCAAAAAGTTCAAGGGCGAGGATCAGCGAAAAGCCACTGGGCAGCCGGGCTTCCGCATCATCGTGCCCTATTGCATCGATAAAGAGGTCCATCAACTCTGGATCACTTACTCCGAGGTGCAATGGAGCTGGGCACGAGTGCAGAGCATGAAAAAGGACTCAAAGCTGCGCGATCAGCGCATGCACAAACTCGATTTGAGCGGCTGCCTGAATAACTTCGATAAAAGCAACTATACAGCGCCATCAGCCCCGCTAAAATCCGACGAGCAGCAGGGCAATCTAGAGGTCAAAAACGTCTCCGGCCCTCCCCTGCTCTATAGCCTCAATTCCGCCCCGGACCCCAATTCGAAGAATCTCGCCGAAACCTTCAAGGAAGCCATTCCCGTCGTCTACCTGGACAATCCCATCGGCATCGGCAGAAGGCTAGCGGGGGAATACCGAACGAAATGGCTGGAGCTGACCGATTGCGTAAATGACCTGAGGGCCATACCGGAGCTGGTTAGCAATTCCGGACTCTACGCCGAAGGCAGCACTAAACTCGCGGAAGACAATGCAAAACGCCATGGCCCTGAACGCTGGTTTGAAGCCGCCGCCCTGGCCAACCGTTATTTTTACAGTAAGATTTCAATGGTAATTCCGCCCGGGGTCAAGGACAAGAACGCCTACAAGGAACGTCTGACCGAGATCGAAGAACAATTCATTCAATACCAGAACAAACTCGACAAAACCGCCATCGAGCAGGCCATCGGGATGCCGCAACGAAGGGAAAAACGCGAAAAGCTAGTCCAGGCCCGTGACAAGCTGGTGGATTTTTTAAAAAAAGAGCTGGCCACGATCAATCCGGTGAAACCCGAAGGCGAAAAACAAGACCCGCCGCTGGTATTGGCCCTGGACGACTATTTCACCCTGACGCCCCTCGACGACAGGGAACGAAAACAAAACCCCAACGACGTCATCGGCGACAACTCCACTCCACGCTGGCGCGACAACTACCTCGACGGCTGGGGCACCGTGTGCGATCTGGTGGCGCTTCTGGACAAGCATGAATACAGCCTCGATGCCGATCTGGAGGCCAATCCGCCTGACGGCTGGAAGTGGCGCCGTAAAAAACCTGCCTTCGAGCTGCTGCAAACACTTGCCGATCCCGAGGGCGGCTGCCCGCTGCATAGCCGCCTGTTTCCCAAACCGGTGGCAGGGGATTCGCTAAAAGTCGACGCCGCAAAAGTTGAGGACACCGCCACCGCTTTCAAGAAACAACACTTCGACAACCTAGAGACGCTAATCCGGCGCGATGCCGATATCGCCCGCGGCCTCAATCTATTCGGCAGCAATTTCAATGAACTGATGGCCATGCGGGACAAAAATGATCCCGCTTACGAAAAGGATCTGAAACGCTCCCAAAACAGCGTCCTGCGCCTGATCCAAGGCGCTTTCCATTTGGAATTTCAGGAGACGAAAACATCTCTGGCTGAATTGATCGCCGAAGCCGAAAAACAGCTTGAGGAAAAAAAGAATGAGGGCATACCCGCAAAGGATGCTTTCCTTAAACTTGCTGGTTTCCTGAAAAAGACCATCGACACCGCTGACAAAGATTCCACGTTCGCCCGGTCTGTTCGGAAGGAACTCAGGAATATCCGGGTCGGGGTCATTCGGACCGCAGACAGCCGACTCATTCGACAGCTGCTGCACGACCTGAGCGATGATAAGTTCGTCTCCTCGGGTCTGGGGGGGCTTTTCGGTCTGGTCGAAATCAACAATTTCAATGAAGCCCTCAAAGCCTTTAGCAGCAACCGGAACAAAGACAGAAATTGGGAACTGTTCGCCCCACTGGCGGCCAGTTTTCTCAAAATCCTTGCTGCGATTAAGGATGTTAAGGATGCGGCAGTAGCAGCGGAAAGGTTGGCAAGTGGAGGCACAACTTATGTTAACCAAAACGTATTTCGAGCTAAGGGGACAACTAGAACCGCAGACACCGTACTAGACACTAAAAAACAGGGAGCATTTGGGAAAAAACTAAGCATCGTCGGCAACTTGATCGACATGGGCGTGACCCTGTCTAGTTTTACCGAAAACCTGGCACAAAACGACGATGCCGCCATCGCCGACGCCATCGGCTTTACCGGCGCGACCTTGGGCCTGGTCGGCTTAGCCCTGGGCGTACCTGTTTTGGGCTGGGTTGCGGGGCTGGTGGGACTGGCCGCCTGGCTGGCCAAGGCCTTTTTGTTCAAGGAAGACACACCGGTGGAACTCTGGATCAAACACGGACCCTTTGCCCGCGGTGAGCAATATCACGAAATCTATAGCTACGAACGAACCACGGATATTCGCAAAGTGAGAAACGCGCAAGGACAATGGGAGGGAAAAGCCTGTACCGTCTACCGTTACTATAACGACTCCCTCTACGTCGATGTCAACGGCATCCTGGTGGCTGTAGACAGGCCGAATAATCATTGGTTGAATTTTCCCCTGTTCAAGGGTGACGAAAAAGGCCGGGTCTTTCTTATGGCCGGTAAGCACCCCAACGTCAAGGAAGACTCGCAGATAGGAACCATCGGGCAGCCCTTCCATATGCATCCGCTGCTGCAGCCCAGCGTAAAAGAAAAACCGAAAGTTACCCCGAAAAACACCCCTCAGGAACCATTCGACTGGAAAAATGCCGCCCTGTTTGCCGTCTCTCCTGTCGGCGGATTACTGTACGGCCACTACCAATCCTCAAAAAGGAAATTCGTCGGCTGGCAATATCCCTACGAAGCTTACCTCGCCTTAGCCGATGTTCTCTACCGCCCCAGGGTATCCATGACCACGCACGTGAAACCGTTCGAATCCTGTCATTGCACCCTCAAGGTCAACCTGCCTTTTTACCTGCCGGGGAAAAGCGAACTGCATCTCGAGATCGAGCAAAAGAGTGGCGGCCAATCCGTCTGCTCCAAATTCGATCCAAGCAGCGTCGAGAGCCTGCAATCCGGGCCAGGTGACTACCAGGTTTCTTACACGGTGAATGCCGATGAAACCAAGACATTTATTGCCAAGGTGCGATTGGATCTTTACGGCGACGGCGCGGTGCAGCTACCCCACGATCCGCTTTTCTGCGGCAGAGACATCGAAAACCGAATCGACAAGATCACCGTTAAAGGCGTACAAAAAACAATTGGAATAGAAAGCAAATGGATTGTGCTGGAAGAAACAATCAGTATAAATTCGTACCCAGGTGCTTTGTAGTTAGCATCAATTAGATATATATTTGGAGGCTGTCAGATGAAATACATCAGGTTTAATCCTAATGTCCTGATCGCTGTTTTTATTGCATCGTTACTATTATCCGGATGCGACAATGACAAGCAAAACAAGGACAACCACAACATCAAATCCCAAACCTCTGTTGAATCTACGTTTTCTGCACAAGAGCAACAACCAGAGAAAACCACACAAAAATATCGTATAGCCCAGAAAAGCTACAATGGTAAAAGAATCTACCTTTTAGACGTGGACGACTACCCTTTGCGCGGAGTACCACTGACCACATTAAAGAAAAATGCCAAAGAGGGAGATCCGGGCGCACAATATGAACTCGGCCGCCGGCTTGGACGCGGCGAGGGGATGAAACGAGATCTTCAAGAAAGTATCAAATGGGTACAAACTGCCGCACACCAAGGATACGCAGAAGCCCAGTTCGAGCTAGGCATGATGTACAGCCTGGGCACATGGTTCAAACCAAACCCTGAGCAAGCCCTGTTCTGGTTCCAAAAGGCCGCAAAACTGGGACATGTTCTGGCCCAAGACAACCTGTCACAGATGTACGACTTGGGCACGGAAATCAAGCAAGATTTCACCAAGGCCTTTTATTGGGCCCAAAAAGCGGCAGAACAAGGGTTCGGCCCAAGCCAGACAAGGCTCGGTGTTGCCTATCGTCAGGGTTTGGGCGTACCACCAGACAAAGCCAAAGCGATGGGATGGTATCAAAAGGCGGCTAAACAGAATGAGGTAGAGGCCCTATTCAATATCGGGAACATGTACAATACTGGTGATGGCGTGCCAATGGACCACGCAGTGGCTGCAAAATGGTATCAAAACGCTGCCGAGCAAGGCTTTGCGCCAGCACAAAACGAACTGGGTACTTTATATGCAGATGGCCAAGGCCAAAATAAAAACTATGTACAAGCAGTAAGTTGGTATCGCAAAGCAGCTGAACAGGGTTATGCAAAGGCACAGTATAATTTAGGCACAATGTACGATCATGGAGAGGGCGTCGAGCAGGATTACGCGGCAGCTTTCCATTGGTACACCAAAGCGGCCCAACAAGGCAATTCAATGGCGCAACTGAACCTTGGTAACATGTACCTCCACGGGACAGGCGTTAATGTCGATTATGAAAATGCCTATGAGCTATACCAAAAATCCGCATTACAAGGAGAGCCCCTTGCCATATATAACATTGGACAAATGTATACCGCCGGTGCGGCAGTTCAAAAAAGCAATGTCATGGCTCTTGCTCACTATCAGATAGCCAAGGCCACCACAGAGGACAATGACATAGATTTTGACTACAACACTCTTAAATCCAGTATGTCTTCTACCAAAATTCATGCCGCTGAACAGGAAGTCCCTAAACTGAAGCGTGAATATGGAATTGAATAACGAGTGGAAAAATATTAAATGGAGCGTGCCTGAGGGGACACAGGTTTGAGTGAATCAGGAATAACACAAGCTAGCCGTCGCATGGCTGACAAGGCAGAAAAGGACATAACCCTTGGCCAACGATTGAAGAGGATCCAGGAAAGCCTGGGGATTGTGTGATGTGTAGCCCTGCCCCCTAAAGTCCTGTACGGCCACTACCAATCCTCAAAAAGGAAATTCGCAGAATTTAGTGGTCAGGGCTACACATTGACACTATAAACATTCCTTACAGGGGGGAAGATGGCACGACCATTACGGATTCAGTATCCGGGTGCGGTCTATCACATTACCTCAAGGGGCAATGAACGCAAGACCATCTTTAAAGGCTCGCGAGACCGTGAGAAGTTTATTGAATACCTCCAATCATCCACTGAACGCTATAGCGCAGTCATTTATTGTTACTGCCTTATGGATAATCACTATCACTTGCTCATGGAAACGCCAGAAGGTAATTTGGCGGCGATCATGCAACATTTAAACGGGTCCTATACGACCTTTTTCGATGTCAAACACAAACGCGCCGGCCATCTTTTCCAGGGCCGCTACCATGCCATTCTTGTTGAAGCCGATGCCTATGCTCTCGAATTAAGTAGATATATCCACCTCAATCCGGTGCGAGCCGGAATCGCGACACATCCTGACGAACATCCCTGGAGCAGTTATGTTCATTACATAGACGGAAGACTGCAACCGGAATGGCTACTAACTTCCCCTATTCTGGGCTATCTAAGCCGAAAAGAGGCAGACGCGCGAAGGAAGTATAAAGTATTCGTCCAAGACAAACTGGGGAACAACTATCCAAGTCCCCTCAAAATGGCAGCAGCAGGAGCTATCCTCGGCGGACAAGCCTTTGTTGAGAAAATCCAGCGGGAACATCTCGATAAAGCAACAAAGGATCGAAACCTTCCAACGCTGAAGACATTAACCAGAAACCGCTCAATGGATCAGATTATTGGGACGGCAGAGGAGCACATCAAGGATAAAGCGATAGCCAGGAAGATCTGCATTCATCTTTGCCATCGCTTTAGTGGAGAGACGTTGCGAAACATCGGAGAACGTTTTGGGTTGAGTGAATCAGGAATCACACAGGCTAGCCGCCGCATGGCTGACAAGGCAGAAAATGACATAATCCTTGGCCAACAATTGAAAGGGATCAAGGAAATCCTGGGATTGTGTGATGTGTAGCCCTGACCCCTAAAGTCTAAAAAGGATGGCGCTGAAAGCGAACAGCAGCCGTTCCTTTTGCTCCCCGAGAACAAACCCCCGTTTGAGAAGCGCCGCCTCAATGGCGGGCATGTGCATGCCTCCCCAGGGGACGACGATGGTGTCATAGCGATTCAGGCTCCGCTGCAGGGCTTCGATCACCACCGCGTTACGCCGGTCGAGAATATCATTCATGACCCCCGCCAGCACCTCCGGGGTACCATGGGCCTGCGCCCATTCGAAATAGGCAACTAGCCCCTGCTCAAGCGAC
>JABXKU010000094.1 GCA_013619105.1 Desulfuromonadales bacterium
GTCTTGTCCAGCCCCTATGAGGACCGGCCCGAACATGCCGATTATCGCAAGCCAGCGCCCCCCTCGGCCTGTGCCTATAAAACCTTTTGCGGCACCTGATAGGCCTCGCAAAGCTTGCAGGAAGAGAGGGTGGGGTTAAAGTGGCCAGACTTTCGACCTTAGAAAATCCACGGGTAGGTTGTTGCAACGGAAGATGCTATTATCGCCGCCGTCGGCCAACTTCGACCTCAAGCCAGGGGGAACCCCCCTTTTAAAGCCCTATTTCAACCCCTTGGGAGAATCATGAACACCGCCATTTATTACATAGATGCGACCCTTGCCAACCAGGTTCTTAGCGCATTAGCTAAGAGCGAAGACAGCGTCGAGATTTCCGTCGACCTGAACCTCTCCTCCAGCACTTTCAGCCTCTGCAACGAAGAATTGATTCTAGATGCAGACAACCGGCTGGGTGTAAAGGATCTGCAGAAGATTGCCGGCAAAGCGAACAGAATCTTCTACCTGGAGCACGGCAGTCTCGAGGTGCTAGAAGTCAGGGGCGAGGGCTATTACAAGCTCGTACCCACGGACCAGGCGCCGCTACTGGAAATCAGCGGAGTCAAAATGCACATTTCTAAGGGGATCAACCCCTTTGAGAGTGCAGGCCGAATGGCCGCGCAAGTCGTGCGTAAGGGAGCCCGGGTACTCGATACCTGCAGTGGGCTCGGCTATGCGGCCTCGACAGCGCTGAACCTTGGGGCACGGGAAGTCATCTCGGTGGAAAAGAACGCCACGGTCATGGCCTTGCGCAAAAAAAACCCCTGGTCGCAGCGGATATACGGCGCCAACATTCAGCTGGTTCATGCCGACATCGATGATTACATCCGGGAGCTAGAGAGCGAATCCTTTGACTCGGTGATCCACGATCCGCCCCGATTCTCCCTTGCCGGGGAGCTTTACGGCGAGCAGTTCTACCGAGAAATCTATCGTGTACTCAAGAGACGGGGGGCGCTGTTTCACTATACGGGTAACCCACAGTTGCTCAAACGCGGCTCCAGCTTTGTGGACAATGCTGTGCGACGACTCAAGGCGGCGGGCTTCAGTAAAGTGAAAAAGATTCCCGAGCTCATGGGCGTCACGGCTTATAAATAATATGGCGTCACAAAAAGTTCGCCCTACGGCGTTACGGCACTTTTTCAGGACCTCGACATACATAGATGCATGCCATCGCCCCTGAAAAACCACCAAGCCTTGTAGGACGAAATTTTTGCTTAGCCATCGAACGCGTTTTTACAAATGTATCAAGTGATGGCCTGAGCTTGATCCCAGGCTCTGCCGATCTGCCGAGTTCCAGCAACGCAAAAGGTCGAATATGCAACGGCTTCCCCCCGGAAGCCGCTAGTTTTTGTGCTATGGCACACAATCATTAGATGCTATAAATAAACTCACACCTCGCCAAGCAATACCCAAAATCCGCACCGGAGAGAGAAATGTCAGAAACGCCAAGTCACCGTTGCCTGCAAAAAAATTTCGGCTTTTCCACCTTTCGTCCGGGGCAAGAAGCGGTCATCGACTGCCTGCTGGCCGGGCGTTCGTCCCTGGCCATCTTTCCCACGGGGGGTGGCAAGAGCTTGTGCTATCAGTTGCCCGGCTTGCTGCTGGACGGCTTGACCCTGGTCATTTCGCCCCTGATTGCCCTGATGAAAGATCAGGTCGATGCGCTACGCAAACGGGGCATCATGGCCGCCCGCCTCGACTCCAGCATCGGTCCCGCCGAGGCACAAAATATCTATCGGCAACTGGCCGACGGCAGCCTTAAGCTCCTGTATATCGCCCCCGAGCGGCTGGCCAACGAGCGCTTTTTAAAACGCCTGCAGGGACGTCCCATCGCCTTACTGGCCATCGACGAAGCCCATTGCATCTCTGAGTGGGGGCACAACTTTCGCCCCGAATATATGAAAATCGCCCGGCTGGCCCAAGAGCTAAAGGTCGGCAGGGTGCTGGCCTTAACCGCCACCGCCACTCCGGCGGTCGCCGCCGATATCCGCCGGGCCTTCAACATTACCGAAGACGACCAGATCCGCACCAGCTTTCATCGGCCCAACCTGCACCTTGTCGTCACCCCCTGCCCCGCCCCGAAGCGCCGCCATCAACTGCTGCAACGGCTGCGCGAACGACCCTCTGAACCGGGTATCATCTACGTTACCTTGCAAAAAACTGCTGAACTAGTGGCCAACTTTCTTTCTGCAGAGGGGGTCACCGCCCGAGCTTATCATGCGGGGATGAAACCCGAGGAACGCACCACCGTGCAGGACGCCTTTATGTCCGGCGAGTTGCAGCTGGTGGTCGCCACCATCGCCTTCGGCATGGGCATCGACAAGGCCGACATCCGCGCTATCTACCATTACAACCTGCCCAAGACCCTAGAGAACTACATGCAGGAGATCGGGCGCGCCGGTCGCGACGGCCAAGACGCCCACTGCGAAATCCTGGCCTGCGCCGACGACCTGACGGTGCTGGCCAACTTCAGTTACGGCGACACCCCCATCCCCGAAGCCCTCGCCGCCCTGGTGGAGCACCTACTCAGCCAGGGAGAGGTCTTTGACGTCTCCCTTTTTGAGCTATCCGGGCTGTACGATATCCGCCCCCTGGTGATCGCCACCGTCTTTACCTATCTCGAGATGCACGGCGTGCTGCGGGCTACCGGCCCCTTTTACGACAGCTACAAGGTCAAATTGAACCGGTCCCTTGAGGACATTTGTGCAGACTTCGACCCCGATCGCGCGGCCTTTTTAAGGGAGCTGATCGCCACCGCCAAACAGGGGCGGGTGTGGGCCCACCTCAACCCCGACGAAAGCGCCACAGCTCTGGACCAACCCCGCGGTCGAATCACTGCCGCCATCGGCTATCTTGAAGAAAAGGGCGAGCTTACGACCCAGGTCACCGGACTGCGCCACGGCTATCGGATCCACCAGCCGAGCTCTGATCGCCCAAAACTCATCGCCGACCTGCAAAAAACCTTTGCCCAGAAGGAACAGCAGAACATCACTCGTTTGCGGGGGGTGTTGGCTTATGCCGAGCAAAACAGCTGCCTGACCCGCCAATTACTAGATTATTTCGGAGAAAAGAGCGACTCGGACTGCAACGACTGCAGCCGCTGCCAAAAGGGGGAGGGACAAAAACTGCCGCGCACCGCGCCTCTTGAGACCGGTGCCGCCGAAGCCGAAATCGCCCAGCGGCTGCGAGCCGAAGATCATGCCTCCCTGAGCCACCCCCGCCAACTGGCTCGTTTTCTTTGCGGTATCACCAGCCCCGCCGTCACCCGGGCCAAGCTGAGCCGACACACGGATTTCGGTGCGCTGGGAGCATTCCCCTTCCGAAAAGTTTTAGAAATGCTGTCAAGCTGAACCCACACCGACAACGATCATAAAGAAAGAAAACCCTCGGTCAACGACCCGAGGGTTTTCTTTTTGAACAATAAATCTACCTCTGATTCTTCCTGCTTGAACATTCAATCAGCCGAGCCAATTGACAACCTGACCCTTCCGCTCCTCCAAGTTGATGTATTACAAGCCATGGTGGTTAGGTTTACATCAACCGCTGGCCATTGACCTTGAGCTCGCCGCGATCGAATATCGCCTGGCAACGAAGCTTACCTTCACTGCGTTCGATATATTGCTGGCCGATCAGAGCTTCCAGCCGTTGCTCAACCTGCAAGCCGGCTCGGGCAGCAAGCTCTTCGGCGGTCGGAGGAGCAAGGTCACGTTGCTGATGGGCGGTTTTTATCTGCTGGGCAATCAGGCCGGTCATTACGGTCCGTACCAGGCTTTCATCCGCCGTTATCTGCGCCTGGCCCTCCAGTTTCTGCAGCAGGGCAGGCACATTGTTCAGCTCCTGGCCGGCTTCTCCATTGAGCTTTAGGCGCAAATTACCGGAGAAATCCCCCTCGGGGGTGACGAGCTGCAGCTTGCTGAACTCAATTTCCGGCGCCCCTTCGGCCAGGCCGGTCAACAGCCGCAGGTAGACTTGCATCATCTGCAAACCGACGACCTCTGGATCGAAGGTGTCCTGACCATAGACCTCCAGCACATCCTGCTGGTATCGACTGAGGACCTCACCGTCCAAACCGCGAGCAGCCACCTCTAACTCAGCGGGGCCGTAGCCGGCATCATTGACGTTAACCTTCGCCACCGTCAGCGTTTGCAGGTATTCGACGGTCGCACCGTTTTGCGAAGCCAGAGAGTCGAGGGTAACCCCCTCAACCCGTACCTTTTGCCGCCCCTTGCCCGTCTCCTTAAAATCAATCTCCAGAAGACCAGAGTCGGCCTGGTACCGACCCAGATAGACCAGTGGGAAGGCCTCGTGCAGATCGAAATCGACCTGAGCGCCGCCCCACTCCATCCGACCGTCCTCGGCTGTCAGTTGCAGGCTGGACAACACGACGTTCCCAGCCAGCTGCGACATATCTTCGGCGAACTTCGTATCGCTTTGCAGGCCGCCCCAATTGATGGTGAGCTGTTCTTCCTCGATGGTTTCTTCAATAGCCGGTATAACCAGTTGATCACGGCCACGGCCGGCCAGACTGATGCTGGTCAGGTCATAGATTTCCGCGAGCCAAGGTAGTTTGGCCAGCAGATCGCTGCCCTCCCCATCTTGCCCCACCAAAGTCGCTCCAACCAACCGCGTCTCGATGCGGGCCAGCTTCGGCATCAGGCTGAAGCTCCCAGCACCGACCGGCAAGGGTCCGTGGCATAGCTGGTGTTCCAAGATCAGCCGCAACGATTTAGTCTCCACTTCCCCCTCCTCGTCGGCGGGCACCGGCACCCTGATCTCCAGCAGGGTACGAGCTTGGGAGGACAGAAATCCCCGTTGGTAACTTTCACTAGTCAAATGAAGCGGCCCCCACTGTTCAAAGCGGGCGATATGGTCCAGATAGTGCTGCTCAACCTGGCCGCCGAGCAGATAGGTGGCGCCGAACCAGCCGGCGATACCGATCAGGATGGCTATAACGAATTTCTTCACGGTCCCTCCTTGAATAGATCCAATAACCGAGCAACGGCCCGGCTCCGGGAAACAAATGATTAAGCGCCTTCAATGTAGCGCATGTCGCCAAAACGGTCAATACGGCGGTGGTGGCGCCAAGGAGTTTTTATCGCAGGCAATCGCTCCCCTTGAGGATTCCCACCCTCAAGCTTTTATGAATGATCTCAAGTCCGATTGCAGAATCTGTTCTAGCTCGGCAAAATTGTCGGCACTGGTTTCCGTGAACAGAAACCCGAAAACCGGGTACTCGTGATAATCGACCTTCCGCAATTCGAGGGGCCTTTCAAACTGGGCCAACAACTTGTCGTAATCGAAGGATTTGATATCCTTCCCATCGATGCCGGACCCATTATCCAGTACGACAATGGCAAACAGCTTGCCGGCCTTCCCCTGCAGCAGGCGAGGCCAATCGGGCCGTTGCTGGGAGAAATAACACTGATAGGGGTTGAGGCCATAGGCGCGAAAAGTCATATCCGCAGTCGTACACCAACCGCCGAAACGCATGGGATTCACTTCGATGGGCAGAATCCGCCCCCCTGCGGTTCGCCGGACCTCAACATGCACAGGAAAATTCTTCACTCCCGCCACCTCACCGATTTGGCCGACTAGTTCGGTAAACTCGCTGAGATTCTCTTCGATAATGTCCTTCGAAGTGATGTAGACCCGGTCGCTCACGTCGTATCCCGAAGAAAAGACATGTTGAAATATCCCCAGTACTACGGGCTTCCCAGCAGCATCGTAATAGGCGTCCACAGCAAACTCTTCGCCATCGATGCACTCTTCGATGATAAACGAACGGCCGTCCATAACCTCTTCAGGATACAGGCCTCGGGTTCTGTCGATTTCGGACCTGATGGCTGCGATCGCAGCCGTCCATTCCTCATGGCTGGCGACCTTGTGCACCCCCATGCTAAAAAACCCGACAGCGGGCTTGATGATAAACGGCGAAGGCAGGTCGTCATAACAGACGGTCTCTAGATCGTCGAACTGGATTCCCCGAAAATATAACTCGGGGAAAATCGGCCGGGTCATCTCGCGAAATTTCAGCTTGTTTTTGAACAACTCAATTTTGGCAGGGATACCGGTAAAGGAAAGATGCTTTGCGATCCAGCCGATGCAGTTTTCCGAGGTGGTATACAGGATCGGATTCTTGCATCGGCGCACCTTTTCAACCGCCTCGTCCTCTGTGAGAAAATATGTTCCCTCCTTCAGCTCCATGCTTTTTGCCACGGTCGTACCGACAACAGGCAGAGAATGTTCCTTGAGGGTGTCTTTGACAAACTCCGAAACGTACGGTTTATCGACAAAAACCATAGTTTTCTTCCAGATATGGGCTGAAAATCTGTTCGAATCGTTCAAAATAGCGGCTTTGAGCAGACTAACCCCTGGAAATTTCTACTGCAAACTCAAAAATAATTGTGGGCGATGAAGAATCCAAAACGATCGAAGCGGAAATGACCCGCAGCCTGTGGTTTTCGGCCAAAGCAGGGGAGAGTCTCTATTTTTCCTCGTTCATTCCATCACCGGTTGCATGCACCGAGTACAGACCGAAAGCCAGGAGTTAGTGAACAAATAAACAACGACCCCGGTTACCCTCCAGGGGCTTGGCAGGGAGTTATTAAGAAAATATCTGACACCATTTCGTTCATGGTCTTGCGATATTGTCGAGTGGAGAAATGGAAAAGGCGGCATTTGCGGGCCGCCTTTTCCATTGAAATATTTCTAATCAGAGAATTCCGGATAATCTCGTCCTAGCCGCCCCACGGCATTTCTGAGTACTCTTCGAACGCCTTGTCATGCAACTGCTTGAACAGCTGCTCGTGTTGGCGCTCCCACTCAGCGAGCATCTTCAACGCCTTTTTGCTGTCGCCTTCAGCGTTTTCAGCTGCCTTCTCATAAAACTCAGAGAAGTCGCGTTCAATTAGGAAAGCCATGCGAAGAACCGGCAGGTCGGGGACCATTGATTCGAGAGTGGTACTGTCGATGCACTCGGTAACCGCGCGCTGCGAAAAAAACCCTTCCTTTTGCATCTCTTCTGCCATGGTGAGATCCGGCGGAGAACCCTTCGTTATCAGGTCAATCTGATGCTGGATGAATTCAATGTGTTTTTGCTCTTCGGCTGCGAGGCTTTTGAAGGCGCCGATTGCCGAGGCATGGTTCAAGCGTTCCGCGTGCTCCTCAAAGAAACGCTTGCCCTCTAACTCCCGCTGCATGGCGTACTGATAGATTTTCAGAATGTCCATTGTTGTCCTCCGGCATAGGTGTATTTCTGTGCAAGTAACAATATTATAAGTCACAATATCATAGGTATAATTCTGGGGATAAGAAATCGGGACAGTTTTACTTCCCGCTAATGAGCGATAAACAAACCTATCCCGGTTATGGTCTGTACGGACAGAAAGCCAGGGATTAGTGAACAAATAAACACCGTCCCCGGGTACCCCCCTGTCATAAGAAATGCGGGGTCTTTTTGACTTAAACAACGTGCCTATTTCTTATCCCACACCACGCGGTTGACTTTTAGATCCGCGTCGCGCTGTACCGTGCGGTGATAGGTCACCGCGGGCTTTCCGAACAGCATCACGTAGACGATCTCATGGGATGCCGGGATGCCAAGCTGGGCGCCCAGCTCAGGGTTCAGGTCGATCATAGCCCATTTGGCCAGACCGTCCCACAGGGTACCCAGACCTAAGGTCGCAGCCATCATCTCGAAGGTGTGCATGGCGATGAAGCCGTCAGCGATGGGAGTCGGGGCGTTGGCCTCGACAGATACGATCAGCAGATGGGGCGCCTTGCGAAACAGGATATCCGCACCTTTGTCCCAGGCCCTTAGAATGCCGCCGTAAAACTCCTTGCCCTTGGGCAGGCTCTCTTCCTCAACCCTTTTGCGCACGCCCTGCATGGTCGCGAGCTTAACCTGCTCCATGGTCTGCTGATCTTCGACCACGGTAAACAGCACCTTGCGGGAATTGACGCCAGTGGGGGCATGGTTGGCTATTTTGAGCAATTGTTCGATGGTAGCGGGATCGACGGGCTCACGCTGAAATCGGCGCAGGGAACGACGGCCTTTGATCAGCGTTTCCATCTGGGCGGGTTCGGGCAGATGCCCGGCAAGGGGCAGGCTATTTTCCGGTTTGAGCCCAAAAATACTGAGGGCGCCAGTCGGACAAACGGCCAGGCAGTGTTGACACCCGATACATTTCTCCGCCTTGTCTTCACCGACAGTGGGCACGCCTTGATCCATGACCAGAACCATTAACGGGCAGTCCTTGACGCACTGTTCGCAGCGGGTGCACTTTTCACTATCTATCACCAAATCGAGCATACCGTCCTCCTTAAGTCACCTTTAAACGTTCGCATTAGCCACATTTTTAGCATGACGAAAGGTTCAGAACAAGGAGGGAAAGAAAGGTGCCTGGATACTCTATGCGCAATGGTTTCAGCTTAGTGGGGTCAAGGCTACACATGCTACAAACTCAAAACATCAACAATTCCGTCAGCTAAAATCAGAGACGCTAATTTTTACCCGTGTGTAGCCCTGTCCCTTTTGATTACACTAAATAAGGGGAGTGTCCCTATTTTCCTTGATGGAGCTCTCGGAGGTTGAAAAAAAGCTTCGCCAGATAGAGGCGCAATTGCTGGCACCCGGGAGGGATGACCGAGTTCTCGATGTCTATCTGGACATC
>JABXKU010000024.1 GCA_013619105.1 Desulfuromonadales bacterium
TTTGGGTCAGACTATGCCTAACCCGGTTCTGTCGACCATGCGCGTCTTTGAAGACGAGTATACGGCACACGTTGTTGACAAAAAGTGCCCGGCGGGTGTCTGCTCCGACCTGCTCGAGTTCATCGTGGTAGACGAAAAGTGCGTGGGTTGTACCCTGTGCGCCCGAGTTTGCCCCGTTGACTGCATCGGCGGCAAGGTTAAGGAAGTTCACGTCATCGATCAGGCCGCCTGCATCAAATGCGGTGCCTGCCTCGACAAGTGTAAGTTTGACGCCATCATCAAACAATAATTAAAAGGAGACATACCGCATGTCTATGCTGAATGTAACCGTTGACGGTCAGGCTACTCAGGTAGCTGCCGGCAGCGCGATTCTTGATGCTGCCAACCAGCTGGGTATCGAGATTCCGACCCTTTGCTACCTGGATATGGAAAAGAAATTCAACCAACAGGCTGCCGCTTGCCGTATTTGCGTGGTAGAAGTTGAAAACCGTCGCAACCTGGCTCCGGCCTGCGCCACCCCGGTCATGGAAGGCATGATCATCAAGACCGACACCGAGCGGGTTCACGCCGCACGCAAGATCGTTGTCGACCTGATGCTCTCCGACCATCCCCTCGATTGCCTGACCTGCGAGCAGGCTGGCAGCTGCGTACTGCAGGACCTCTGCTACCAGTACGGCCTTGAGCAGACCTCCTTTGCTGGTCAGCGCAACGACTACCCCGAGGATGCGACCAACAAGTTCTACAGCCGCAACCTGAACAAGTGCGTCGCCTGCCGCCGCTGCGTCACTGTCTGCTCAAACTTCCAGAACACTAAAGCCATCGGCTTCGGTGATCGCGGTTTCAACACCCATCCGGTGGCTCCTTTCGATCGCGGCATGGATGAGTCGACCTGCGTCTCTTGCGGCAACTGCGTTTCGGTCTGCCCGACCGGCGCCCTGCTGCCCAAGAGCAAAGAGAAATTCCGCAGCTGGGAAATCTCCAAGACTGAAACCACCTGTTCTTATTGTGGTGTTGGTTGCCAGATGAACCTGCTGACCAAGGGCAACAAGGTCGTAGGCGTCGAGCCGCTCAACGGTGCCGCCAACGACGGCCTGTTGTGCGTTAAGGGTAAATTCGGTTTCAATTTCATCAACCACCCGGATCGCTTGACTACTCCGCTGGTCAGAAAAAATGGTCAGCTCGTTGAAGCAACCTGGGACGAGGCCTACAGCCTCATCGCTGACAAGGTTAAGGCCACCAAGGCAGAATTCGGCAGCGAAGCACTCGCCGGCCTGTCTTCGGCCCGCGTCACTAACGAAGAAAACTATCTGTTCCAGAAAATGGTTCGCGCGGCGTTCGGCACTAATAGTGTCGATCACTGCGCTCGACTCTGACACTCCTCGACAGTTGCCGGTCTGGCAACTACGCTTGGAAGTGGCGCAATGACCAACAGCATCAACGAACTGATCGACAGCGACGTTATTTTCATTACCGGTTCCAACACCACCGAATCCCATCCGGTCATCGGTGCAAAAATCCGTCAGGCTAAAAAGAAAGGCGCGAAAATTATCGTCGCCGAGCCGCGGAAAATCGACATGGTCGAAGACGCCGATGTCTTTTTGCAGATCACTCCGGGAACCAACATCGCTCTGTACAACGGCATCATGAGCTGCATCATCAGCGAAGGTCTGGAAGCTGCTGAGTATATCAAAGAGCGCACCGAAAACTACGACGCGCTGGTTGCCACCGTCGCTGATTTCACCCCGGAAGTCGCTGCTGAAATTTGCGGCATCGACGCCGAGGACATCAAAACTGCTGCCCGCATTTATGCCGAAGGCGCTAAGGGCGCCATCGTCTACTGCATGGGCGTTACCCAGCACTCGAGCGGCACCGAAGGGGTCATGAGCCTGGCTAACCTGGCTCTGCTCTGTGGCAATATCGGTATCGAGTCCGGCGGCATCAACCCGCTACGCGGCCAGAATAACGTTCAGGGCGCCTGCGACATGGGCGGTCTGCCCGGCACCTACCCCGGCTACCAGAAGGTAACCGAGCCTGCGGTGAAGGAAAAGTTTGAAAAGGCCTGGGGCGTCGAACTGTCCGACAAAGTCGGCCTGACCCTGACCGAGATCGTTGGCAAAGCCGGTCACGGCGACATCAAGGTCCTGTACATCATGGGCGAAAACCCGATGGTGTCTGATCCGGATTTGGCCCACGTCGAAGAAGCCCTGAAAAACACCGAATTTCTGGTGGTACAGGACATCTTCCTCACCGAAACGGCTCAACTGGCGGATGTAGTCCTGCCGGCGGCTACCTTTGCTGAGAAAAACGGAACCTTTTCCAATACCGAGCGCCGCGTACAGATGGTCCGTAAAGCCATCGAGCCGGTTGGTCAGTGCAAGCCTGACTGGGAGATCCTGATGGATCTGCTGAACAGACTCGGCATCGAAAAGACCTACGCCACTCCGGAAGAAATCTTCACCGAGATCTCTTCGGTGACCCCTTCCTACGGCGGCATCACCTACGGTCGCCTGAACGAGTTGGGCGGCCTGCAGTGGCCTTGCCCGACGGCGGACCATGCCGGCACTAAGTTCCTGCACGCTGGCAAGTGCGCCCGCGGTTTGGGTCTGTTCAAGCCGGCCGTGTTCAAGCCCAGCGCCGAGGTGCCCTGCGCCGACTTCCCGCTGGTCATGACCACCGGTCGTGTTCTCTACCATTACCACACCCGGACCATGACCGGTAAGGTCGACGGCCTGAACGCCATGTGCCC
Organism: Desulfuromonadales bacterium; assembly: GCA_013619105.1. GTDB lineage: Bacteria > Desulfobacterota > Desulfuromonadia > Desulfuromonadales > Syntrophotaleaceae > Syntrophotalea_A. Next base: position 2,747 of record JABXKU010000024.1, read on the forward strand.
CGAATCCTTCGTCGAGATCAATCCCGATGCCGCTCGCAAACTGAGCATCGTTGAAGGAGACAAGGTCAAGGTCAGCACCCGCCGCGGTCAGGTTGTGGTGACGGCCAAGGTAACTCCTAAGCTGAAGGAGAACGTCATCTTCATGCCGTTCCACTTTGCCGTCGGAGCTGCCAACACTCTGACCAACCCGGTACTCGACCCGATCGCCAAGATCCCCGAGTACAAGTCCTGCGCTGCCAAGTTGGAAAAGGTAGCCTGGGATTGGTCCGAAGAAACAGACCAGATTAAATAACCTGCAAGCATCGGGGGACGGCTTTGGTCGTCCCCCGACACAATTAAATAGAAAATAGCGACACACTCACCACCCAAGGACAAAAAAACTTTCCTTTGCTTTATGCTCTCCCCGTCATTTGGTTGGTTCCCGCAGGAATGCCCCCGCATTCCAGACGTTTGCATGGCTCCCAGGGAAGGGGCAAACCTCTCGCAACGCCCCCGTGCCTAGCACGGGGGCTGTTGTTTGCGAGGGCACCCAAACACCAAGCCTGGACCACACTCCAATTATCACTTCGCAGACACGGCAGTCTCCGGCTATAATGGTGTCCACCTAAATTCCTTAACCCTCTCGACTTTTGTGTCAGTGGAGTTCTAACTATGATCGAAAAAAATGTTGTCACCGATTTTTGCGGCAAAGCATCGGAACCTGTGATTGATGCCACCAGTTATGTCCACCCGCTCGCCGCCGTCATCGGGAATGTTATTCTCGGCAAGAACATCATGGTCTCTCCCACTGCGGTGGTGCGGGGCGACGAGGGGCAACCACTGTTTGTCGGCGACGACTCCAATGTTCAGGATGGCGTGGTCATTCACGCCCTGGAAACGGAGATGAACGGCACACCGGTAACCAAGAACCTGTATGAGGTTGATGGCCAGAACTATGGCGTCTATGTTGGCCGCCGCGTCTCCCTGGCTCACCAGGTGCAGATTCACGGCCCAGCAGTCGTTTTGGACGGAACCTTTGTCGGAATGAAAGCATTGGTGTTCAAATCCTTTGTCGGCAAAGGCTGTGTTATCGAACCGGGCGCTATCGTCATGGGCGTCACCGTTGCCGATGGTCGTTATGTTCCTGCCGGAATGGTTCTGCGTAGCCAGAAAGACGCTGACGCCCTGCCAACCATCACCGATGACTACCCCTTTAAGACCCTGAATAACGGAGTGGTGCATGTCAACACGGCTCTGGCCAAAGGGTATCTGCTGGCCAAGGACGAATAAATCGACGAGGGATAAAACATTACCGAAGAAAGGCTGAAGGGACGTCAGCCTTTCCTTTCCCCCCCTAGCCTTGTGTGCAAGGAAACAGCGATTTTGAGCCACGGACCTATTTATCTCGACAGCCAAGCCTCAACACCGGTCGATCCCCGCGTTCTGGAACGGATGCTGCCCTATTTCACTGAACAGTGCGGCAACCCTTCGACGGCGGAGCACCAGCATGGAGAAGCTGCCCGCCGGGCCGTGGAAGAGTCCCGGCAGAGCATCGCCGCAGCTCTCGGCTGCCCTTCGGAAAAGGAAATTATCTTCACCAGCGGTGCTACGGAGGCGAATAACCTGACGCTCCTCGGCGCCTTTGCCGATCGTCCTGTCAGCGAGCGCCATTTCATCACCTCGGCCGTTGAACATTCTTCGGTGTTGGAGCCCTTGGCGTATCTGAAAAGGGGCGGCGCTCAAGTCACTTTGCTGCCAGTGGATGGCGGGGGCCGCATCGACCCCGAACAACTGCGGGCGGCCCTGCAACCGGAAACCACGCTTGTTTCGGTAATGTTTGCCAACAATGAGATAGGCACCCTGCAGCCAATAAAAGAAATTGGTCGCATCTGTCGAGCAGCCGGAATCCTGTTCCATTGCGACGCGGCCCAGGCCGTCGGCCATGAGGCTCTTAACATCGAAGAGCTGCAGATCGACCTGCTATCCTTTTCCGCCCATAAATTTTACGGCCCCAAGGGGATCGGCGGGCTCTACGTCCGTGAGGGAATCGCTGCTGACAGCCTGCAGCCTACTCAGTTTGGAGGGGGCCAGGAACGGGGCCTGCGACCGGGCACCCTTAACGTTCCGGCCATTATCGGCATGGCGACCGCTCTACAGTTAGCTCAGGAAGAGATGCAGCAGACCAACCAGCTTTTGCGCCAGATGGCAAAAGAGCTGTTCAACGGACTGCAGCAGGCCTTTCCCAAACTTCGCCTGAACGGCGATCCAGAGCATAAACTGGCCCGCAATCTGAACATCACCATACCCGGAGTGGAGGCTAGCGCGCTGATGATGATGCTGAAAGATGAGCTGTCCTTTTCCGCTGGTTCGGCCTGTTCATCGGTGGAGCACAAACCGTCCCACGTTCTTAAAGCCATCGGCCTGAGTGACGAGGAGTGTTTTCAGACCATCCGCCTCGGCTTGAGCCCCGGGATAAATGCTGGCAAGATCGCCCGACTGCTGCAGCGAGGCATTGCCGCGGCTCCCACTTTTATCGACTAACCTTCTGGAGAAACAAGGATGTCAGCCAATATCGAACGGCGCGAATTTCCCATCCTGCAATACCGGCAGGGGCAGATCAGCGAAATCAACGATGTGGTGGCCGCTGAATACGACCTGGCCATTCAGATCAACGGCAAGGAGTTCATCACCCTGCTCTGCACCCCCCGTTCCCTGGAAAATCTTGTAACCGGCTTTCTATTTTCGGAAGGGGTTATTCAGCACCGGGATGATTTGGAAAACCTGACGATCAACGTGGAGCAGAAACTGGCCCAGGTCACCCTGAGCAACAAGGCGGAGTTCTTTCTGACCGGTGATAAGCTCTTTGCACAGAAGACGATCACCACCGCCTGCGGCAAGGGACGCTCCATGCTCTATATGGCCGATGTCGAAACCCTGGCAGAGCGTCCCGAAAACACCTTTAGCCTGCGAGCCGAAAACGTACTGGCGCTGATGGCGGAGTTCAATCGCAAATCCCAACTGTTTCTCGATACCGGCGGGGTTCATAGCTGCGCCCTCTCCAATGGCAGTGAGTTACTGACCTTTGAGGAGGATATCGGCCGGCATAACGCTTTGGACAAGATCCTCGGGCATGCAATGATGAACGACGTTCCCCTTGAGGACAAAATCGTGCTTACCAGCGGTCGCATCTCCACGGAAATCGTCGCCAAGGTGGCTCGGCGGGGCATTCCGGTTATCGTCTCCCGCTCGGCGCCGACCAGCGCCGCCATCGAACAGGCCCAGACCCTCGGCATGACCCTGGTCGGATTCGCAAGGGGTAGCAAGTTCAACGTTTACACCAATTTTTCTTGTTTGGTAAGGGACGAAACTCCCAACTGAGCAGCAAGGTTTTTATTAAACTGGAGAAGTTATGGACAAGGAATTCGGCAGCGCCGTGATCCTGGCGGGGGGCAAAAGCCGCCGCATGGGCTTTGACAAACAGTTCTTGCAGATCAAGAACCACTATCTACTCTGTCATCATGGAGAGCAACTGGCCAAGCTGTTTGAGCAGGTCATTGTGGTGACCAATACCCCCGAGCTCTATCGTGACACCCCCTTTATCTTGGTCAGCGACGAGATTTGTCACAAAGGTCCCCTCAGCGGCATCCATATCGGCCTGAAGACCGCGAGCTCGCGCCAGGTCTACTTCCTGGCCTGCGATATGCCTAACATCAATCTCGACTATATCCGCTTCATGCAGGAGCGCCTTCGGGGCTGCACGGACAACGCCTGCATCACCCGCTTTGGCGACTGGATCGAGCCCTTCAATGCCTTTTATGCCCGTGACCTGCTAGCGGATATCGAAGCGTATCTTGGTCGCGACCAGCGTTCCCTGTTTCAATTTCTTAAACATCAAGACACCCACTATGTCAGCGAGGCGGAGGCTAGACATTATAGCCCCGACTGGGAGATGTTCCTTAACCTCAACACCCGCGAAGAATTTGAAGCTTGGCGCAGCGGTGGTCTCGACCTGGGATTTACGCCCCGCGTGGCTGGATCCCGCTAAACAGGCCCTCTCCTGCTTCTACGCCTACAGCGACTTAACGCCCAACCCCTTTGCAAAATCCTTGCGTCTGGCCTTAGCGGTCTGTATGGTCCCCTTAGCAGATTATTGAACAGGTCCATCCATCGTTTTCATCTTTGATAGGTTACCCCTTGAACCAACCGGATATTATCGTTATCGGCGGCGGTGCCGCCGGCCTCATGGCCGCAGGCCAAGCCGCACAAGCCGGTGCTCGCACCCTGCTGTTGGAAAAAATGCCCCTGCCCGGACGCAAGCTCGGCATCACCGGGAAGGGTCGCTGCAATCTCACCAACAGTTCCGAAATGCGCGACTTCATCGCCCACTTCGGTCCTTCTGGACGTTTTCTGCGGCAAGCCTTCGCCCGTTTTTTCAATACCGATTTGATGGATTTTTTTGAAGATCTCGGACTCAATCTGGTTACTGAAAGGGGCGGCAGGGTATTTCCCGCCAGCGGCAAGGCCGGCGACGTATTAAGAGCGTTACGCCAGTGGCTGCAACAGTGTGGCGTAGAAGTGCAAACCTCGGCGACCGTCGAAGGCTTGAGTCTCACCAATGGCCGAGTAACCGGCGTACTCTGCAATGGCCGAGAGATCCCTTGCCGTGCAGCGATCCTGGCCACAGGCGGGGCTTCCTATCCGGCCACCGGCTCCACGGGGGACGGATATCGCTTCGCAACAGCCGCGGGTCATCACATTATCGACATTCGGCCGGCGCTGGTGCCCCTTGAAACAGCCGATGCATCCACTGGCCGTATGGCGGAACTCAACCTGCGCAATATCAACGCGCAATTGCTTGTTAACGGTAAGAAGGTCGCTGAAGATTTCGGCGAATTAGTCTTTAGCAAATCGGGCGTTACCGGTCCGATCATCCTGACTCTGAGCGGTTTGGCCGTCGACGCTCTGCGCAGCGACCATAAAGTTGAAATATCTATCGATCTCAAACCGGCTCTGGACGAACAAAAACTCGACCGCCGACTGCTGCGCGATCTTGATTCTCGCGGCAAGGAACCTATTGCCAGCCTGTTGCGGGGTCTTTTGCCTGCGGTTATGGTTCCCGTCTGCCTCGACCTTATCGGCCTTCCGGCAGAACGCACCGCCGCCACCTTGAACGCCAAAGAGCGCCGCAAGCTAGGGCGCTGGATTAAGGATTTTCGCCTGGAGATCAGCGGTCATCGTCCCTTTAGCGAAGCTATTGTCACTGCTGGAGGAGTCGATACGAAAGAGGTCGATCCGCGGACCATGGAATCGCGCCTGACGGTTGGACTCTATCTGGCCGGCGAACTGCTCGACCTGCAGGCTGAAACCGGGGGGTACAATCTACAAGCTGCCTTTTCAACAGGTTGGTTGGCAGGATGCTGCGCCGCTCTGGCGGTTCAGGAAGGAGTAGCTTAAATGGATATCTGGATCGATGCGGACGCCTGTCCCAAGCCTATCAAAGAGATTCTTTTTCGAGCCGCCGAAAGGGTGAAGACCTCTCTAATATTGGTAGCCAACCAGCCAATGCAGGCACCGGCCTCCCGCTATATCCGCTCGATGGTCGTTGCTGCGGGTATGGATGTAGCCGATGATAAAATCGTCGAACTGCTACAGCCCGGTGACCTGGTGATTACCGCCGACATTCCCCTCGCTGCGCAGGTCGTTGATAAAGGTGGCCATGCCCTCAATCCCCGCGGGGAGCTGTACGACAAAGACAATATTCGCGAACGGTTGGCCATGCGCGACCTGATGGACGAGCTACGCGGCAGCGGTATCGATACCGGGGGGCCGCCCCCCTTCAGCAAGCAGGATCGCACCGCCTTTGCCAACCAGCTCGATCGGTTTCTGGCCAGCCACCCAAAATAGCCGCAATACAACCCGAAGCGTAAAGAGGTTGTGCTCCTCACCGCTTGCCCTCCCGCCTAACAATAAGCGGCGCCCTGTCGCTGAATTCAGACAATTGCTGGGAAATGCCCTGAAAAATAGCAGTCAGCCGAAGAGCGCTGGCTTAAACAGCAACAAATTTTGTCTCAACTGGCCATTTTTGAGGGCATCAAAGCCCGCTATTACTGAAGACCTTCATAAACCCAATCGGTAAGACACAGGGACAAACCATAAACCTGGGCACGCAAGGATTGAGTCAACCCCATGCAGCCATGGGAGTCATCCTGCACACCGACCACATTGGGTTTCTCCTGGATAGCGAGAACTTGCCACTGGCGCTGTTCCAGGTAATCCAAGGCCTTGTTCACCGCTCCTTTGCCGTTTTCCGCCTCGACCCAAAAATGAGCCAGGGCCTGTTTAACCTTGCGGGCTTGATCCTGTTTCCAAGGGGGTGTCACTTTCATGCTGAGATAGTACAAGATTTTTCCTCCTTTGGAATCTGGGCTTCTTCCAAACCATACAGCCTTGCCACCTCGATTTTGGCAGACGCTATTGCACCACAACTTCCACTATCAAAAGTTGGCCGTAACTTTCGAACTATTTATTAGCAAAAACTATGCAAACTTATCGATTCCCCAATAATTAATTTGCATTTTTTCAAGGTTCCCCCTTTTTGTTATACTTCTTATAAATGGAATCCTCTGCTATTGCTTTTAACCAAGGTCGGTAACAGATGAATGAAACGGCTGCCTGGCAACTCTTTGAATCCTACTTTCTGGCCATTCTGCTCGGCGCTTTGATGGGCCTGGAGCGGGAGCGGCAGGAACATAGACTGGCCGGACTTCGCACCTTCATCCTGGTCACGCTGCTCGGTGCCATCTGCGGTAGCGTAGCCCTCAATGGTTCCTATTCCTGGATGGTCCCTGCGGGCCTTATAGCCATCACCGTTCAGTCGGCCACGGTCCAGTTTCTTCGTCTCAAAGGAGATTTGGCGCCAGGACTGACCACCTCCATCGCCCTCTTGGTGGCTTATGGCATCGGGGTTCTGTTGGCAACAGGCCACACTGTGCCCGCTGTGGCCATTAGCCTGGCGACCACGGTCATTCTCTATTTCAAACTGCAGATGCACGAATTCTCCCACCGCCTGAAACAACGGGATCTCTATGCCATTTTTCAGTTCATTCTGGTGGCTTTTATTATTTTACCCATCTTGCCCAACCGTGGTTTCGGCCCCTACTTGGCATTGAATCCCTACAATATCTGGCTGATGGTGGTGATCATCAGCGCCATCAATCTGAGCGGCTATATCACCCTCAAGGTAGCCGGACAACGTTGGGGCGGACCGGTACTCGGCCTTCTCGGAGGCATTGTCTCCAGCACTGCCACCACCCTGTCGTTCAGTCGCTACACCCGCGACAACCCAAGTTTCTCCCAAGCTGCAGCTCTGGTGGTCTCCCTCGCTTCAACAGTGGTGCTAGTGCGCGTGGCCTTCCTGATCGGCATGATCCACCCCACCCTACTGGCCGGCCTGGCTCTCCCCATGGGTGCCATGTTCGCCTGTGGCCTGATCCCCGTCTTTGTGATTTGGCGTAATACTCCGCGGGGGGACTGCCCGGCGCCCAACACCAAAAACCCGGTGGGACTACCACAAGCTCTGCTTTTCGGCCTGCTCTACGCCGCGGTCATTCTCGCTGTTTCTGCAGCCAAGGACTATCTCGGAGACAGCGGGGTCTACATCGTGGCTCTAATCTCTGGCCTAACCGACGTCGATGCCATTACCCTCTCCAACGCACGCCTGGTTAAACAAGGTTTTCTGGGCGTTTCCCAGGCCCACATCAGCATCCTTATCGCTCTCGTCTCCAACCTCTGCTTCAAACTCGGCCTAATCGGATTTTTCAGCACTAAACTGATGTTTCGCTGGACCCTGTGCTGCTTTGTCTGCCTTGCCCTGCCCGCCCTGTTGATTCTGATTTAAAATCATAAGCATGTAAGCCCGGATCCATTTACCCACGGCAGTTCAGGACAAAGGGTAAAATGTTTTAAAATTGGCCTGGCCAGTGGCGATATGGATAGTTGTGATACCTTCAACAATTACAAGACATTCAGGTCGGATGGCGTGGTAGAACGACTACCAGTTGTCGGCAGGATAAAGAGTTTACCATTGGAATGAGCAGATGGCGGATACCTCACAATTTGGTAATATCTACTGGGTGGAAGGGAGACTTATGGGGTCTGTGACCTGTTCATTCAGGTTCGCATAGGCTTGAAATTTAGCACCAAGCTGGGAAAATATAACGAGAGAGAAAAGGAAACCCGAACAAAAACAAGGAGAGAAGAATGAATCCTGACCAAAAATGGCAATGCACCGTCTGTGGCTTGATTGTTAAAGGCTCTGCTCCACCTAAAACCTGTCCAAAATGTGGTGCCAAATCCGATCGTTTTATCAAGATCAAGTAACCTCACCCATCAGACAGAAAAAGCCCGCCAGGTCAACTTGGCGGGCTTTTCTCACATTACAGGGATTCTGAAACTTCCGCTCCCTTGTCTCTGCTCGATTGCAATATTTTAAAAACACAACGTATCGGCCGGACCAGACCCTTGACTTGAGATCCGGTTTTGACAGCCTTGGCATGGTCTTCAATTAGTTGTCAAAATATATTTACTTGATATCATTACTTCAAGCCAAGGTTCAACGGATAATACTTTATTGAATCCACCCTTATGGATTTTTAGTCCATAGGGGTGGAGTGATATTTTCATATGTGCAGCAACTGGAAGGACTCAAAAATGGCTATTCATCCCGTTCATACTAATCCGGTTGATCTATGGAGCATGAACCGCGGCGTGGCCATATATGAGCCGATGGATGACGGCCGTGATTTTATCCTCAAAGACTTTAACCGGATGGCAGAAGAGAATGTACCTATAGCGCAGCAGAATCTTATCGGAAGCAAAATAACCGAGATTTTTCCCAACATAGCTGAATGTGGTCTGCTGAGGGTGTTAAGGAGTGTTTCGGAGGACGGAGTGCCCAGGAAACATCCCGCAACCATGGGCCGCGACAACTTGATTATGGGCTGCCGAGATGCCTATATGTACCGCCTGTCACTGGGTGAGGTTGTCATGGTCTACGAGGAAATGGCCACGCAGACAAAGTCAGAAATGGCGCTCTTAGACAGCGAATTGCGTATGCGGGCCGTTATGGAATCAATTCACGCTGGCATCGTAATCATAGACCCCATCGAGCACCTTATCGTGGAAGCCAATCCCATGGCTTTGAAAATGATCGGGGCCGAACGAGACAAGGTCGTTGGCCACAGATGCCACCAATTCATCTGTCCCGCTGAGGTCGGCGAGTGCCCCATCACCGACTTGGGAAATAACGTGGACAATGCCGAGCGCGAATTGCTCAATATCAAAGGGGAGTCGATTCCCATTTTGAAGACAGTGGCCAAAGTTACCTTGCAGGGGCGGGAACATCTGCTGGAAAGCTTTTTGGACATAAGCCAAATGAAGGCCCTTGAAAACAAGCTGCGGGAAATGGCAACCATTGACGGCCTGACAGGAACTTTCTCACGAGGCCATTTAATGGAGTTGGTCCAGAACGAGATTAATCGTACCTTGAGGTATGGCGAGCCTCTATCATTGGCCATATTCGACATAGACCACTTCAAGAAGATAAACGACACTCACGGCCATCAGGCTGGAGACTTAGTGCTAAAAGGGCTTTGCCAGCTTTGCAAGGACACCCTGCGAGACACCGATGTGTTGGGGAGGATCGGCGGCGAGGAGTTCGCCATATTGTTTGTCGAGAATGACTTAACAGGAGCAACCATCGCTGCGGAGAGACTACGATTGAAAATCACGGAGTCCGATTATATATGTGAGGAAACCTCTATAAGCTGCACCGTGAGCTTTGGAGTCGCACAATTTTACGGTATCGGTGATTCCTTGGATAGGCTTTTCAAGCGGGCCGACGAAGCCCTTTACCAGGCCAAAAACCTAGGAAGGAATAGGGTTTGCCAACCTGCACTCTAGCGGGGTTATTCTTCCCATGAGTTACCTCGTTTAACAAACAAAAGGCCGACCAGATAACGGATGGGCCTTTCCTCTCATTTGTGTCGAATTATCGTCTACATTATCGCGTGTAAGACCGAACTCCCTCAATGAAGCAGGCCGAGTAGCTTATGGATCTGCAGCAGGTCGTCAGTTTTCCGTACCAGAACCGTGGCGATCCCTCGTTCTGCCGGCGGCAGCAGATCGATGTGCTGGCGATCGCCAACAAACAGAAAACTTTCCGGTGGGCCGCCAATATCGTTGAGAACCTGTTCCAAGGCTTCACTATCCGGTTTAGGCCGCCAACAAAACTCAATGGTATAGAGACGACTGAACAGGTGTTCGACACCCAACAGAGCGAGAATCTTCTGCACTAGCGGATAATTGTTATTACTGTAGATAAAAAGGTTGTATCGTTCGGCGAGGCTACTGAGAAGGTGCTGCAGGGTGGTATCGTTGTTCAGGTAGCATTCGGGCCGGACCCGGTCCTGCAGCGCCTGGTGAAATTCAGCCAGTTCGATGCCGAGTTCGGCACACACCAGGCTCAAGGCCGGTTCGCTACCCGCCTCCTCTTTCAGTTTTTGCCGGGTACTGCGCAGAATCCGGCCACCCTGAAAAGTCGTCAAACCGCGTCCTGTAGCCACCAAATCACAAGCAACCTGCTCGATTTCATCACTAACCCCCTCATTGACGTAGAGGGTGCCATCCAGATCAAAAATAATAGACTTTAGCGTATTGGAAAAGTTGGTCATTGGTTGCCACCCCAAGTATGTCGGAATCCGATTGTAAGTTTTTATGGATGCAAACAACTCTACCAACCGACGATGACATGTCAAAGCTTGATGAGCCGCCCCCCTCCATCCGGACTTTTGAACCAAGCCAAAACCCGCTCCGGGTCATTGCAAAAGACCCCGTCTACGCCCAACTTCATGCAGTATTCGAGTGCTGTAACGGAATCGACGGTCCAGGGATAAACTGCCAGTCCCCGCTGGTGACAGGCCGCAACTAGTTCTGTGGAGAGGCCATCGTAGCGTGGATTGAAACTTTCCGCAGCGCAAGTTGTCGCTCGCTCCACAGCAGCGACCCAATCCGTATGTTCCCATAAAAAGGCCAGGGGCAACTGTGGGGCACTGCACCGCAGCTTGCACAAGAGATCATGATCAAAGGAGGATACGACGATGGAAGCCTGTTGATAACAGCGGGACAGGTCCAGCACCGCCTGAGCTGCGGTGGAATCTTTGATTTCAACATTGAAACGCAATCGACTGCCACCCCAGCACAACACTTCCTGAAGGGTCGGTATTGTTTCTCCGGTAAAAGCTGTACTAAACCAGGATCCGGCATCAAGACGCTTGATTTCACTCAGGGGCATTCTGGCAACGGGACCTTGTCCGTCGCTAGTGCGATCAAGAGTCTCATCGTGCAGCACCACCGGCACACCATCACCACTTAATTGCACATCGAGTTCCACACCATCGGCACCAGCCGCCTCAGCCATCCGAAAGGCCGCCAGGGTATTCTCCGGCGCCAAGGCCGAAGCCCCCCGGTGAGCCCAAACAGAAATTTCTTTCATCGCCCCCCCCTTTTTTTTGCCGCTGAAACGGCGTGCGTTTTGGTCCGTTTACTGTCCCTTAATATACCTCAATCGGTCCAAACCTACATCCACCATCGGGCAACTTGTTTTCAAAGGTAAATCGTGGCATGATGAGCGCCGACAAAACATACTCATTTATCTACATCGAAGGAGGGCAACGCACCATGGATCGCAATCTTGCACTAGAACTGGTGAGAGTTACCGAAGCCGCAGCTTTAGCCTGTGGCCGTTGGGTCGGCAAAGGTGATAAAAACAGCGCCGACGGTGCCGCGACCGAAGCCATGCGACGCACCCTCGACTCGATCGAAATCAACGGCACGGTGGTCATTGGTGAAGGCGAGATGGATGAAGCGCCTATGCTCTATATCGGTGAGAAGGTCGGTATCGAAGGCGCCCCCGAGGTCGACATTGCCGTCGATCCCTTAGAAGGCACCATCATCTGCTCCAAAGGCACGGCTGGCGCTATCACCACCATTGCCCTAGCCCCCCGCGGCGGTTTTCTGCATGCACCCGACATGTACATGGATAAGATTGCCGTCGGTCCATCGGCCTACGGGGCCATCGATATTACCGCGTCGCCCAGTGAAAATCTCAAACGGGTCGCGGAAGCCAAAAGTTGCTATATTGAAGACTTGACGGTGGTCATTCTCGACCGCCCCCGGCATGAAAAGATCATCAACGAAGTACGTCAGGCCGGTGCCCGCATCCATCTCGTCTCCGATGGCGACGTCGCCCCCGCCATTGCCGCCACCGTAGCCGACAGCGGCGTCGACATGATGATCGGTATCGGCGGCGCCCCCGAAGGCGTACTGGCAGCAGCCGCCCTTAAGTGCATGGGTGGCGATATGCAGGGCCGTCTGGTCTTTATGAGCGACGAAGAAAAAACCCGTGCCAAAGGCATGGGCATCGACGATTTTGATCGCATCTATACCGCTGAAGAAATGGCCGGCGGCGACATCTTCTTTGCCGCTACCGGGGTTACCAACGGCGAACTGCTGCGGGGGGTGCGCTACTATTCCGGCGGCGCCGAAACCCACTCCATCATCATGCGCTCCAAAAGCCGTACCGTTCGGTTTATTAAGTCCCAGCATCAATTCGACTTCAAACCACTCTATTAAGCGGCCTGTAAGGCGGGCAAGCAAATTATTGCATAGCGCTTTGCCATGCTATTATCGCCAACTTTTTGGGCCACATTATGAGGTTGTCTGACTTACCATAAACCGACACCCTCCTGACAACATCAGTACAAGGAGAACAGTTTAATGGCAGGACACAGCAAATGGGCTAACATCAAGCATCGCAAGGGCGCTCAGGACGCAAAGCGTGGCAAGGCATTCACCAAGCTGATTAAAGAGATCACTGTAGCTGCCAAGCTCGGCGGCGGCGACCTCGAGATCAATCCGCGCCTTCGCACCGCCGTCGACAAAGCCAAAGCTGGAAATATGCCCAAGGACACCATCGAGCGGGCTGTCAAAAAAGGTAGCGGTGACCTCGACGGAGTCAATTACGAAGAGGGTACTTTCGAGGGCTACGGTCCCGGCGGAGCCGCAGTGATCGTCGAGTTCATGACCGACAACCGGACTCGCACGGTGGCCGATGTGCGCTTTATCTTCAACAAACACAACGGCAGTCTCGGGGTCAACGGATCGGTAGCTTTTCTCTTTGATCGCAAGGGATTGATTGTTTTCGATGAAGAGCAGGATTTCGACACCCTGTTCGAGATCGCCCTGGAAGCCGGCGCCGAAGATGTTAAGGACGAAGGGGACGGTTATGAAATCATCACCGAACCCGGTACTTTCATCGAAGTGCGCGAGGCTCTCGCCGCGCAAGGATTGCAATGGCAGTCGGCGGAAATCACCATGATTCCCCAGACTACCGCACAGCTTGAGGGCAAGCAGGCCGAACAAATGCTAAAGATGATGGACAAGCTGGAAGACAACGACGACGTACAGAACGTCTATTCCAACTTCGATATCTCCGAGGAAGAACTCGACAACTTCATGGGCTGATGTAGCATCTCGGATACGGGCGGCATCCTGGGCCTTAGGGGCCGGGGCCGCCCGTTTTCTTTAACCCATATTATTCAGCCGGCACAGCGAAAGCAGGATCCATGCGCATTCTGGGAATCGACCCCGGCTCAAGAATTACCGGCTACGGCTTGATCGAAAAGCGCGGCAACCGCTTGCTGCACATCGATAACGGCGCCATCAGCACTCGCAGCGGTGCCGAACTGGGCGACCGCTTAAAAATTATCTATCAAGAGTTAAAGCGGGTAATTGCCGAATACGCCCCCGAGGCGGTCGCTATCGAACAGATCTTTATGGCCAAGAATGCCCAGTCGGCACTCAAGCTCGGCCATGCTCGAGGCGCAGCCATGTTGGCCGGGGTCAATGCCAACCTGACGGTGGCGGAGTACACTGCATTGCAGGTTAAAAATGCCGTAGTCGGCTACGGCCGGGCCGAAAAACGCCAGGTGCAGCAGATGGTACGCATGCTGCTCAATCTGCCGGAGATCGCCCAGGAGGATGCTTCGGACGCTCTGGCTGTGGCTATTTGCCACGCTCATAGTGCTCGCATGACCCAACTCAAGCACCCTTAACCGTCTCTCTGGAGTCTACCTTGATCGCTCTGCTCAGCGGCAATATCGTTCATAAATCGACCAACCAGATCATCGTCGACGTCGGCGGAGTCGGCTATCGCCTGCTGATCCCTCTGTCATCCTTCTATGCTCTTCCGGAAGAAGGCGCCGTGCGGCTCCATGTACACACCCATGTGCGTGAAGATGCTATTTCGTTGTTCGGCTTTCTGACCATGGAAGAAAAAGAGATGTTCGTCCTGCTGCTGACTATCTCTGGGGTCGGCCCCAAACTGGCTCTCAACATTTTGTCCAACATTCCTGTCAACGATTTGAAGTGCGCCCTGACCCAAGGCAATGTTAAACAACTTTCGAGCCTGCCGGGGATCGGCAAAAAGACCGCCGAACGTTTGGTGCTTGAATTGCGGGAAAAGATTCCGCAAGGAAGTTTTACAACAGCCGTCACCGATAGCTCGATAGCGACTACCGTGGGCCAAAGGGAAGACGCCCTGTCGGCGCTGGTCAATCTCGGCTACAAAGAAAATCTATCCAAAAGAGCCCTCGACAATCTGGAAATTGCCGCCGGTGCCTCTCTGGAAGAAATTCTCAAAGCGGCCTTGAAGATCCTGATGCGTTGAGCAGGCCGAAAGAAATCGACCTCTATCGACCCAGACCAGCGACGGAATCCATCTTCTACTTACGGCTTTACGGCAAGGAGCGAATATGAGCGAACGACTGATCAGCGGCGAACTCGGCGATGACGATCGTTTCGAAGCCTCGCTACGGCCGCGCACCCTTAAAGAATATATCGGCCAGATCAAAGCCAAGGACAACCTGCAGGTATTTATCGAGGCGGCCCGCGCCCGGCAGGAGACCCTGGACCATGTGCTCTTTTTCGGTCCACCTGGGCTCGGCAAAACCACCCTGGCCAACATCATCGCCAGTGAAATGGGTGTGAGCATCAAGAGCACTTCAGGTCCAGTAATCGAGAAACCGGGCGACCTGGCGGCCATCCTGACCAACCTCGAAGAGGGCGATGTACTGTTCATCGACGAGATCCACCGCCTATCGCCAGTGGTGGAAGAGATTCTCTACCCGGCTATGGAGGACTACCAGCTCGATATCATTATCGGCCAGGGGCCCTCGGCTCGCACTATCAAACTCGACATTCCCCATTTCACCCTGGTCGGTGCTACCACGAGGGCGGGACTACTTTCTTCGCCGCTGCGCGACCGGTTCGGCGTCATCTGCCGTCTGGAATTTTATAATGCCGAGGACCTGGCCACCATCGTTCGCCGCAGCGCCGGCATCCTTGGTGTGCCAGTGGCCGAAAACGGCGAACTAGAAGTGGCCCGTCGTAGCCGGGGCACCCCCCGTATTGCCAATCGCTTGTTGCGCCGAGTGCGGGACTTTGCCGAAGTTAAGGGCAACGGTACCATCACTCTGGAAATGGCCGACATGGCCCTCAACCGACTGGAGGTCGACGGCTCTGGCCTTGACCAGATGGACCGCCTGATTCTGCTGACCATCATCGACAAGTTTGGCGGCGGTCCGGTAGGAGTCGAAACTCTGGCAGCGGCTGTCGGCGAGGAAAAAGACACTATCGAAGATGTAATCGAACCCTATCTGCTACAGCAGGGTTACCTCAACCGCACACCCCGCGGTCGCACCGCCACCGATCTCGCCTACCGTCATTTACAACGGCTACCTCAGGGTGCCGACGGCGGCGAACTTTTTTCTTAATCTCCTTTATCCCAAGAGCAGTACTGCATGGTTCCTGCAACCTTAGCGCCCATCGATTCCGACACCCTGCGCCAGTTTACCGATCAGCTGCGCCACTGGGCCGAAAGTCTCATCACCCGCGGCCGCTCGCCCCTGCGTAAGGTCGAGACCTTCCCCTCCCTGCTGACCGCCATTGGCGAGCAACGGCCGCCCCTGCTGTTCTGGATTAATCGCGACAGCTGCATGGCCGGCGGAGTCGTGCTCTTTCCGGAAGACAACGATGCGGCGACAATGGAAATGGGCCATTACTGTGCTCAGGCCCTGGGACTGCGCTACTTCATCACCTGGACCCGTAGCGACGTCTCCTTCTGGGATGACGAAACCCCTCCCCGTTTACGCAAAAAGCTACCTTTAACCAATAAAGCCACTGCCAGTACCCGCGACTTTCAAGAGGTGCTGCAGCTGCTTCTAGAGGAAGTCAAACTGCTGGCGGTGCTCGCCGCCGTGCCGCCACCGGAACTCTCAGCCTGTTATTTGGCTAACATGTGGCGCACCACCCTGCTGGCGGCAGAACCGTTGCTAAATGAGCATTATCGTATCGCTCGTAGCGAGGATCGTCTAGCGAAGGGAGATATTCCGGAAAAACTGGCCATCGGCAAGGGATTTCTTACCTTTGTCCGCTTGCTGGCTCTGAGTCACTACAACTTGCTGCCGACCGAGATGCAACCCCATCAGCTTGAAGATAAGATCCGCGAAGCCCTGCCGACCTTGCCTCCGGGTCTGCGACAGTCCCTGGCCATGGGCGATACGGAACTGGCTCTGCCAGAGTCGGTCGCGGTGCGCTATCACCTGCTTTTTCGCCGGCTCACTCAATTGCGACCGGCCAGCGATCTAAAGCGCTGTTGCCAAGCCCTGGCCCTGTTACTGGCACAAGAGCATCAACGTCTGGGCGGTTACGCGCCGCCCTTTCCGGTACTAGCCACAGCCGTCACCCTGCTACTCAATCCCGACCAGGTCTACGAAACTGTTGGGCCAGCCCTGGAATTCGCTTCGGCACCACTATTGGCTGGTCTGGCCCTGCAACGGAACCTTTGCGGCCAACCGGCCATCGGGCAGACAATATCCCTCTGGCAAGCTCCAGAAAACTTTATTCCCAACCATATCAGCGGCACCCTGGTCGACCAAGGGCTGCCATCCCCCGATCGGCACAACCATTTTCTGGCCCTGCTACGTCGCTCTTGGCCCAACCGCCGCTTTCGCCTGCCGGCCACAACCCCGGCCTGGGTCTGGCAGTTACTGCACCTGTTGGGCCTGGCCGCTGTCGATGCGACGATAGAACTGCGCCTTCCAGGTGGTTGGCTGACCAGCAACTATGGGCTGATCGTTCTTGAACTGCTTCAAAAGCAGTTCACACTCGATCAACTCTGTGACGACACCGAGACAATCACGCTACGTATCGAAAAATCAGTAGATGATGACCGGATTACGGACCTGATCCATAGCGATACCACCCGCGCCATCGAATGGTGTTGGCTGAAATCCCAGCATCCGGCTCTGCTGCCCTTGGCCCTCTACTTGCCCGAGCCTCTGCTCGGCTTGCTGCAGCAAGAACTGCTTTGCCTGCCGGAAACCCAAACCTGGCCCGACACCAACACTGACACCGAAGCGATCTTTGCCTTTAGCCGATCTGCCCTAGGCCGAGCATTCTGGAAATTGCTTGGTGAAGGACGTCCTTTGCCCCGCAGGACTTTACTGCGCAATGAAGTGCTGCGCACCGGCCTACCCCTGCCGCCGGCCAAGATCCTTGACCAATTACAACTGGCCATGGCCGGCCAGACCTCGGGCCAGCTTCGACAGCGTGCCTTCGAACGAAAGCTAGCCCTCTGGCTAGGCAGCGATTTGACCTCCCTTGCCTCCGGTTCCTGGGCCGAGGGATATGAGTCCATCTCAGCAGAAACTGTCGAAACCGACCCCAAAGAGCTGGCTGAAACAATCACCCTGGAGGTCTTTGTTGACGGCATTCCGCGCTTTCCAGACCACTACCTTTACGACTATTACCGACCGGAATTGCGCCATTACTCCTTTACCCCGCCAATGACCCGCGGCTCGGAATTTTTCGGCAGGGTCGAGCTGATCGATCATAAGGACTGTCGATTAGAGGTCGAGGACCTGGATACCGCCAGAGCCCTTCTGCTCTGTGCCGCTGCCGGCATGACATCAACCTCCCTGCCTGTCGAAAGCCAGGTTACTGCAGCCATCATCCAGCGTTATTTGGCGGATTTGCAAGACCTGCATCAAACCTTGTCCCGCAGTTGCCACCGCCATTGTATCGATCCTCAGCAGGCGGAAGCTCTTACCAAGGGAGTCTGGGCCAATCAACCATTACCTGCCTGGGAAACAATTCTCGAATTGTCTCATCCCTAAATAGTTTTCATCCGGAAACTCGGGATGGACACTATATTGATCTTTATCTTGTCAGGCCTTTTATTGCCCTTATAATTAACAACACGACTCTAGCTAGTGCCCATCCGGAAACTCTGGATGGACACAGTGCAGTTTTTATATGGGAAATGAGCCATTTTCCCCAAGGTCAAGGAAATCAAGCGCTTGCGCGGAGACGTAGCTGTTTACGCCGCACCATTCCGCAGGACAGCGGAATGGGACAGCCTCTGGCTGCCCAAAGGGCGAGGGCCAGGGATGGCCCGAGTCACAAGCAAGCGTGCGGATTGACGCCGAGATTGGGGAAAAGGGCCGTTTCCGGATAAAAACTAGCTGTTTTGCCTGCTCTGCTCCTTAAGGGAGGCGTTTCATGTCTGCAGCCCATACTGCCATCGGCCTGGCACTAGGCAGCGGCGCTGCCCGCGGCTTGGCGCACGTCGGCGTACTGAAAGTGCTTGAAGAGGCCGCTATCCCTATCAGCTGCATCGCCGGCACCTCTATCGGCGCTTTCATCGGCGCTCTCTACGCTGCGGGGGTGCCAATCCAGCAGATGGAAAAAACCCTTTGCGATCTCGACTGGCGATCCCTGACCCGACTACTCGCCCCAACCCTACTGACCTCTGGTCTGCTGGATGGCAAAAAAGTGGCCAACTTCATGGCCGAATTATTGCCGGTACAAACCTTTGAAGAACTGTCCATTCCCCTGGCGGTAACCGCCACCGATGTCGAATCGGGAGAAAGCCTGGTCATTCACCGAGGCAGCCTGCTGAAGGGGCTGCATGCGGCAACGGCCTTTCCCGGGATCTTTACACCTGTCCCCTGGAACGGCCGTTTTCTGGTGGATGGCGGATTGTGCAATCCGATTCCAGCCGACGTAGCCTACAGCATGGGCGCTCAACGAGTTATCGGCGTCAGTGCCATTCCAGCGTTAACCAAACCCCACCCGGCAAACCTGAAGAAGAGTTCCAGCCCTTCGTCAAAACAGCGAAGGACCCTGCGAGAATTTTTCACCAGCAGCCAGATTGAAAATCTATTTCACGATATTTGGCAGAACAACGGTCGGCCGCAGAGTACTTCCCTCGCCGAACAACCAGTGACTCAACCCAAGCACCGAGCTCCTGGCATTTTCAAGGTCTGTGCCCGCAGTGTCGCTATCATGGAAAACCAGATCAATGATCTGCGCCTGGAAAAAGAAGCCATCGACCTGCTAATTCGGCCCTGCTTTGATGGCATCAGTCTGCTCGATTTTCACCGGGCCGAAGAAGCCATTAAGGCCGGCGAGGTCGCGACCCGCCAGTTGCTGCCAAAGATCCGACAGCTGTTAGAATGATTGCGAGTACCGCCCCTTGTGTTATTATTGAAGTGCCTAGAATCATTGCTAATCTATAGGAGATTGACATGAGTGACCTTATTGAAAAAACCCTGTTGGCCGGTATCGGCGCCTTGGCCCTGAGTCGAAAAAAGGCCGAAGAACTGGTGGAGGAACTACAACGCCAGTTCGGGCTCAGCGAAGAAAAAGGCCAGGAACTATTGAGCAAACTTCAGGAAGCCGTGGGTAACCAACAGCAGCGGTTGGAAGAAGTAGCCCGAGAGGAATTGAAAAAATCGGTGACTCACCTTGGCCTGGTGAATCGGGATGAATTCAAGAAACTAGCCGAACGCATTGAAGTTCTCGAACAACGTCTGAAGTAGACCGACTCATCGACCTTCACCGGAATCGCGAGCAACCATGCAACTTTTTTCGCGGATCAACCGTAATATACGATCGTTGCGCCGCTATCGTCAGGTTCTCGGCGTTCTCATCAAGTACGGCTTCGGCCATATCGTTGAACAGCTCAACATCCATCACTACCTGCGCTTTGGCAAACGACTCTTTAGTCGCGGCAGCGCCAGCAAAGAGATCGATCACCTGACCGCTCCACAGCGACTGCGCCTGGCCCTTGAAGAGCTAGGACCAACATTTATCAAGCTCGGCCAGTTGCTTTCCACCCGTCCCGACATTCTGTCGGTTGAATACACTCAAGAACTGAGCAAACTGCAGGACAAGGTGCCGATGGTGCCGGCCACCGCCATCCGAAAGGCAATCGAGACTGAATTCAGCCGGCCGGTGGAAACCTTGTATGCCGAGTTCTCCTTCACTCCGCTGGCTGCCGCCTCCATCGCCCAGGTCCATCGCGGCCAATTGCACAGCGGTGAAGAGGTGGTCATCAAGGTAAGACGACCGAATATCGCCCAAGTCATCGAAACGGACATCGATGTTTTGGAAGGTCTGGCATACTTGGTCGAACGCCACTTGGCAAGCGGCGCGATCTTCAATCCGGTAGCTTTGGTGAAAGAATTTCGTCGAACCATTAATCGGGAGATGGATTTCAATCGGGAACGGCACACCATTGACCGATTTCGGGAAAATTTTTCCCAAGCCTCCACGGTCTACGTGCCACAAGCCTACGGGGATTATAGCGGAAAGACGGTCCTGACCCTTGAATATGTCGAGGGTATCAAGGTATCGGACTTTGAGCGGCTGCGAAATGACGGCTATGACCTGAAGGCCATCGCCGCGAATGGTGCAGACGCCATCCTGCAGCAGGTTCTGGTGCACGGTCTGTTTCATGGGGACCCCCATCCCGGCAACATCTTTATCCTGCCCAATAACGTGGTCTGTTTTATCGACTACGGCATGATCGGGCGTCTCGACCGAGAACTGATCTACCGCCTCGCCGAACTGCTGACCGCTGTGCTGCAAAGAGATGTGGAACGCCTCGTATCAATCTTGCTCTATTCCGGTGACTTGACCGAAGATATCCGCCGCCCAGAATTAAAAAAGGCGGTCAGCGACTTTGTCGACGACTATTACGAAGTACCGCTGCAAGAGATCCGAACCGGGCGATTACTACTCGAATTCGTGGAAATCATGATCCAGTTCCGCATCCCCTTTTCTCCCGACCTGATGCTGCTGACCAAAACCTTGATCGTCATGGAAGGTATCGGCCGGCAACTCGACCCAGATTTCAACATGGTGTCCCACCTCAAGCCCTTTATGAGCCGTCTGTTGCAGGAAAAGGCCGGACCGGCCAATCTGAGTCGAGAGGGGGTGCGCATAATGCAATCCTACGGCGCACTGTTTAAAACCCTACCGGATGACTTGAAGGAACTAATCACTCGCGTCAACCGCAATAAATTCAAGATCGACCTGGAGCACCGTGGCCTCGAACGACTCATCACCGACATCGATAAATCGAGCAATCGTCTCTCTTTTAGCCTGCTCATAGCCGCTCTGATCATCGGTTCATCCATCGTTATGCAGACCGACAAGGGACCGTTGCTCTTCGGCTTTCCAGCCCTCGGCATATTGGGCTACTCTATCGCAGCCATGCTCGGCTTATGGTTGGCCATCGGCATTTTGCGATCGGGGCGCTTGTAATCAAGTGTGTTGAAAAAAACACACCCTGCCTGCCTAAATAGCCACAGTGGATTTAATCCCTCCCTCACCATCCCATCCAAAGTTAAACAATTTCAAGATCTTACAGGAAAGCCAAAAGCTGGCAAGCTAATTGCATTAACTCAAAGCATCATAAAGTAATAGCTTTCAGTATTCAACCGAGGGAGGACACCCTTTTATCATGATTTATCAAACGACCCTGCAGCAGCCCGTCAAGATTTCTGGCATCGGCCTTCATTCGGGGCAGACCATCACCATGGTCCTGCGTCCTGCCGAAGCGAACACCGGCGTTGTTTTTCATCGCAGCGAAGGCGATCGGACCGTGGCCATTAAAGCGTGCTCTGCCAATGTGGTCGATACCCGCATGGCGACCGTCATCGGCAAAGGCGGCCTGGCCGTTTCGACCATCGAACATTTGATGGCCGCCCTCTCGGCCTGTAGCATCGACAATCTGCACATCGACATCGACGGACCGGAAGTGCCGATCATGGACGGCAGCGCCGCTCCCTTTATAGCCTTACTACAAGACTGCGGTAAGCGCCAATTGTCCGCTAACCGCAAATACCTGGCGATCCGCAAGCCGATTACCGTAGTCGACGGCGAAAAGCGCGTTACCCTGATTCCTTCGCGATTCTTCCGCATCTCCTATGACATCGCCTTTGACCACCCCTGCATCTCCCTGCAACACCGCACGGTCAAGGTCTCGGAGAGCCTGTTTGCGAAAGACCTGGCCCCCGCGCGTACCTTCGGGTTTTTGCACGAGGTAGAGTATCTCAAGGCGAACGGTCTGGCCCGTGGCGGTTCCCTGGAAAATGCCGTAGTCATCGGTGAAGATAGCATTCTCAACCCCGAGGGGTTGCGCTTCAACGACGAGTTCGTCCGGCACAAGATTCTCGATGCCATCGGCGACTTCAGTCTGGTGGGCTATCCGATCCTTGGCCACATCAAAGCTTACAAGGCCGGGCACGATATCAACCATCAGACGGTAGAAAAGATTCTTGATTCCCCCGACTGCTGGCAGCTGGTAGAGCTGGGTGAAAGCCCGCAGAAAAAGTCTCGGGCCGTGGCTGGGCAACGGTCTTTTACGCCCGACATGGCTTTTTCCTGAGATCCAACTATCAATTATTAAAAAGCAGCCTTCGGGCTGCTTTTTTTTTGACTGCAGTAGCCAGCAATAGAACTTGCAATCATGGCAATAATTGTCCTAAAATCGTCTATTTACTTATCCTAAGAGCGCCATGAAATCTGCAATCGACAAACCTCCAAAGAGAACTCAGCAGCAACGCAAGCGCCGCCGAGAGTGGCTAATTGCTGGCATGGTTACGGTACTGGTGCTGCTGCTTGGGCGATATGAACAAGAACTGTTCGAATTCTCCGCCCAGTTGCCCCTCTCCCAGAGCATTCTGGTCCTGGCCCTGATCAACATCAACATTCTACTGATCATCCTGATCCTGTTTCTGGTTCTTCGCAACCTGTTCAAGCTACTACTGGAGCGGCGACGACAACTTCCCGGAGCACGGTTACGGACCAAACTGGTAGCGGCTTTTGTCGCCCTCTCCCTAATACCGACAATGCTGCTGTTTTTTGTTGCGGCCGGGATTATCTCTAGCACGATTGAAAACTGGTTCAATAGCGAGATAGAGACATCCCTTGAAGAATCCCTGGCCGTTGCTCAGACTTACTATAAAAACTCCGCCACCAACGCCCTCTATTATGCTGATCAGATTGCCCGTATCATCAAGGAGCAGAAACTGCTCAACGAAACCAATCTGCCGAACTTGGAAGCATTGATTCAACAGAAACAGCAGGAATACAACCTCGGGGTGGTCGAGGTCTTTTCCGCTACCCACGAAGAGCTGGTCCGAGCCTCCAACCCACAGATACCAACCACCGACTTCACCGACCCCGACTCGGAAACCATTCTCAAAGCCCTACGGGGAAACCGCTTCCACAACATTACCCCTATGGGCAAGGCCGACCTGATTCGTGGCATCGTCCCTGTCTTCTCTAATTGGAATCCCAACGATGTAGTCGGCGTAGTTGTGGTCAACTACTATGTTCCCTATTCACTCGTCAGCAAGATGAAAGAGATCTCCTCTTCTTTTGAGCAATACAAAAGCACTAAGCTACTTAAAGGAAAAATACAAAAGGGCTACGTACTGGTATTGCTGCTGATTGCCTTGGTCATCATCTTTCTAGCCACCTGGTTCGGTTTTCATCTGGCTCGCGGCATCACGGTGCCGATTCAGGAACTGGCTCTGGCCACCAATCGGGTCGCCGAGGGCGACCTCGATGTGCACATTGCCATTCAAAGCGATGATGAAATTGCCCTATTGGTCGAGGCCTTCAACAAAATGACCGCCGATTTACGCAAAGGCCAAGAAGGCATCCGCCAGGCTAACCGTGAACTGCAGGTGTCCAATCTCGAGCTAGAACAGCGCCGCCGTTACATGGAAATTATCCTGAAAAACGTCACGGCCGGAGTCATCTCTGTCGATCGGCAGGGCAACCTGACCACGGTCAACAAATCGGCGGAAAAGCTGCTACAAATCCATACCGGCAAGGTTCTGGGCAAAAACTTTCGCGAGGTCCTCAAGACCGAGCATTTGCCCCTGATCAAAGAGTTGCGCATTCTGTTGGCCCAATCAGGCAAAGACTCCATTCGCAAACAGATGAGCATCGATCTACCCGAAACAAAACTGACCCTGCTGGTCAATCTGACGACCCTGCGGGATGAAAACGGAGAGTTCATGGGCACGGTGGTCGTGTTCGATGACCTAACGCAACTGATTCGCGCTCAGCGCATGGCCGCCTGGCGGGAGGTGGCACGACGTATCGCTCACGAGATAAAAAACCCCCTGACTCCCATTCAACTGTCTGCTCAACGCCTGAGACGCCGCTATCTTAGTCGCTTCGATAGCGACGATACGGTCTTCGACGAATGCACCTCGATGATTGTAAAACAAGTCGATGAGCTAAAAAACCTGGTCAACGAATTTTCTAGTTTTGCCCGCATGCCAGCCAGTAGTCCGACTCCTAACAACCTTAACGAGATTATCGCTGAGGCCTTGGTTCTCTATCAGGAAGGCCACAAGGATATCGATTTCACCTTCCGTGCCGACAACCAATTGCCCATCTTCAATCTCGACCGCGATCAGATCAAACGGGCCGTCATCAACTTGCTCGACAATGCCGTTAGCGCCACCACTGACGATGGTCGTGTCATTATCCAAACCAGTTACAACCAGGCCCTGCAAATTGCCTCCTTTACCGTGGCCGACAATGGTTGCGGCATTTCGGCTGAGGACAAGCCTCGCCTCTTCGAGCCCTATTTCTCGACTAAAAAGACCGGTACCGGACTTGGCCTGGCCATCGTCTCCAGCGTTATTTCCGACCATAACGGCTATATTCGGGTCAAAGATAACCAGCCGAAAGGCACCCGTTTCATCGTCGAGCTACCGGTGGTCAGCGACCACAGCTCATTAACATAGGGAACAACCATGAAAACTATATTGGTCATAGACGATGAACAGAGCATTCGGGAAAGCCTCAAGGGTATTCTGCAGGATGAAGGCTATCGGCCGTTATTTGCCGAAAGCGGCGAAGACGGCCTAAGCCTGCTGCGCGAAGAGAATCCGGACCTGATCCTGCTCGACATCTGGCTGCCGGGCATAGACGGCCTTGAAACTCTGCGCCTTATCCGTGAGGATTTTCCCGAGCAGTTGGTCATCATGATGAGCGGTCACGGCACCATCGAAACCGCGGTCAAGGCGACCAAACTAGGCGCCTATGATTTTATCGAAAAACCTTTATCGCTAGAAAAGGTACTGCTCTGCGTTGAAAATGCGTTCAAGATCGGCCAACTGGTAGAAGAGAACCGTTCTCTGAAACAAAAGATGGCCAAAGATTGCGATATGATCGGTGAAAGCGAAGCGATCTCTTCCCTCAAGGAACAGATCGGCATAGCAGCGCCGACCTCGGGCTGGGTATTGATCACCGGTGAAAACGGCACGGGAAAAGAACTGGTAGCTCGCGCCAGCCACAATCTATCGAAGCGCCGCAGCAAACCCTTTGTTGAGGTCAATTGCGCCGCCATTCCCGAAGAACTCATCGAATCGGAACTCTTCGGTCATGAGAAAGGGGCCTTCACCGGCGCCACGTCCCTGCGCAAAGGCAAGTTCGACCAGGCCCATGAAGGGACCCTGTTTCTCGACGAAATCGGCGATATGAGCCTCAAGACCCAAGCCAAGATTCTGCGTATTTTGCAGGAAAGAAAGTTCGAGCGGGTCGGCGGCAGCCGCACCATTGAGGTCGATGTGCGAGTCATCGCCGCCACCAACAAGGACTTGGAAGAGGAGATAGCGCAGGGTAATTTTAGACAAGATCTCTATTATCGCCTTAACGTGCTGCCTTTTCATGTGCCGCCACTGCGAGAACGGAGCGAGGATATCCCCTTACTGGTAGAGCACTTTCTAACCCACTTCTGTAATCAAGAGGGAAGGACCATCAAAACCATGGACCCCGCTGCCCTCAATGCACTAAAGAACTACTCTTGGCCGGGGAACGTGCGGGAGCTGAAAAACCTCGTAGAACGCCTAGTGATCATGATTCAGGTGGACACAATCGCCCTCATCCATCTTCCTGAATCGGTTCTTGGTCATACAAGATCACCAGACGTAACCAACAGTGCCGCGACCCTTAAAGAAGCCCGGGAACAGTTTGAAAAGGATTTTATCCGCCAGAAACTGACGGAGTTTGAGGGCAATATTTCCCGTACCGCTGAAGCCATTGAAATGGAGAGGTCTAACCTCCACCGTAAGTTGAAGGCTTTTGGCATCGAGTACAAGAAGCCCTAAAGAGCCACTTTCTCTATAAAAAAGGCCCGTCGAAAATATTCGGCGGGCTTTTCATGCTTACGATGTGGTTATGAACCAAGTGAACCTGTTTTGAAGCATCAGGATTGGAGCATGGGGCTCTACTTCAGCTCAAAGGCGACCTTGATGATGACCTGATACTCACTGATCTTGCCATCATCGCCGATATGGCCGCGAATGTCCTGAACCTCGAACCAGGAGAGCTCCTCAAGAGAATGCTGGGCCTTGCTTACCGCCTGTTGGATGGCTGCCTCGATGCCCGCACCCGAGACCCCTATCACTTCTACCTTTTTGTAGGTCCTGCCCTGTCCGTATGTCATTGACTCCTCCTCTCGTAAAACGCCCGTGAAAGCCTTCACACAATTGGAGTGTAGCACCTTGGTCTGTGCTGTAAAGAGGCTCTGGAAGGAGAACCTACCCTCAGATGCAGTCCTTTTTCTAAAGCCAACTCCCTGGAGATGCCAACGGCCTGGTCTTGAGAGGCTGTCTCGGCGACCTATCAATCCTTGGATAATGTGGAACCCTCACCCAAGACAACAAACAAGTACGGCCCAACCTATGGGAAAAAGATTGGGCCGTTCGTTGCTCTGGTAATCGTTACTTGCAAGACTCTAGTTTTTCTACAGCGTCAACGTCGAGGGTCATGCGCGGGAGGTTAGCCCGTCGCCTGCACCGTCTTGTTGGTATATTATTTCCGCTTTACAGCAAAGATATTATCATGCTGAAATATGGCTTTTCTTACTTAAACTCTTTCGATGCTGCGTTCATAGAAGATGAGCGAAAAGTAATTTTTTTGATTGGCATCTTGTTTTTAAGAAGCTCGTAGAACAGCTCGCAAAGATTCTCACAAGTAGAAACTTTTTTGGTCACCACTATTCTGTATTCCGGGGATGACCAAGCAAGTGCGTGGTCTATCTTTTCAAGAGGAACACAATTCTCTGGGTCGTTATTAATGCCTTCCTTTTTGTATACAGCTAGAACCGCGTCAAGAAGCGGGTCGCCTTCTTGAAACAATGTTGCGTGGTGGAAATGGTCACAAACTTCCCATGCTTTTTTGAATCCATCTTTACAAGCGTGTGCAAATCCAGTTACCGGGTCTACGGTGTCTTCAAGTTCAATGGTTAAAAGACCTGAGTGACCGTGAAGGTGCTTTGCTTCTCTCGGCCATTTCATAAACCTATGTGCGTACTGGAAGTCAAGGTTTACGATTGATGTGTACTTGTCGTCTGACATGATAAGGTCCTCTCTATATTTTGGTTGGACAAACTGATGGCCTTTATCAAGTTGGGCAAAAAGAACTAATTTTCAGGCATGTTTCACTCCATGCAAACGTTCTTTTGTATTATTGCCAACTCGTTATTATACGACACCATGTCGTATAAAATTCCCAGTATTTTAGTGTTGAATGGTATTTTTTGCGATACATCAAGACGGGTACTCTGTCACTGCCAATATTGCAGATGGAATGCAACATTATACACTTTTTTCCATCGCATCTGTATCTTGTTTCCTTAAAACTCGGTCAAATGGCTACAAGATAAAGACACCATTCTTGTCGTTAAGGTTTGTCCAATAGGGATAAATTAATCAAACGCCTTGCCAGGCAATTGGCATTACGCGATTAAGCTACACTGAGTGTCAAAATAAACATCTAATCGGACTGTATGATAGCAAATATTTATCAATACCAGTCTATTGGCCAGCAGGCAACTTTTCTAGGCGGTGGGTGTCAAGGTAGTTGTCGCCTGAGCTATTAAGCAGCTCTGTTAATGAAGAGCCAATTGGTATACTAAAAATTGGCTCAAATTCATTGACAGTTAAAAGTAAATACCTGACCCCACTGGCGCATGGTGTCATTATAGCGACTATTCGCCTTTACCAAAACGGTATAAAATACTACTGCTAATTTGCTGTTCATTGGTGTGCAATTTTGTCGTATAGATGTTACGCCAATCAACTTGCACAGCCCAATTATTATGAATTTTGTAATGCAAACCGACGCCACCATTAATTTGAAATGTTTTGTGATCGCGTGATTTTTTAAACATCAACTCACCGAAACCCGCAGTAAGATAGGGACGGAAATTCGCATCACTATTAAAATAATATTGCGTATCTAATGCATAGGTTTCGTAATCTACCTTTTGATCGCTTTGTTTATCTTCTAACTCTGCATAACTGTAATTTAATCGTGCTGAGAGTGACTTAGTAAAGTACAAACCCAGTGACCATTGGTAACCATAGCCATCTTTTAACGCCCAGCTCTCATCAGGCGCAACGTAAAGCCTCCCAAGGGAAAATCCGATGATACCAGTATCAACAGGATCAACCGTACGGGTTGTATAGTTCATGTTTTTATGGCGATTTTTACTAATACCGGGTAAAGCAGGGCTGTCATCTGTGCCATATAGATACTTTACATTAAAGCCAATGACGGTTTCTTCCGCCTCGCCGTCGCCCAGTTTATCCTGTGAGAAAGTAAAATATCCCGTACCGGCTTTTAAATAGTCTCTGCCTAAAAAAGTATTAACACTACGCCCTATGGTGTCAACGGGATCAAGTAAGAATAAAGACACGTCACCCATCGTTTGTGAATCTAAAAACTTCCCCCCATTATTCCAAATCTCGCGCTCTGTATTAAACGCCCATTCGCCATAAGCCCAACCTATGACGGGGGTCAGCACAATGTCTTGAATTGACGGGACCTCAGCAAAGGCTTCGATGCCATATTCCCAATATAATGTCGACATTAAGAAAGAGTATAAAAATGCATCCCATTGTCGGTAGCCTGATTTACGTGCCGATTGGTAATAAACACCACCAAAATACCCGTGACCGATAACATTGAGGTGCCAAGAATCACGATCCCAGACGGGTCCCGCTTTAACGTTTTCGAGCCACTTTTCTAGTAATTTTTCATCGCGGTCATCTCTATCATCCCACTTTGTCACGGATTCCGGCATCAACGCCAGGACGCCAAGTACAGCAAAACCTGATCCAAAAACAGTATAAGTTTGGTCTCGTAAACGTTCATTATCTTCATCACTTTGAGGGCTAAATAATGAAATTCGATAGGGGGAATCGTAAAAACCAGGATCGATCTCTTTTGTTTCCCATGCAGAATTAGTCGCTTTGGTTTGGTAGGGGGTGCCCTCTTCATCAGCCAGTGCAGTTGCAGGGAAACTGAAAAGTGATAAATAAAGAAGACTTTTGCTAAGCATTTTGTTTGATGAACTTTTTGCCGTGCACATCGAGCCTAATCCATTAGAGAAATTAATACATATCAGTATAGTCA
>JABXKU010000025.1 GCA_013619105.1 Desulfuromonadales bacterium
ATATAGCTACATAAAGAGCCCCGCGATTTTTCGCGGGGCTCTTTTTTCTCCAGCGGACTGTAAAGAGTCTTTATGCCAGCCTACCTGGACAGGCTAACTCTTCAGCGGAAAGGAACGACCCATGGCTAGAAAACCTAATTATGACTATGAAAAACGCCAAAAGGAACTCGCCAAAAAAGCCAAAAAGGAAGAAAAGAAAAAACGCAAACAGGAAGACGCAGATGCGGCCGCAGCCGCAGCTGAAGCTGAAGCTGCAGACCCTTCGCAACCGATAGACGACGAACCATCAACCCCTTAATCCAGTCGCTGCGAGGGCGCAGAGTCTCTGCGCCCGCATCAACTGCTTCTTAAAAAACCACCGACATTATCCCCGCCACAGAGTCCAGGCCAAGTCGTTCTTGTTGGTACTTTGAGTAAATTTGGCTTTACAGGCCAGGCACTGGTAATCCTGCTCCTCGTAGCCCCGCTTGTTGTGCCCCTGGAAAATGCGCAGTCCGTCAACCTTGATTAAAGATTCGTGGGGCTTTCCTGTGCGCGACTTTTCTACTTGCTCTTCACATAGTTTACAAATCTTCATTCGTTTTCTTTCCATTCCTCTGCTGGCCACCGCCTTCTTCTAACTGCGCACAACGGGCGAGACTTATTGGCAGCGCATAGTTTTTCGGCCATCCTCGAAAAGTACTTCGATCTTTTGTGGCCCCACCACCCGCTGCACCACACCGATTCCGAACTGAGAATGACTTATCAGGGCATTGACCTTATAGGCCGAAGTCATAGAATAGTCCATCGCCTTGGCGAGATTCATGGTCGGTCGTAACGTCTGCCACTCCTGGCGCTCAACCTCCTTAGGGTCGACCGTACGACGCACAGCCGGCTTTCTCGCGGCCGTGGGTGGCCGATATTTGTGCTCACGGCTACAGACGGTGCATTGCACTTTGCCGGGGCTCTCTTCATCTAGGCTGACAATGACGTGAGCAGTATTTTTACGGCATTTGGTGCAGCGGCCCTCGATGGGGTCACCGACAGAAAGCGTGGCATTTGACATAACGGAACTTCCTTCCTTGGGGCTGGCCAAGAGATGTCCGGTTAAAGTCGGGGGAGACCGCTGGAATCTACCGAACAGGCTTGACAATAGACGGACCAAAAATCCAGCAGGACCGTCGAATCTCCTCATGCCGAAAGGTTATCTCCGCAGGGCATGAAGCGCGATCGAATGTTTAAAGAGAGGATCTAATGTGTGCAGGCAAAATGTCATCATACACCTTTCCCTGCAAAAAGGACAGCAGACAAACTATCCGACTACCCGAACACCCCATGAAATAAAGCAATTTACCGTCCCATCATCCTCAAACCTGACACCTGTTTTGGCGGCTTCTCATTGCAATAGGCCTTTATTCAGTCTACACTGGCACAAATATACTCCGAGCAGATACTGCCCCATCGGATGAACGGAGTAAAACAGAAGTGTACGATACGCACTTCGGACTTTCAGCTTCGGAATTTCGTTGGCGACTTAGGGCAACGGTGTAACAAACGAACATGACAAGGAGGCCTGCCAAATGCATCCGTCCAATCGTCTCAATATACCTTGGATTACCCTACTACTTGTGCTCTTCCTTAGCGCCTGCGGCGGTCACCCTCCTACTCTCTCCACGGTCGTGGAAAACAAGGATCCCGTCGAACAGTTGGTCAGCCTGAACAGCGACCTGGACACAGCCCGTCAGGAAAACCTGAATGTTCTGTCGCCCCGCTCCTTCGCCAAAGCGGAGCGCCTATATCAGGAAGCACAAGACATGCTGGAGCGGGAGACCGATCTCTCAGAGATCCTACTCAAGATTACCGCCGGCCGAGTTGAATTACAACGGTGTGCACAGACGGCCCAAATCGCCCGAACTGTTCTGGCCGATGTGATCAAGGTTCGAGAGTTGGCCCTGGCCTCCGGTGCCGCGGATCTCGGGTCTGAATTTACAGCGACAGAGGACCGTTTTTTACGACTGACCCGCGCCATTGAAGACAATGATCTCGACTCTGCCCAAAAGGACAAGGCAAAGGTGTTCGACGCCTTCGATCACCTGGAGCTACGCGCCATCAAGGAACGTAATCTCGGCGAAGCCCACAGGTTGCTGGACCAAGCGATCGCTAACCGAGCGGCCCGACAGGCGCCCCAATCCTTGGCCGAAGCGCAGCAAAAGTTAAATGAAGCGGATACCTTTGTCACTGACCGCCGCTATCAGCGGGAGGAGATTCGCCAGAAAGCCGCCGAAGCCCTTTTTTATACTCGCCGCCTAGACCGCATCATGCTGCAGAGCCAACGGCAGGAAATCCTGCCAGCAGAGCAGGCCACCCTCTACGTCGAAGGATTACTGCATCAGACGGCCGAACAGCTAGGACTTCCTGACCAGCGGGACCTGGTATTTGAAGGCCAACTGGAAGGCATTTTGACGGCCATCGCCAGTAGCCAGCAGCAGCGCCAAGACCAGCATGATGAAATCGCCGCACTAGAAGCGACCATTGATCTGCTGCGGGTGCAAATCGCCTCTCTCGAAGGGTCCACCCGCGAAGAGCGAACGGCGCGCCAGCAACTGGCAGAAGAACGCCGCTTTCAGAAACTCTTCAGCCAGGTCCAGGGAGTCTTTGGCCCCGGCGAGGCTGATGTTTACAAACAGGGCAACCGACTCATTATCCGTTTAAAGACCATGAGCTTTTCTGTTGGGCAAGCAGTTATTGAAGCGGATAACTATCCTCTATTGACTAAGGTTCAACGGGCTATCGCCCTCTTCGGTGAACCCCAGGCGGTCATCGAAGGCCATACGGATAGCACCGGCTTGGCAGCCGCCAACCTGGTGCTGTCACAAAGGCGGGCCGATGCGGTGCGAGCTTACCTCGTCGCCAACGATACGTTGCCCAAAGAAAAGATTAAGGCGGCGGGCTTTGGCTCTGAACGCCCCCTGGCTTCGGACCAGACTTCCGCAGGCCGCGCCATCAACCGCCGCATCGATATCGTACTGATTCCGGCCCAGCCCTAGCTTTCGGCGGCCGCTTTAACCAAAATTTATCGCTATGCCTCTGCCAGCCATCATCAGCGCCTTGGCGGTCATCTATTGCGGCGCCTTGATCGGCGGACGGGTGGCCGGATTGTTTCACGTGCCGCGGGTCACCGGCTATCTGCTCGCCGGATTGCTCGTCGGACCCTCTTTTACCCACCTGTGCGGATTGCCGCAGCTTATTACTCCGGTCGCCTTAAATCATCTACGACTCATTTCGGATGTGGCCCTCGGTCTGATTCTACTCAATATCGGCGGCCAGTGCCGCACTGAACACCTCAAGCGCTGGAAACAACGCATTCTTTGGTTTGCCTGTGGCGAGATTGGCCTGACCTTCACCCTGGTCGCCTTATTCATCTCCGTTCTTAACCAATTCGTGATGCACACCACCTTACCCGGTTTCTCCCTGTGGCAGACCTCTTTGGCCTTTGCCCTGTTGCTGGGAGTGATTGCCATCGCCACCGCCCCGGCCGCCACCCTGATGGTGGTTCGTGAATATGAAGCTGACGGTCCGGTAACCCATACCGCTCTGACCTTGGTTGGAATCAACAACGTCGTTTCGATCCTGGCCTTTATCGGGGTCTGCCACTGGCTGCTGCGGCCGGACGAAGGCGTGGGTGCCATGCTGTGGCAAATGCTCGGGCCGTTGCTAATCGGCGCACTGATTGGCTTTATCGTTTCAGTCTGGGCCCAGCGACTAGAAACGCCCAACGAGCAAAAATTGTTGCTCCTCGGCGCCGTCTTGTCTGTCACCGCTGTAGGCCATATTCTCGGTATCAGCCCCTTACTTGCCGCCTTGATGTTGGGTGTGGTTCTGGCCAACAGTTCGCCTCGCTGGCATCGGCTTGTCGAATCCCTGCGTCAAATCGACTATCCTCTCTATGTGGCGTTTTTCGTCATTGCCGGCGCCAACCTGCATCTGGAAACCCTTCGACACCTCGGTCTACTCGGTATCGCTTATGTCCTCGCACGGTCCCTTGGTAAATTTTTTGGCGCTCGCCTTGGCGCCCGACTCGGCCGGTTCAGTGCTAATCGCGGTATCTGCACCGGCTTTACCCTGCTAGCTCAGGCCGGGGTCGCTATCGGCCTGGCGGCCAACTTAGCCCAAAAATGGCCCGAAGGCGGCCACCTGCTGCAATCGGTAGTTCTCGGTTCGGTCGTTCTATTTGAGCTCATCGGTCCGTTAGCTATTCGCTTTGGCCTGGTGCGGGCCGGCGAGGTGCCAATTCTCTCCCTACTGGAAAAACGAGCACCGCAGGGTGCCATCGAAGGGTTGCACAATGTGGTTGACCATTTTCGTTCATCCCTGGGCATTCCAGCGGGGCATCAATTACGCGACCCCGGAGACATTCTGGTCAAACACATCATGCGCCGCAATGTAGAAACCATCGTCAACTCGACGCCCTTCAACGAACTGCTACATCTAATTGCCCACAGCCGCTACGATCGCTTTCCAGTAGTCGATGTCGATAGCCATTTCGTCGGCATGATCAACTATACCGAAATTCGCAACCTACTTTTCGAACCGGCCCTGGCTAACTTGGTTGTGGCCAGCGACCTGGCCGGAGAACGCCACATTGCCATGCATCCCGACCAGACTCTTCGCGACGCATTGGAAGTGCTGGAGAAATATCGTTATATCAGCTACTTCCCCGTTATCGACCCAGAACAGCCCCAGCTGTTGCTTGGCATCCTCAGCCAGAACGACCTGCTAGCTACATTCCGTCGCGCCGGCAGAGCATAACCCCCAACACACTCTCTAGTATCCATCTGCACACTATAGATGGCCACAGTCCTGTTTTCATATGAAAATAGCCGTTTCTGGTTAGCAACCCTTCTTGCTTCTACCAGTCACCCGCCCGGCCTGTTTGCTCTTTGCAACAATCTCAATTCCTGCCACCTGCATCAGCGTACGTAGGTCTCCCCTGAAAAGTTTTTTTATCCATAGCCTGTAAACTCACCGAGAGTAAATTCGTTCGTTAGTGACACATAGTTATTGCTTTTGTCTTGGCAGACTGTGTATACAGTAAAGAATAAAATATTTTAAACCTTTTTCGCAACTGCGATTACAATGCCGCCCAGCTTTCTGGCAAGAGTTGCTGGGTGGAGTTCCTCCTAGAGCGTTTAATTGTCCTCCACTTTCACCCCACACACAAAGAAAGGGGAGGCGTCTTTTTTCTTCAGTCAACCTGACAAGCGCCATCCTTTGGGCGATATCAGGTGGCATTTATTTATAAAAAGGGCCATGTCGTTATCCACTTGGTAGAGTGGATAACGACATGGCCCTTGCTCTTTGGTACAACACACGAAGAGTTCCGTTTCGAAAACTTGCGACTGTCGCTTCAGTAACTCTGCAGAATATATTCCGCGATTCGTCCGGCCTCTCGGTCAGACAGTTGATCTTTACTAAAACGGGTCATTCCAGGCCCTGGCTGACGCACGTTGCCCACAATATCGCCAACAGTTGTGATGCCGTTAGCGACCAGGGTAGCTCCCTCGAGAGTTTTACTCGGATTGATTATATTACCGCCGCCGGGATGACATACCGCACAATGCTTCTGAAACAGAGCCTGGCCATCATTGTCACCCGGCTTCGGGGTGGTATTTTGCCTCTCAATAGCAACAGGGTCCGGGATGGCGCTCAACGGCTCTGTCTTCTGATCCTCTTTGCACCCGCCGATACAAAGCAGAACACAGACCACCAGTGTCGTTGTCATCCCCCAATAGCTCTTTTTCATCCATTATCTCCTCGGTAAGGACCGCAAATGCCTAGAGATTGTTTCATAGGCTTATTGAATTATAGCCTACAGATATAATTTTGTGACCTCGTGAAGGAAGAACTTAGAGAACAAGTCCCCCGACAACCGGGAGCGGCTTGTTTCGCGCCCTAAAGAAATAATTACTGAAAGCTATCAGCGGTCGCTACTGCCATTGAAGTACTGCTGATGCAGCTTCTGGCGCTGTTGACTCCGGTCTTTCGGCGGCAGTTGCTTGATGCGTTTCCACTCTTGCTGTAACTTTTCCCGTTGCTCTGGAGTCAATTGCTGAAACTTGCGATGTCGCTCCTGCATGCGCTGCTTTTTCTCCGGCGACAGCTCACGAAAACGATCATAACGCTGCCGTAGCTTTTGCTGTTCGGCAGCCGGCATTTCCTGAAACTGGCGATACCGCTGTTGGAGCTCCTTGCGTTGCTCAGGACTCAACTTTTGCCACCGATTTCCCCCGGTAACGCCGGCACCGGCCTCCACTCTCTGGCCAGCGGACTTTTGGTCATGGTCGCGCTTGGCCCAGACCGTTTCCTGCCCCCAGGCCAGACCGGCCATCAGCAACAGGCTAAGTAGCCATAAGTGTTTCATGGTCGTTCCCTTTCCACCTCTGTCAGCCCTGGCCTTCCAGGCCCTGCAACAGATCGAGTTCTTCGAGTAATTCCATGTTTTGCAACAGATCAAGGTCCTGAACCATAGCGGCATCGGCCACAAGGTTGGTCCCCTGCCCAGGAGCAAGCTCCGGCGGGCGGGCCATCAAACTCAGGGCTAGAATCGAACAGGCAGTCAATGCTCCGCCCCACAACCAAAGTTTGCTGCGCCTAGGACGCTGTGCCCGTTCTGCGACCCTGGCGGCAAACCTCTTGGTTTCAACAGGATCCAACTCGATAGTCGGCAGAGCCATTTCCTTCAAAGACCACCGAAGCTGCTGCCACTCATTATCGCAGCGTTCGCAGCTAGCGAGGTGCTTTTGCAACTCACGTCGCGGTAGATCGGCCAATTCGCCGTAATAGTAAAGCAGCAGGTCTTCTTTACAACTGTGTCTCGTTCCCAGGTCTTTCATGACCGATCCTCCTGCAGATCCTTCAGTTCGGTTCGCAAGGCGCGTACCGCCCGATGCAGATGGGTCTTGACCGTTCCTTCTTCCAGGCCAAGAGTTGCAGCAATTTCTTTGAGGGGCAATCCCTCTTGATGGCGCAGAACAAAAACCGCCCTTTGCCGAGCCGACAAGAGGTCAAGCGCGGCCAACAGGCGCTTTCCGGTCTCTTTTGACTGAAGATTATCTCGCGGCGATGCGCCTGTATCGGCCGCCATGTCCACCGGGTCCACATCGTCTTCCTGGCGACGAAAGAAGAATAACTTTCGGCGTAATTTTTCGCGGCGCAAATGATCGATAGCCAGACGAGAGACGATACGATAGAGATAACTCGACAAACTGCAATCGCCACGAAAGCTGTCCAGCGAACGATGTAATCGCAGAAAACCTTCCTGAGCGATTTCTTCAGCTTCGGCTCGGTTTCCCACCAATCGATAGGCAAGATTGATCAGGCGGGACGCCTGTTTCGCCACCAGCTGTTCAAAAGCACCGGGATGACCGGCACGCAACTGGTCGAGTAGAATCTTGTCAGAGCGGTTGCTAATTTCTGACGCCTCTACATAGTCCTGAGCCAAAGCATGCTCAACCACAACGGTTGCGGCTTGGGGAGTCATAGGCTTTTTCCTGTCTTGTGAAATCAGTTCTCGCATTCTTTGACGAACCTGCAGAAAAAAGGTTTACCAGCTGCTCTAAAAAAATTCAGACCTTTTCCAGTAATTGCCGGACCCGAATCACGACCTGATCAACAGTGAAACCGAAATGCTCCATCAATTGCTCGGCAGGCGCACTGGCACCGAAACCATCGATGGCCAGAATCCCCCCACCCTCACCAACATAACGCTCCCAACCGAAGGCAGATGCCGCTTCGACGGCCAGACGCACGGAACAGCTTGGCGGCAGCACTCCATGGCGATAGGCCTGCGGCTGTTCGTCAAAGAGTTCCCAGCACGGCAGAGACACTACCCGGGTAGCAATACCCTGCTGCTGAAGCGTCTCTCGAGCTTTCAGAATCAGTGTTACCTCGGAACCACTGGCAATGAGCACAACCTGCAAAGTTCCCTCTTCGGGCGCCAACACATAGCCGCCGCGAGCCACGCCCTCTGCAGCTCCATATCTGTTGCGATCGACAATCGGTAAATTCTGTCGGGACAGGGCCAATGCCGTCGGCCTCTGGCGCTCAGCAAGGGCAACCTGCCAAGCCACAACCGTCTCGTTGGCATCGGCGGGACGAATGACCAGCAATTGGGGAATCGCCCGCAATGCTGCCAGCTGTTCGACTGGTTGATGGGTCGGGCCGTCTTCGCCGAGACCGATAGAATCGTGAGTAAAAACATAGATGGGAGCCAAGCCCATCATAGCGGCCAAGCGAATGGGGGGCCGCATATAGTCGGAGAAGATTAAAAAGGTGCCGCCAAAGGGGATCAGTCCGGGAGTATGAGATAGACCATTTAGAATCGCCCCCATGGCATGCTCACGTACCCCGAAATGGATATTGCGGCCACTGGCTCCCGGCCGGAAAGCTGCCTCATCCGTCAGAGTCGTATTGTTGGACGGCGCCAAGTCGGCCGAGCCCCCCATCAGCAGCGGCAGGTGAGGAGCCAGGGCGTTAAGCACCAGACCACTGGCCTTACGAGTCGCCATCGATCCAGCATCTGCAGCAAAGACCGGCAGCCATTGCTGCCAATCGCCTGGAAGGCCCTGTTCCGTCATGTGTCGCCAGTTGGCCAGCGGCGGCTCATCCTGACGGGCGTCCAGCTGCTGCTTCCAATCTCTGGCCAGAATCTCGCCTTGCTCCACAGCCGCGAGCATATGCTCAGCCACCGCCTTGGACACCTGGAAGCTCTGTTCCGGATTTCGCCCAAGAGCTTGCTTGGTCAACCGCAGCTCTTCGCTGCCAAGAGGGGCGCCATGGGCTGCCGAACTGTCCTGTTTATTGGGTGCCCCCTGGCCGATGTGGGTGCGGGCGATGATTAAACTAGGCCGCGAATCTTCTTTGGCGCAGGCGATAGCGGCGTCGATCTCCAGTAGATTTTCCCCTTCAACCCGCAATACCTGCCAGCCATAAGCCAAAAAGCGGGTAGCGGTCTCTTCGGAAAAGGCTAAACTGGTATCGCCCTCGATGGTGATATGATTGTCGAGGTAGAGATAGATCAGGTTACCGAGGCGTAAATGGCCGGCCAAAGATGCGGCTTCTGCCGCCACCCCTTCCATCAGATCGCCATCGGAACAAAGGGAATAGATACGGTAGTCGAAGAGCTCTTGGTCGACCTGTTCTTTCAAAAAACGAGCCCCCATCGCCATGCCGACCCCGACCGCAAAGCCCTGTCCAAGGGGCCCGGTGGTTGTCTCCACCCCTGGAGTATGGCCAAACTCCGGGTGCCCCGGGGTGCGGCTGCCGAATTGACGAAAATCTTTGATCTCATCGAGGGACAGATCATACCCCGTGAGATGCAACATGCTATACAGTAACGCGGAGGCATGCCCACAGGACAAAATAAAGCGGTCACGGCCTGGCCAATCGGGCTGTTTCGGTGCATGGCGCAAATGCCGGGTGTAGAGCAGATAGGCAATGGGCGCCGCTTCCATGGGCGTGCCGGGATGCCCGGATTGGGCCTGTTCCACGGCGTCGGCGGCCAGCAGCCTAATAGTGTCAACAGATTCTTTCGCCAAGGACAGGTCGATCGGTTCGCTGATCATACGCATCTACTCCTTTTGCTGGAAGATTACTCACAACTCGACAGAATCAGGGGCCGCAGTGTTCAAATCCGCAATGTTCCTTGAGAGCTTCCAGCCGTTGTTGACGGGAACCGTGCCAGCGTCCCAGCAACCGTTCTGCCAAAGTGACTCCGCTTTCAGCTATTTCATCCAAACCATCGAGAAACAGGGTCTCATCGAATCGACTGCCTCGCTCCCGTTGCTGACGAGTCAGCCCTTCCCGTGCCAGGGTCAGAATCTGGAGAGCCAGGTCCCGCAGGGTATGGCCTCCCAACTTGGTCCTCAATCCGAAACGCCACGACTGCCGGTAGGCCTGCTCAAAGGTCTCTGAATCGTAAGCTCGGAACAGCCTATGAATTTCGGTTCTCGCAGCGTCATCATACAACAGACCTTTGGACAGGGCCGCTACCGATAGGGTCAGTTCTGGCGGCAGACTATCGGCACTGCGTAGTTCAATCTGTGGCCGCAGGCGAACCTCGGGGAAAAGAGTCGAAAGATGCTGATCCCAGTCACCAAGAGTCGCTTGAAACCCGGAAAAACCTTCGGCCAGATACCTCCGAAAGGAGAAACGTTCTCTGGTCATATCGAACAGCTGATCCTGACGAACAATAAAATACATGGGTACATCAAGGGCATATTCGACGTAACAACCCAGATCGGCACCTTCATTAAACAACCCCGGAATCAAGCCGGATCGATCCGAATCGGTCCGCGCCCAGATCTCGCCACGGGTGGAAAGAAAGCCACTCGGCTGCCCATCAAGCAAAGGTGAATTGGCGAACAGTGCATAAAACAGGGGTGCCAGCAGTTGTGACGCCTTCAGTTTGTCGATGCAGTCGGCTTCATCGGCGAAATCCAGATTAACCTGCAGACCGGCGCTCTGCTTCATCATATTCTGGCCCATGTCGCCGGTCTGTTGCATATAAGCGCTCATAATGGCGTAACGGGGCTTGGGTAGCCAGTCGATGCCCTGCAGGGATGTGAAGGGCTGTACACCCAAGCCGAGAAAGGTCAGGCCCAGGGGCTGGGCAGCTTGCAGAATTTCGCTGACGTAGCTGCAAAAATCCTTGCGACAGCAGTAGAGATCGGGGCACAGAGCTCCGGATAGTTCCAGTTGTCCCCCTGGTTCTAAGGTCACCGACGAGTCCTGGCCCAACAGACCGATCAGGCGCCCCTTTTCTCGAACCGGTTGCCAGTCTCGAGAAGCGAGCAGACTTTCCAGCAACGCTTCGATACGCTGGTAAGAAGCCGCCTCACCGGTTTCAGTATCGACGACCAGCTTTTCCATC
This sequence comes from Desulfuromonadales bacterium, assembly GCA_013619105.1. Taxonomy (GTDB): domain Bacteria; phylum Desulfobacterota; class Desulfuromonadia; order Desulfuromonadales; family Syntrophotaleaceae; genus Syntrophotalea_A. The sequence continues at coordinate 10,910 of JABXKU010000025.1, forward strand.
TCGGCTCCGACTCCCCACTGCTCGCGAGGACGGGCACCGGCGGCCAAAAAACCCCGCAGTTGCTGAAAGCTGGTTACCGGTTGTTGAAAATAATCCTTAGTCTGTGTAGTCATATACTGAGAAAACTGCTCCTGGGGTTGGAGAAGAGGTGTGAAGCGACGCCTCCCGACGAAAAATCCATCTTAACAGCTGACAGGGGCGTGAGGCAAAGGGAACCTATGTAAGCTAGTTTTCATCCGGAAACGGCTCTTTTCCCCAATCTCGGCGTCAATCCGCGCCCTTGCGTGTGCGGCGTAAACAGCTACGCCTCCGTGCAAGCGCTCGATTTCCTTGACCTTGGGAAAAATTGTTCGTTTCCCATATGAAAACTGCACTGTGTCCATCCATAGTTTCCGGATGGACACAAGCTAGGTTTTAGAATTGTAGGGAGCAGCTCAAGCATGTCAAGCCCTTTCTTCCGCCGTCAGTCGCAAGTCGTCAGCTCTTGCCTTTTGCCAGTCAGAACGCTATCATCCCAGTATCCTTGATTTCCGGAGAAATCATGAACCCGGTTCGCCGCCTGCGCTTATCCCTGTTTATTCTGTTCGCCACCATCGGCTTAGGCACTGTCGGTTATGCCTTGATCGAAGGCTGGGGTCTTTTTGACGCCCTCTATATGACGGTCATCACCTTGGCCACGGTCGGTTTCAGGGAGGTGCATCCCCTGTCCGATCACGGACGCGCCTTTACCCTTCTGCTCATTATCTTCGGTGCCGGCATCATTGCCTATGCCATCGGCAGCCTTCTTCAGTTTATGGTGGAAGGGCAGCTGCGGGCTATTCTGGGGAGGAAAAAAGTGGTTAAACAGATCGACAAACTCCAGGGTCATTATATTATCTGCGGTTATGGCCGCATCGGCACCCTGATCAGCAGCGAATTCCGTTCTCGGCCGGTACCCTTCGTGGTCGTCGAACGGGATCCGGAACTCTGCGAGCGACTTGCCGCCGAGGGCATCCTGTTTGTGCAAGGGGATGCCACCGATGATGAAGCTCTGATCGCAGCCGGCATCCAGCGAGCCAAGGGGTTAATCACCGCGGTCGATTCGGAAACGGCCAACGTCTATATCACCCTAACCGCCCGCGGCCTCAACCCTGACCTCTTTATTCTGGCCCGTTGTGGTGAAGAAGGAACGGAAAAGAAGTTGATTCGCGCAGGGGCTACCAAGGTCATTTCGCCCTATAAAATCGGCGCCCACCGCATGGCCTGGGCGGTTCTACGCCCGTCGGTGGTGGATTTCATCGATATCGCCGTTGGCAACCAGAACCTCGAATTGCAGCTGGAAGAGATTCGTGTGGCTCCCGGCTCGACGCTGATCGACAAGACTCTAGTCTCCTCCGGCATGCGCCGCGACTGGGGCATCATGATTATTGCGATCAAAAAAACCAGCGGTCAGATGCTATTTAATCCGGAATCGACCACCTGCATCGAAGTCGAAGACGTGTTGATCACCATCGGCGAACCTCCGGCCATTCAAAAACTTGAGAAGGTCGCCGCAGGAGGCTGATATCATGAGCGACCGTTTGCATGTCCACGTCCCCTGCGGTCAGCTCGAAGAGCTGCTGCCGTTGCTTATCGAACAGCGGCTGCAGCCGGAGATCGCCTTTAAGTGGTTCGACCTTGACCGATCGCCTGCGGAAGTTGCTGAGTGGAGCCAGAAGCTGGCCGATGCCGGTCTGGCGGTCACCGTACATGCCCCCTTCATGGACCTCAATCCCGGTTCCATCGACCCGCTGGTTCGCGATATCACCCGCCGCCGCTTCGACCGGACCCTGCATCTGGCCGGACAACTCAACGCCCGCCAAATCGTTTTTCATCCCGGGTTTTTCCGCTGGCACTATGGCGGCCGTGACGAACTATGGATCGAGGCCAGTCTGCGCTTCTGGCCTGAGCTCATAGCCCAGGCCGCAGCGCAACAGTGCCGCCTAGCCCTAGAAAATATCTTTGAGGAATCTCCCGATACTCTGCAGACCTTGTTGGACGAAATCGATTCGCCCTGGCTGGGCCATTGCTTTGACATCGGCCACTGGCACCTCTTTAGTAAAGTCAGCTTGGAAGAATGGTTCAACGCTCTCGGTCCGCGCCTGCATCATCTGCATTTGCACGATAACCACGGCGATCGAGATGCCCATCTGGCTGCCGGCGAGGGCAGCGCCGACTTTGCAGGGTTGTATCGACTCCTTGACCAGCGGAAACTTCGCCCCACGGCCACTCTGGAAATTCATAACCAGAAGTCGCTATTAAGAGCCATCCCGGCCATCGCCCCCCGTTTTAGCTGCTGACTCGTCTCTGTCCCCCGTCATCAGACTAGCTCTCTGCACCCCCTTGACCCCGTAACGCTGCCGCAACTGATCCACCGCACCGTCAAGGGCTGACAACCTGTCTCTCTGCTCACCTCCAAACAGTTCTCCCTGAACTTCATGCCCCTCCCTCAATTGGCTGAGGCTGATACCGAGAAGCCTTACAGGCCGCTGCCCTGCTTCGGTACGAAGGAGCAGTTCCTCTGCAACCTGAAGGATGGTCAGAGCTGAATCGAGGCCCGGGTCAACGGTTCGACGACGGGTCACGGTGGAGAAATCAGCGTAGCGAACCTTGAGTTGAACCACGCTGCCGACTAGCCCCTTCCCTCGCAACCGAGACGCCACACGCTCCGCCAGATCTAACAACGAGCGGTGTACCTCCATGGGGTTCTGCAAGTCATGCTCAAAGGTATCCTCATGACCGATGGAATGAGCTGCACTGGCAACCACCACCGGACGTGAATCCTCCCCCCTAGACAGACGATAGAGCTGCCGTCCAGCACTACCAAAAAGCTGTTCCAGACGGGCTGCGCTAAGTTGACGTAAATCAGCAACAGTATGAAGGCCAAGCTTTTCCAGGCGCTGACAGGTCACCGGGCCAACCCCCCAGAGCCGCTTAAGAGGTAAGGGCAACAAAAAACTGTCCGGCGGATCTGGAACCACATAAAGCCCATCGGGCTTTTTATGATCAGAGGCCAGCTTGGCCAGAAACTTGTTCCTCGCCACCCCGGCACTGATGGTCAACCCTGTCTCCTGGCGAACGGCGGTCCTGATCTGGGCAGCGATCTGTACCGGCGATCCAAAGAGACGTTCACAACCGGTGACATCGAGAAAGGCTTCATCGAGGGAGAGGGTCTCGATACGATCGGTAAAGCGGGCGAAGATCGCGAACACGTTATCGGAAAACTGCCGATAACGCTCCATACGTACTGGGCGCACCACAGCCGTCGGGCAGAGCCTAAGGGCCTTGACCATGGGCATGGCGGAATGAATACCGTAGCGCCGTGCCTCATAGGAACAAGCACAGACCACTCCCCGCCCAGAGTTCCCCCCAACCAGTACGGGTAAACCGCGTAATTGCGGATCATCATACTGTTCGACGGATGCATAGAAGGCATCGAGATCGAGATGGATAATGCTTCGATTCATAACTTGATATGGTAGCAGAGGCCCTATACTCGGCTCAAGGATTCAGCAATAAAAAAGGCGACCTCAAAGGGCCGCCGTTTTCACTGCTACTGAATATGTGGTTCCTTTAGCGCCCCTTGCGGCTCGCCACCTGAATCCGCGCCATGGCCCTTGCTAAAGCCTTCTGCATATTCAGATGTTGCTTTTCTTCGGCGGATATCTCAGTTAGAGCTTTCTCGGCGCGGCCCAGAGCAGCCTTGGCCCGCTCGAGATCAATTTCGTCTTCGCTCTCGGCCGTTTCCACCAGAATAATCACCCGGTCTTCTTCAATCTCCACATAGCCCCAATTGACCGCCACATAGAAGGTCTCGTCGCCCTTGCGGTAGCTAAGCTCTCCGACCTCCAGGGTGGTCAACAGCGGGGTATGGCCCGGCAATATGCCGAACTGCCCCATGCTCCCGGGCGCGGTGATTTCATCGACCGATTCCGAAAGCACCTGCTTGGCCGGGGTGACCAATTCTAAAGTTAATTTCTGCGCCATTCGCTACTTCTCCTGGGCTAAGACCCAACCGGTCAGCCGGCCATCCGTGCGGCATTTTCCAGCACTTCCTCGATGGTCCCGACCATATAAAAGGCCTGCTCGGGAAGGCTGTCGTGCTTGCCTTCGACAATTTCCTTGAAGCCGCGGATGGTCTCCGCAAGCTCGACATACTTACCTGGGGTTCCGGTAAAGATCTCGGCAACATGAAATGGCTGGGACAGGAACTTCTGAATTCTTCGGGCTCGACCTACCGCCTGCTTGTCCTCTTCGGACAATTCGTCCATACCAAGAATAGCGATTATGTCCTGTAGATCTTTGTAGCGCTGCAACACAAATTGCACGTCGCGAGCCACCTGATAGTGCTCTTCGCCGACCACCTGCGGATCAAGGATACGACTGGTGGAGTCAAGAGGATCGACAGCTGGGTAAATACCGAGTTCAGCGATCTGCCTGGAGAGAACCGTGGTCGCGTCAAGGTGGGCAAAGGTGGTCGCCGGAGCCGGGTCGGTCAAATCATCCGCCGGCACATAGATGGCCTGAACCGAGGTGATGGAGCCGTTCTTGGTAGTCGTGATGCGCTCCTGCAATTCACCCATCTCAGTGGACAAGGTCGGCTGATAGCCAACCGCCGAGGGAATACGCCCGAGCAGGGCCGATACCTCAGAGCCCGCCTGAGTAAAGCGGAAGATGTTATCGACAAAGAGCAGTACGTCCTGATTCTGCTCGTCACGGAAATATTCAGCTACAGTCAAAGCAGACAGGGCGACCCGAGCACGAGCTCCGGGCGGCTCATTCATCTGCCCATAAACCAGAGCGGTCTTATCAAGTACGGCCGATTCCTTCATTTCGTGCCACAGGTCGTTGCCCTCGCGGGTCCGCTCGCCAACCCCGGCAAAGACCGAATAACCGCCGTGCTGCTTGCCGATATTATGAATCAACTCCATGATCAGAACGGTCTTTCCAACCCCGGCGCCACCAAACAGACCGATCTTGCCTCCACGGGCATAGGGAGCCAGGAGATCCACAACCTTGATACCGGTTTCGAAAGCCTCGACTTTAGTCGATTGTTCGACAAACTCGGGGGCCGGGCGGTGAATTTCCCAGCGATCGTCGCATTTCACCGGTCCCATCTCGTCCACCGGGTCGCCGATGACATTGAGAATTCTTCCCAGAGTTCCGCGGCCCACGGGCATGGTGATCTGACGGCCGGTATCGAGCACTTTCTGGCCGCGCACCAAGCCGTCGGTACCGTCCATGGCAATGGTGCGTACGATATTCTCACCGAGGTGCTGAGCAACTTCCACCACCAAATTCCATTCCTCGTCGCCAAGGGAAGGATTGCTGATCTTGAGGGCGTGATAAATTTCGGGCAGCTGACCGTCGGGAAATTCGACATCAACCACCGGGCCGATTACCTGGGAGACTTTGCCTATATTCATGATGAACTCTTCCTCCTAATTCCCACAGCGAGCGCGGTTGCGGGTAAGCTTATTATATCGATTCCGCGCCTGAGATAATTTCTGTCAATTCCCTGGTGATCACCGCTTGCCGCGCCCGATTATACTGCAAGGTCAAACTGTTGATCATATCCGTAGCGTTCTGAGTGGCATTTTCCATAGCGCTCATACGAGCACCATGCTCGGAGGCTAATGATTCGACAAAAGCCCGGTAGATCTGCACCTCGACATATTTTGGCAGAATCGAATTCAGCACCTCGCTACGATCCGGCTCATAGATATAATCGGTAACCACCGTCTCTTCAGAGACTTCCCGCGGGACGATGGGCAACAGCTGATCGACCGTCAGCTCCTGGCAGATAGCGCTGCGAAAGGCATTGTAGATCACAAATACACCGTCGTAGCTTCCGTCACTGTAGCCGGCCACAACTTCCTGTCCAAGCAGGGAAGCGACTCCATAAGAAGCCTGACTGGTCACCCCTTCGTGGGTATTGGTAACGTTGTATACCGGCCGACGAGCAAAGTGTTCCTTGCCCTTGCGGCCGATGACAATCAGATCGTAGTCTTCAAAACCGCTGGTTGGATCGTTAATAAAGCCTTCGGAAGCCTTGGCGACATTGATATTGAACCCGCCGCACAGACCTCGGTCAGAACTCATCACCAACAGCAGGGCCTTTTTCTTGCCGCGCCTCGCGAGCAGGGGATGTACCTTACGCTCTTCTCGCAGAGCCAGACTGGAAAGCACCTCATGCAACTTATTCGAATAAGGGCGAGCGGCCACCACAGCCGCGTTAGCCTTACGGAAGCGCGCCGCCGCTACCATCTTCATGGCCCGGGTGATCTGCTGGGTACTCTTAACCGAGCTAATGCGTTTTTTAATGACCTTCAGGTTCGCCATCGCCTATTGCCTTCTGCCTTGCTCAGGCTACAAACTCATTCTTTAATTCATCCAGAGCGCTATTGATCAACGCCTGCAGATCACTATCTATGGCCTTCTTCTCCCGCACCTGGTCAAGTATCGCCGGGTGGCGATTTTCAACAAAGGCATAAAGGTCTTCCTCGTAGCGACGCAAGGTACCCAGCGGATAATCATCCAGGTAACCGTGGTTAGCGGCGAAGATGATCAATGCCTGTTTTTCTACGGATAGAGGCTTATACTGGGGCTGCTTGAGAATTTCTACCAGACGGGCACCACGATGTAGCTGCTTTTGGGTTTCCACGTCGAGGTCCGAGCCGAACTGAGCAAAGGCCGCCATTTCCCGGTACTGAGCAAGAGCCAAGCGCAAAGTGCCAGCTACCTGCTTCATCGCTTTGACCTGGGCGCTGCCGCCGACGCGAGATACGGACAGACCGACGTTGATGGCCGGTCGAACCCCGGAGTAAAACAGATCCGTTTCAAGGAAGATCTGCCCATCGGTAATTGAAATAACATTGGTCGGGATGTAAGCGGAAACATCACCGGCCTGAGTTTCGATGATCGGTAGGGCGGTCAGACTGCCCCCGCCGAGTTCATCTGTAAGCTTAGCGGCCCGCTCTAGCAACCGGCTGTGTACATAAAAGACGTCGCCCGGAAAAGCCTCGCGACCCGGCGGCCGGCGGAGCAACAGTGAGAGCTGGCGGTAAGCCACAGCGTGCTTGGAGAGATCATCGTAGACAATCAGGGCGTGCTTGCCGTTATCGCGGAAATATTCGCCCATGGTGGCCCCGGTATAGGGGGCGATGAACTGCAGTGGGGCCGGATCGGCGGCGCTGGCTGAGACAACCATGGTGTAGTCCATGGCGCCGTGCTGGCGCAGCTTATCTACCACCTGGGCCACGGTCGAGCACTTCTGGCCGATGGCGACGTAGATACAGACGATGTTCTGGCCCTTCTGGTTGATGATGGTATCGAGGGCCAGGGCGGTCTTGCCGGTCTGGCGGTCACCAATGATCAACTCGCGCTGGCCGCGACCAATAGGGACCAGGGCATCGACTGCCTTGAGGCCCGTCTGTAGCGGCTCATTGACCGACTTGCGGGTCACGATACCCGGTGCCTTAACTTCCACCTGACTAGTCTTGTCAGTTGCAATGGGACCGCAGCCATCGATAGGCTGGCCAATACCGTTGACCACCCGCCCGATGAGTTCCTCGCCGACGGGGACCTCAACGATGCGACCGGTGCGCTTGACCGTATCCCCTTCCTTGATGTGATGAGCTTCGCCGAAGATTGCCGCCCCGACGTTGTCTTCCTCCAGGTTGAGGACCATGCCCATCAACTCGCCAGGAAATTCCAGCAGCTCACCGGCCATGGCATTATCGAGGCCATAGATACGGGCGATACCGTCACCGACAGAGATGATGGTGCCCATCTCGCTGACTTCTACTTCGCGATCAAAATTCTCGATCTGATCTTTTATGAGATTACAGATCTCTTCTGCTCTAATTTCCATGAGAATTATTCACCCTCTGTTATGGTCTTTGCAATCCTCTGCAATTGCGTACGTACCGTTCCATCGAGCATTTGCCCGGCCACCTCTACCTGCAATCCCCCGATCAGAGTCGGATCGCAATGCTCTTCCAGTACTATCTCTCGCCCACTTCGTGCCGCTAGTGAAGCGATCAGCGCGTTACGCTCGCTATCCTGCAGAGCGACTGCAGTATTGACCTGGACCCGCTGCAAACCTGAAGCTTCATCCGCCTGGCGACCAAATTCCTCGTGGATCTGTTGCAGATAACGCAGTCGATCCTTGCTCTGTAACAAACCGAGAAAATTGCTGATTCCGCCGGACAGTTCGAGCAGGGCCACCAGGCCAGCGAGTACCCCCTGTTTTTTTGTCGTTGCCAAGGACGGACTTTGCAGTAACAACGCCAGACGCTTCTCTACAGCAAAGGCCTGTACCAGGCGGTCGAGCTCTACCCGAAACCGGTCCAGCTGGTTCCGCTCCTGACCCAACTGCACCAAGGCCCTGGCATATCGTTTGGATATTACACTGACGCTCACGATTGACTCTCCATCTGCTGCAGATTTTCATTCACCAGCCGAGCATGATCCTCGTTTGTGATTTGCTGGCGCAACAGATCTTCAGCCATGCTTATGGCCAGCTGTGCTGTTTCCGCTCGCAATTCTCGCCGGGCTCGTTCGATTTCTCGATCAGCACACTGCCTGGCTTCCTTGCGCACTGTATCAGCTACAGTCTGGGCTTCGGCCAGGGCATTGTCCCTTTCCTGGCTATTTACCTCTTTAGCTTGGGCCAACAACTCAGCTATTTCGCGGTCACTATCGGCCAGTTTGTGTTCATACTCGGCCACTTTGGCTTCCGCCAACTCGCGAGCATTGTTGGCCTTTTCAAGAGTTTCTATCAATTGAGCTCGCCTCTCTCCCAAACCCTTACGAAGAGGCTTGGTCAAAACGTAGACAAGAGCACCGAACACAACAGCAAAGTTCAGGCAGCGATAAAGAAAATCCTTTAGCAGGACTCCGCTGTCAGCGCCATGCCCATCACTGGAGGCATAAGCCACCCCGGCCAAGGCTAACATAAAGCCGACTGTTGCGGCAGTTGTGACGATGCCGCCATCCTTGCATATAAATCTGCCTTTCAAAGCGCCCTCCCCACAACCTTCTGAACAATTCTGGCAGCCAGCGGTGCAGCCTGGGTTTTCAATGCTACCAAAGCCTGCTCCTTTTCACCGACCACTCGGTCCTTAATCACTTGGAGCTCAGCGGCGGCTTCTTCATTGGCCACGCCCAGCATCCGTGCAGCTTCTGTCGTAACATCTTGACGAAATTGCTTCCGTTCGTTGGCAATGTCTACCTTGGCACCTTGCAGTTTTTCCTGATAGGCCGCCAAGTCCGCACTTAGTCGACCCTCAAGTACCCCGGCCTGCTGCAGATTGCCATCAATTTCATCGCGGCGGCCCTGCATAATTTTTCTTAGCGGCCGGAACAAAATCAGATGCAGAACTCCCATCAAAATGAAAAAATTGGCGGCTTGCAAAAAAATGGTCCAGTCAACCTTGATCACAGCAATACCTCAAAAACTTGAAAGTAATTCAACAATGATTTGTCTTCGAACAGAACCTGCGGTCACGTGCCCCGTTTAAGGAGGCCGCAAACGGGTTTCTGTAATCGTCCAGCAAAAAATTTACTGACATTATCGGAGAAATGACGAACCTAAATGATAAAGCTGATAAACCGTCGTCCTTAATGATTTAAGGGGGATCCCTCTAAAACCAACAAGGGTGTAAACAACCCGCACGGCGACCGCAAATATAACAATAAGCGACTGTCTCTTGTCAATCCCTTTTTCAATAAAGGCCTATCGTCTTTGACGAGTTAGTCGGAGACATTTGCAGCCGAGGAGGGCTGTGTTTGTCCCATGGTTACTGTGCTATTCATTGATACGCCCTCTTCTACAACCAGAGACGGGGTGTTAATGGACCCCTCCACTTGAGCCGGGGCTCTCAACTCCACTCGATCACTTGCCGTAACTTGGCCCTTGAAACGCCCGCTGATAATTAGGGTGCCCACAGAAATATCGGCCTCTATATGAGCCGTCTCCCCAACAATCAAGGTATCCTTGGAGGTAATCTTGCCGCTAAATGATCCGTCCATACGAACGATGTCTTCAAAGACAAGGGTTCCCTCAAACTGACTACCGGCCCCCAAAAACGCCTTTATTTTATCCGCTGCCGCATCTTTACGCATAATTGTTTTATCCTTCCTGCCCTTCATTTGCTCAACTCCTTAAGAAATGCCTAACAACTCAAGCAGACGATCTAAGTCCGCAGCAGAGAAATAACTGATCTCGATCTTTCCACCCTTTTTCTTCGGATGAATCGACACATGAGTACCAAGTGATCTTTGCAATTCTTCAGCCAGATGTAGCAATTCAGGATCAGGTTGCGGCTTTTCGGGCTTCTTGGGTGCCTGAGAAAAGTTTTTGATCTTTCGAATCAGTGCCTCTGTTTCCCGCACCGATAATTTTTTGCGTAACAACTGCTCCCGGGCTTCAAGGATATCCTGCTCGTCCTCCAGGGAAAGCAAAGCTCGCGCATGGCCCATAGAAAGCCTACTATTAACCACATCCTCTTGAATAAGACTCGGCAACCGCAATAGCCGCATTGCGTTGGCTACTGAGGAACGATCTTTGCCCACCCTTTTGGCCGCTTCCTCCTGGGTCAGCTCAAATCGCTCGATCAACTGGCTATAGGCTTCAGCTTCTTCAATGGGATTGAGATCTTCTCGCTGAATGTTTTCGATAATGGCCATTTCATAGGCTATATCTTCGGTAACATCCTGAATAACAACGGGAACTTCATGCAGGGAGGCCTTTTGCGCCGCCCGCCAGCGGCGCTCTCCGGCGATGATCTGATAATGGTCTTCGAGTCGACGCACCACCAGCGGCTGAATAATGCCTTTTTCGCGCACCGATGCGACCAACTCGGCCATCTTAGAGTCATCAAAATACTTCCGCGGCTGCTGAGCGTGGGGTCGCAACTCCTCTATAGGACAGAGAAAATACTTGCGGCCGTCGTCATCACTTGCCGAAGTCAACAGTGCTCCAATACCTTTGCCGAGAGCCGGTCTTTTGGCCATGTTAATTCCCCGTTGAGATGATTTCTTTTGCCAAAGACAGATAGGCCACCGCCCCTGTGGAAGCAATATCGTACAGCAAGATCGGTAAGCCGTGACTGGGCGCTTCCGAAAGACGTACATTGCGAGGGATAACCGTGTTGAATACCCGATCGCCATAATGGCGCCGAATCTCCTTGCTAACCTGGTGAGATAAATTATTGCGTCGGTCGAACATGGTCAGCAAAATCCCTTTCATGCTCAGAGCGGGATTAAGTCGACGCTGGATCAGGCGAATGGTTTTACTTAATTGAGTAAGCCCTTCCATAGCGTAATATTCGCACTGCAAAGGCACCAATACCGAATCCGCCGCAGTCAATGCGTTGATAGTTAAAAGCCCTAATGAGGGAGGACAGTCTATCACTATATACTTATAATTATTGGATATTTCAGAAAGGGCAGTACGTAGACGGGTTTCCCGTTCTGGCTCTGATATCAGTTCAATTTCTGCCCCGATAAGATCAGCGGTGGCCGGTAAAATATGCAAACAGTTTAATTGGGTGGAGCAGACGATCTCGCTGGATTTGGCCACTCCCAGCAAGGCGTGATAGGTCGTATATTTCAACGAATTGCGGTCAAGACCTACTCCACTACTGGCATTAGCTTGTGGGTCGAGATCGACGAGCAGAGTCGGCTGCTCTGCTGCGGCCAGGGAAGCGGCAAGATTAACCGCTGTAGTAGTTTTACCGACCCCCCCCTTCTGGTTGGCCACGGCTATGATCTGTGCCATAAAGGCGTCCTTTCTGTTCAGCAAAGACTTCAGGAGGCTATCATAATTTGCCGATCGAGGGATAAGGAAAAATGCAAAGGTTGCGCTATATCCTTCAGATGGATGGCGCAGAAACAACTCAACACAAAAGGGCGTTTGATGTCATTTTCCCGCTCAGGTTAGCCAATACATCCTCTTACCCCCTCTGGAGAGCCAATACCGTGCGCTAAATCTCCCGGGAAGTTGATGCGTCCCTCATAAAATAGCGCCCAGCAGAGAATGTAGTGCAAGCAATCGACGTCTTTTCATCAATGGCACGCTCACTACTGGTTGTTATTAGCACCCTGTGTAATCAGGGATTCGATTTGGAAAAAAACAGTAGATAGCGTTGTGCTTTCGACTGGGGCAGTTGCATTTGTACGGTCCTTTGACACTTAAAGCCGGCCTCTTTAATAATTTTGGCACTATCGCTCAATTCAGCCAAGCCCTCAGCGCCCTTCATGGCCACTACCTGTCCGTTCAAAGCCAGAAGGGGGTCAGCCAAGGACAGTATGTCCTGGAGTGAAGCAAAAGCTCTTGTAACAATTAGATCAAACGGGGGCAGAGTGCCTGTGTGGGGTAAAGCCTCAAGGCGTGCATGCAGTGCGGTGAAAGTCGACAACTTCATAGTACGCACTACATGTTTCTGAAAGGCTATCTTTTTTGCTACAGCATCGACGGACCATATTGTTAAGTCCGGTCTAGCTATTTTCAAGGGGATAGAAGGAAACCCACCACCAGACCCCATATCGAGCAAGGCCCCTGGCTGGCCTAAGTATGGTAATAAGGTTAAAGAATCGACCAGATGTTTTTCTAGGGTACTGAGCGGATCGGTGATGGCTGTCAAGTTGATGCTTTTGTTCCAACGTAAAAGTTCATCCCGGAACCAAAGTAACTGGACAAGGGCTGTGTCCGGCAAGTCTACTTCTATTTTCAGAAGCATTTCCTGCAACAATTTATGATCAGTCATTGGCCCCCCTGCGCAGAACTATGGCCAAAATAGATACCGCTGCAGGTGTCACACCGGGTATGCGTGAGGCTTGGCCTAAATTTATAGGCCTAATACGCAGCAACTTCTCTCGCACCTCAGCAGATAGGGAACCAAGAGATTCATAATTGAAACCATCCGGAATTACAATTTCTTCGGTTTTCTTAAAACGCTCTACCTGGTCGACTTGACGCTTAATATATCCTTCATATTTAATCGCTGTTTCAAGTTGATCTTGCACCTCAACAGGTATCCCCGATAATGAAGGAATCAATTCTGACAGCTTTTGCATGGTTATTTCTGGTCTGCGCAATAGTTGTTCGAGGCTGAGACCATTTTTCAATTCTGACAAACCGAGGGCTGCTATCAAGGACTTATCTGCTGGCCCAAAGCGCGTTTCATTTAAAAGCATCCGCCCCTTTTCGCACTCCTTCATTTTAATCTCGTAGCGTTCCCAGCGCTGCTCAGATATCAGCCCCAAACTATGACCTAGCGGGGTTAAGCGTTGATCCGCATTATCTTCCCGCAACAGCAGCCGATATTCAGCACGGGAAGTAAACATACGATAGGGTTCTTTGGTGCCAAGATTGACCAAGTCATCTATAAGCACCCCAACATAGCCTTGATCTCGCCCTATCACCACGGGTTCCCGTTCGGAGACCGCTAGGGCTGCGTTGATTCCAGCCACTAAACCTTGAGCGGCCGCCTCTTCATATCCAGACGTTCCATTGATCTGCCCCGCATGAAACAAGCCGTCTATTGCTTTGGTTTCTAAGGAAGGCTTTAACTGAATAGGATCGACGAAATCATACTCAATAGCATATCCCGGCCTGGTTATTTCCACGTTTTCCAGGCCCGGAATCGTACGCAAAAAGGCTAATTGAATATCTGGTGGCAAGGAGGTAGGTAGGCCGTTGGGGTACATTTCGGAAGTAGTCAGTCCTTCCGGTTCAAGGAACACCTGATGAGTTTCCTTTTCCGGAAACCGCACCACCTTATCCTCAATCGAAGGACAGTAGCGCGGACCGATTCCTTCGATAACGCCACTATACAGAGGGGAACGGTCGAGGCCAGAGCGTATAATGTCATGGGTTCGCGGGTTTGTACCGGTAATATAACAACTGACCTGTGGCCCGGTAATACTCTCCGTCTCAAAAGAAAACGGTTTAGGGGGAGAATCTCCCGGCTGTGGCTCTACTTTAGAAAAATCTACCGTGTTTCCGTCGATTCGAGGAGGGGTGCCCGTTTTTAAACGTCCCACCTGAAAACCAAGACTCCGCAAATGATCAGAGAGGCCCTCTGAAGGAGGCTCTCCCGCCCTACCCCCGGGGAAATTTTGCAAGCCCACATGAATCAAGCCGCGCATAAAGGTGCCGGTGGTTAAAACCACCGACTTGCCTAAAAACTCAAGACCCTCTCTTGTTCTCACCCCGGCAAGCCGATTCTCTTTCAACAACAAACCGACCACAGCCCCCTGCTTAAGGTCTATCAACGGTTGATTTTCAACAAACCTTTTCATCCAGGCTTGATAGCGGTGTCGATCAGCCTGAGCGCGAGAAGCTCGGACAGCTGGCCCCTTTCTGGTATTCAGAATACGAAACTGTATACCCGTGGCATCGATACACTTCGCCATAGCACCACCCAGGGCATCGATCTCCTTGACTAAATGTCCCTTGGCCAAGCCACCAATGGCAGGGTTGCAGGACATTTGGGCCACCGCATCGAGGCTAAGATTAAGTAGCAGGGTTCGACAACCCATACGGGCTGATGCTAATGCCGCTTCACAACCAGCATGCCCAGCCCCAACCACGATCACGTCATATTTTTTTCCATAACTGTACATAAACTACCTACTGGAGCGTTCCTCAGCCCCTTTTAGTGGAGTGTTCCACGTGGAACACTTCTATTTACCAATACAGAAACGAGTAAAAATTTTCTCTAAAATGTCTTCTGGGGCGGTCTCGCCGGTAATTTCTCCCAAAGCCTGCAATGCTTCGCGTAATTCAAGAGCCCCAAACTCCGGCGGCTGTTCATCGGTAACGGTGGACCTGAAACGCTCAAGTGCATTACGTGCCAACAACAAGGCCTCACGATGACGACGATCAGAGAGTAGAGTTGTTTCCCTTCCCTCACTACCAGAATTTTGAGAAAAGAAACTAACAATACGATCCAACAAGTTTTGAATACCCTCTATACTTTGGGCACTAATACTGACCGACGGGATGGCTGTAAACTCTACAGGTAAAACACAAGACCCCAAATCCTGTTTATTCACAACCAACAAGGTTCGCTCAGGATCACAAACCTGCATAGCTTTGCGGTCCTCATCATCAAGAGGTTGACTACCATCGATCACCAATAAGACCAAATCAACACCGGCAACCTTAGCTTGAGCCCGTTGTACACCTTGAACCTCTATCGGGTCCAATGTCTGGCGTACTCCGGCCGTATCAATAAGCCTTAGGGGCATACCCTTAAGAATGAAGCTTTCCTCCACAGTATCTCTGGTGGTTCCAGGGATATCGGAGACTATAGTTCGAGCTTCGCCGAGCAAGGTATTCATTAATGAACTTTTGCCAACATTGGGTTTGCCAAAAATAAGGATGGATAAACCTTCCCGCAACAGGCGTCCCGACTCAAAAGAATGAAGAAGAACTTCCATCTTCTGCTCTACAGTGTTGGAGGTAATAATGAGCCGCTTCCGATCGGCCAGTGGGAGTTCTTCTTCTGGGAAGTCAATCCCCGCTTCAACTTCAGCAAGCAGGTCACTTATCTGGTCTCGAAAGTAAAAAATTTGTCGAGACAGCCGTCCCTCCATTTGACCCAGTGCTACACGGCAGGCGGCCTCCGAACGGGAACGAATGACATCGATAACGGCTTCCGCTCGGGCCAGATCGATGCGCCCATTAAGGAAAGCACGCAGGGTAAACTCACCGGGGCGAGCCATCCGGGCACCGTCATCGACAAAGAGGTCAACAACACGGCGCAACACGACGCTGCCCCCATGACAATGCACCTCGACCACCTCTTCTTTGGTATAGGATCGAGGAGCTCGCATAACGACTGCCATAACTTCATCAATCAACTCGCCATCGGCATGGCGAAAATGTCCGTAATATAGGCGGTGGGAAGTTAAAGGAGAATCACTGCCTACAGCTACAAAGTGATGATTAAGCAGTTTTTCAGCATCTGCACCGGATAGGCGCACAATACCGATACCCCCTTCTCCGGGGGCAGTGGCGATGGCAACAATGGTATCCTGACTATCGATAATCACTTTTAAGAGCACCTAAAAGAAAGGGAGGCAGCAGATGCTCCCCCCCAATTCAAATCTACTGTACAACGCCAATTCGGCCCTGGCTAATATCAGGCGACAACTACTTTGGGTTCGCGGTTAACATGCCACTGCTGAAGGATGGTTAATAAATTGTTGACCATCCAGTAAAGGACCAATCCAGAAGGAAAATTAAGAAACATAAAGGTAAAAATAATCGGCATAAACATGAAAATTTTTGCCTGAGCAGGATCCATAGTACTTGGGCTCATCTTCTGCTGGAAGAACATCGTTACCCCCATAATAATCGGGGTAATGTAATAAGGGTCCTTAACGGAGAGATCCTGAAGCCAAAAAGCAAAAGGCGCATGACGCAAGGCGATGGTGCCAAGCAGTACCTTGTATAAGGCAAAAAAGACCGGAATCTGTACCACCATGGGAAGACAGCCCCCCATAGGATTGACCCGTTTAGTCTTGTATAGCCCCATAATCTCTTTATTGAGCTGCTCTTTGTTGTTCTTAAACTTCTCCCGAAGCTTCTGCATTTCCGGTTGCAAGGTCTGCATTGACTTCATGGACTTATAACTTTTTTGAGTCAGTGGCCAGAAAATCAATTTAATAATACAAGTCAAGAGAATGATCGCTACGCCCCAATTGCCGACATAACTATAAAAAAGATTCAAAACCGTTAATAGAGGCCGGGCAATAATTCCAAAAAATCCAAAATCGATTGCTTTATCAAGTTGATGACCAGAGGCTTCAAGTATATCCAAGTCGCGAGGACCGAAAAAGCAGAGGTAATCGGCACTGACCGATTGACCCACAGCCAGAATGGTCTCGGGGGTTTCAATGCTATTTTCGACCAGATCCGCTTTTTTCTCGATACGAAATTTTTGTCCGGCATCGGCCAAAGCAACCACAGCAGACATGAAGTATTTGAGTTCGAAACTGGTCCAAACCGAACCTTTGCCATATACCGGTGCATCCTCGGCAATGTCTTTAACCTTGTGGGTCTGGACTTTTTCTCCATCGTAGACAGCAGGGCCGACGAAAGAGTAGCGGTTTCCCTCCATAGACTCATCCCATGGCTGAACCAGGGTCAAACTAGTAGACCCACGAAGCGCTTGGGAACCGAGATTAGTCACTCGTACCTGCAAATCAAAGTCGAAGGAATCACCCCTTAACCGATAAATCTTTTCGACTTTGAGGCCACGGGGAGATATGGCGCTAAATATAATTTCCCGTTCCTCGCCAGCATCCAGAATGATTTGTTCTTCAGCAACAGAGAGGGCGTAAGGCGTGTCTGCAGTTATATCGAAATCCCCGAGACCTAGGGTTCGCAAAGTGGATTGTTGAGAGAATGATGCGTCGACCAGCGAGACTGGTAGGGAATCGGCGGCCGTGGTCTGTAAATACTCGGGTAATTGTAAGGACTTTAATCGACCGCCGACGGAGCTAAAAACTGCTTCGTAACGTCCGGCCTTAATAACGATTTCTCTTTCCTGTTGCGGCACCTTTATAGTGCGTCCAGCAAGACTTGGAGCTACCGCAGTACTTGTTTCAGGAGAAGAATAAACCGGTTCATTTGGTTGAATTTCAACTACAGCTTGCTGTTCCGGCGGTGCCTCTGGTTTTGGAAATAGGAAATTAACTCCCACCCAAACCGCCAGCATAAGGGCAAAGGCAATCAGAATATTCTTGTTTTCCATTTAAAAAATCTCCGTTTGTCAGATAGCGATTGCAGCAAGTCCACTAAACAGGATCGTAGCCGCCAGGATGAAATGGGTGACAGCGTCCAAGACGGACGGCAGTCATCAATAGACCCCGCGCTACTCCATATTTGGCTACCGCCTCAAAGGCATAACAGGAACAAGTGGGATAGAACCGACAGGAAGGTGCCTTAAGAGGTGAAATGAAGCGTTGGTAGAAAATCAAAAGAGCGAGTACCGCTTTTTGCAGCATGAATAAGGTCGCCTTGGTTATTTTTCTACCAAAAATCTCAATTCTTCGCAGATGCGAGAATAATTAATATCAGCGGCACCTATTTTGGCAATAATAGATATATCGATACCAACCGGCAACTCATTGATATTATTGCGGAAAAATTCTCTCACTAGGCGTTTAACTCGATTGCGCTGAACAGCCCCACCAACCTTGCGACTAACGGTTAGTCCAAGGCGAGTGAGGCTGTTCGATCGATGCAAAACGACAATAATAAAGTTGGACGAGTGCCGACGTTTCCCTCCTTGGCGAACCCGCTGAAAATCGCTGGATTTCCGCAAATGACGCACTTTGGGGAAGGAATAGAGGCCATTGCCCATCTTTAGTCTATTTGTTAGGAATCGTTACAACTAATCTGTTCCGGCCACGAGCTCGCCGACGACGAATAACTGATTGGCCATTCTTGCTTTGCATGCGAGCACGAAAACCGTGAGTTCTTTTTCTACAAATTCTACTTGGCTGATAGGTTCTTTTTGACATTTTTTAACTCCTCTGTAGCTTATTTTTATCCTCAGGAAACGGAAATAAGGAAATTTAACGAATCGCATTATTAACCACGTTCGATTTTTTTTGTCAAGCAGGAAAAGTCAATGATCATCCTTCATCAGGATTATATCTCTGGGTACTTTTAGAATTAATTGCTAGATATCCGACATTTGTGATTATACCCTAATCTTGAATTGTTCTGTTTGTGAAACCCGAAATCCTTTTTATTAACAGGCTACTGCTTCTTATAGTCTTTTCTTTTAAAAATAGTAGATAGTAGTAGATGCCTGTTGATTTGTTGACATCCTAAAAAAACGTACTGAAAAACAACATGATAGCCTGTGTTCAAAAAACGCCACTGGGTGTGTCTAAAGTAGTGGTTTTTGTGGAAAAGTCCCTGGGAGATAGATTTTTGCCAGTTATCAACATTTTCATCAACACCTTTTACTTCTCATTAGGTGGTCAATTTCATTTTTAGGGAATTATTGACTGCTAGGAGTTGAAAACAACCCCCTCTAAATTAATAATTCAGTGGTCAATCTGTGCAAAAAGTTCACCGCTCTCTGACCAAAAAAATCTTGCAAAAAAGAAGGGCCTTTGGTAGCTTTGGAGTTCTTCTATTTCCACAGACAACAGAGGAAATAGGCCATTACAGCCTAGTCCATTAATTATCCACACCTGTTTATAGGGTTGTGGATTAATTATTTTTTCCGCCCTGATATTTTTACCCCTTTTATGCAGTCAGATATTAAACCTATGCACGAACTTTGGGGAAAAACCCTCACTCAGTTAGAGCAAGCCCTTACCCCACAACATTTCGCTACTTGGATAAAACCGATCAAGTTTGCCGGTGTGGAGGAGGATAAGGTTGTACTAGAGGTCCCGAACCGTTTTGTTCTTGATTGGTTGAGAGATCATTATTCCTCCATTATCCAAGAAATAATATCGAAACTTGCAGCGACCCCTTATCGTGTTGTTTGGAAGGTTTCCAGCGCTCCAGTTATACAGTCTAGTACACAGGCCGTTCCCTCTACCAAGCCTTCCCCCCCCATGCCGGCGCCAAAGAAACCACCTGTTCGTGCCACCAACAACGGATTCAACCTTAATTCCAAATATACCTTTGAAGAATTTGTTCCTGGCTCATCTAATCAATTTGCCTGTGCCGCTGCCATGGCTGTAGCTAACAATCCTGCCACTACCTACAATCCACTCTTTATTTACGGTGGCGTAGGTCTTGGCAAGACGCATCTTGTAACAGCTATTGGTAATGCTATTTTAAAAAATAATCCCGAGATGAAGGTATGTTATTACACCTCGGAAAAATTCATGAACGAACTAATTAATTCTCTACGTTATGCCAAAATGGATGAATTTCGAAACAAGTTCCGTTCCATGGATGTCCTTCTAATAGATGATGTGCAATTCATCGCCGGCAAAGAACGAACACAAGAAGAGTTTTTCCATACATTCAATGCCCTGTACGATTCCCATAAACAAATAGTAGTAACCTCTGATAAGTTTCCAAAAGAAATTCCTGGACTTGAAGAACGTTTGCGCTCTCGTTTTGAATGGGGCTTGATCGCCGATATTCAAGCACCGGATATGGAAACTAAACACGCTATTTTGAAGATGAAAGCTGAAGCTAACGGCATCGGCCTCCCCGAAGATGTAGCTTATTTTTTGGCTAACTCGATCAGCAGCAACGTCCGCGAACTGGAGGGCTACCTGGTGAGAATTGGGGCCTACTCCAGCTTGACAGCTACTCCAGTGACCCTCGAAATGGCTCAGGAAGTGTTGAAAGATATACTCGTTGAAAAAAAGCGTGAACTCAGCGTTGAAGAAATTCAGAAGCGAGTGGCTCATCATTATGGTATCAAAGTAGCTGAAATTAAATCAGCTAAAAGAATGAAGGCCCTAGTTCTACCCCGGCAGATTGCCATGTATCTGTCCCGCCAATTGACATCCTTCTCCTATCCGGAGATAGGTGACCGTTTTGGAGGTAAAGACCACTCCACTATTATTCATGCAATTAAAAAGATTGAAAGAAATATGGAGGAAGATTTTCAACTCCGAGCCGTTATTAATTCCCTTAAAAAGGAATTGACCACCTGAAAATCCATAATTAAGTTGTGGATGAAAACGTTGACAACTGGAGTAATTTAGCTCTTTTATTACTTTTCCACAAAACTGGCTCCTTTAGACACAGCCAACATGTGTTTTTAAACACAGGCTACTATATTGTTTTTTATGGGTTTTTATAGGATACCAACAAATCAACAGGCATCTACTACTATCTACT
>JABXKU010000095.1 GCA_013619105.1 Desulfuromonadales bacterium
ATTGAAGAGATGTATTGCAGAATGGGAAGGAAAGAGCCATTACCCAAGGGGATCGCACGCATTTGGGTGGCCATGTTGGACGGATTGGTCATCCAGTCTGTGGCCTGCGATAACCAGCTGGACTACAAGACCCTTGCGGAGGTGGCCGCAGTGCTTGTGGTGAGGGGCGTTTAGCACTTTTCCAGCAAAAACCTCGGACGCTGTTTGCAACACAATTGAGTGGTCTATGAAAAATCATTTATTATGGAGGACCCAATGAATCAAAATATCCCGGATATCGGCCAGGACACACCAGATTTTGAAGTGTTGACGTCAGACAGTAAAATATTCAGACTCAGTGAGGAACTAAAATCCGGTCAGAATGTTAAACTGATGTTTTACCGGGGGCACTGGTGACCCTTTTGCATCCACCAGTTGGCGGAAATACAACGACGTTCTGATACCTATACAAAGCTTAACACAAAGGTTTTCGCGCTTTCCACTGATTCCCCGAAACAGTCCGCAAGTCTCATTAAAAAAATGAACTTCTCATTAACGCTTCTCTGTGATGAAGACAGAACGGTTGTTGATCTGTTTGAACTCAGAAATCCTTTTGAGCATGACGGCATTGCCTATCCGGCAACGTTCATTATCAACCCAAAAGGAATAATCTCTGTCTTCTCAGTTGAAAATAAATTCAGAATGAACGGATCCGAATATGCTGAAGAATTTGCTTGACGAATATGACAATCGGAAAAGGAAAACGTTGAGGAAAAATAGTATTTACTGAATAGTTTTTGAAAGAGGAGTACAGACGAAACATGTCTAAAGTTGTGAGATTCATGATATTTAAAGTGTGAGAATTGGCCATGATTTGAGTCCACTCGTATAAGTGGCAGACCAGACCGTTCAGCAATTTCCTTGACAATCTTGAACCTTGGTTCAGCTAAAGATTTCATTTTATTTGAGCCGTTGCAATTAAATAGCAGGTGACTCAACTTGTAACTATTGGAAACCGAGTGGCTAAGGTGATATGAAATGGCATAAAAGGAATCCACTCCACCAGAACAGCCAGTAGCTACTGCTCCTAAATTTGTTCCCTGCGAGCCTCTAATTCCAGCAACTTCAAGTTTTACATCTTTAAGGTTTGGTAAAATGCCTTTCAGCATTGGCATAAGGGAATTGGTGATATTGTAAAAAAGTTTTTCCGATATTAATCCGTCGACAAAAACGTCTTCCCCGTTTCTCATTGCATTCAATAATATGCTAACAAGAAATGCATCATGAACATCAGTATCTACATATTCAGCCCACTTTTGGCTAACATCAAATTTGACATAAAAATCACCAGACAAGGATTTAACTTTTGACTGAAACCTGACTTTGTCTTCAATGTCAATTTGCTCTATTTGTCCTACTATCATAAACCACACTTCCTCAGGGTGGTGCACTTTGAACTATAATCTACCCACCAGTAGCGATTGGCAGACCTATTTAAACTGGTTTGCAGTATGAGCCGTCGCGGGAATTGCTACCTCAACACGTGTGGCCGAGAGTTTTTTCAGTTCCTGAAACGCTAACGAATCAAACTAGAAACATATAATGATCGCGAGGTAGATCAGCGGGACATTTTCAATTACATCGAAATGTTCTACAGGTTACCAATGGAGTTTGAAAGGCGACATTCTGTGAAGACCTGGAGTGTCTAGAATTCTGGTGGCGATTCAAACCTGCTACCTACCTCCCCCTTTTGGTTAACTTTTTCTGCAGTCATCTCACCCTTTTTTTATACCATTTATTATTTTAGAGTAAGTTGACTTGGCTTTGTCCTTACCTTTGTTGGCGTGTGGAAATGGCTCACTAGGTATATCTTTCTCCACAAATTCGCAGAGCGCTTTCCACCCGCTCACTTCTTCCCAATCAACAATAAGAAGGTCCTTCGAACGATCGCGAAAATAACTCTCAACTTCGGTGTTGTGCTTTACGTACCGCTCAATTAGCTGTGACTCTGACACATGGGGAAACGGTAATCCATATAGAATTCTCCGTATTTCGTTTAATTCCTCCGATGCATCACCTTGCCTGACGAGCATATTTTTGTAACTGCGAATCCATTTTTCGGGTTTTCTTTTTGTGAGGACAAAGCGACTATCAGGAAAAGCGTTATCAAGTTCCTTGTACAGAATAATCCAAGGCCAGTCTTCAAATGTGTCTTTTTTTTCTGCCAACGCCATTATCCTCGACAGATGACCTTTCCCAACGTCTTTCACCAGCTCAAAGTCTTTACTCTGATGATTGAAACCTAATATTTTAAAGCACTCCCCTAGGGTCGTCGTCCCCGTCTTAGCCCAACCGATTCCAAAAATCTTAGTCATTTGTCCTCCGACTTCTTTTGTATAACTTTGAGCACACAGACAGCACGTCAGCGCCGTCACGTGGTGCGACTTTGTGGTGTGATAGAATTTATGCGGATTTTAGTAAGCCACCATTTGCCGCACACCGGTTGCTATTCACACAAGAGCAGCAATATTTCTTGCTACCTAAAACCTACTTAAGGACAGAAAGATTTGCGTGGAATTGGCCTTTAGTGTCCGCTATTAACGACCGCCCCAGCACCCGGCATCACCGATTACCAGATCTACGAATATATCTGGATATAGTTCGTTCTTACTGGCATTAGCTGACGGCCATATCACGAAACTGTTGGTTCCCTTCTACCAGTTCGTTGTACGTTCCCTGCCCAGCCAGTCTCCCCTTATCCAGCACAAAGATTTGATTACACTCGCGCACGGTGGTGAGACGGTGGGCAATGAGGATGATGGTCTTGCGGTTACCAAGATTGTGCACCGCCTCCATCACAGCTCGTTCGGTGAGGTTATCCAGTGCACTTGTCGCTTCATCAAGGACCAACACTTCGGGGTCGTGGTATAGAGCGCGGGCGATTCCAATACGTTGACGCTGACCACCGGAGAGACGCACTCCGCGTTCGCCGACGCGAGTGGTGTAGCCCTCAGGCATATCGTTTATCACAAACTGGTGAAGATTGGCGATGCGGGCGGCACGCTCCACCGCTTGCTGATCAATCTGCTCGTGAGGCAGGCCAAAGGCAATGTTGGCAGCCACAGTCTCGTCGGCCAGGTAAATGTGCTGGGGAACGTATCCAATACTGCGCTGCCAGGCGCGCACATTTTCAAAGGTGATCAATTTACCGTTAACCAGCAGTCGGCCGCCCTGAGGGCGCAGCAGCCCGAGTAGGATATCCACGGTAGTGGTCTTGCCAGAGCCGGTGGTGCCCACCAGGCCAACGGTGGTGCGGGAGGGGATTTCGAAGGTAAGAGCGTTCAACGCCGCCTGTGGCGCATTAGGATAAGTATATTCCACTTGCTCCAATTTTATGCTATCGCCGATACCAAACGGCGCATGAAATTGCTGACTTAGGGGGGTAGATTCTTTGCTGCGCAAGTCTTCAAGGTCCCGATGCAAGGCGTCTAATGCCGGTCCGGCGAAGCGCATCTTAGAGAGTTGAGCATATATTTGCTGCAAGGCTGGAAGTAGCCGGTAACCGGCAAAGACATAGACAGACAGCACAGGTAAGGTTTGCTGCAAGGCCCCTGGCCCGACCATCAGGTAGAGAGCCATGGCCAACATGCCGCCAAAGGTAATAATTTCTAGCACAAATCGTGGTAATTGAACTGCTACTTGTGAAGCAGCCTGGCGACGGGCAAAACGTTTGGCCGGACCATCGAAGCGATCTAGCATAGCGCGCTCAAGACCGCCAACTTTGACAGCCTTTATTCCGCCGAAGGCCTCTTGAACTGCCGAGAACCGCTGGCGATTGGCACGTACCCGGTCTTTGCCGATATGCCCAATATAACGACGCAGCAACAAATATATGACCGTATAGGCGCTGCCTAGAACAGCAGCCACTACCAGCGCAAGACCAGGCTCTACGACGATAAGCAGACCCAGCAGGGCTAGCGCCACCACCCCGTGTGCAAGGAGTTGCATGAAAGGGACCAGGGCACCGGTGACGACCTGCTGGACTTCAGAGAGTATGTTTTTGCCCAAATCGGCGCTATGGCGGTTGAGGAACCAGTCAAAGGGCTGACACAGATAACCGGCCACCAAACGCTTGCCTATCGAGTAGTTGCGCATGTGGGTAAAACGCAGCAAGGCATAGGTAGTGAGCGCCTTAAAGGCAATGGAGGTAACTAGCGCAACAAAGACAACGATGCCGAGAAAAAACAGGAAACGTTCCGTGCTCTCAAAATCTAGGTAACCGTAAATGGCGGATAGATAGCGATTGGTTTCCACCACTTGCGGTTTCGCAAGCACACTCATAAACGGCATAATGGAGGCGACCCCCATGACATCGAGCAACGCCATCACCAGGATCATACCGAACAAAAGGTAGCCACGACGACGCTCATGGGGGGTAAGAAGGCCGAGGATTTTTTTGACCGTATCAATATTCATGGGAACTTGACCACCACAACTTCGAGTTACTGGCCTAAACTCAGACGATTCACAAATCCTCGCCCCAGCATAGCTGATTCAAGATACGAGGCAAGCTGGACATCAAGCTAAACCTTTTACAATAAAGTATGGGTTCAAAAGATTTGCCTTGTTATAAACCAAAGACAAGCTATCTGGAGTCATTACTGTTCCGCCGGCCCCCTCGACTACCGCCTGGCCGGCGGCAGTATCCCACTCCATGGTCGGCCCTAGCCGGGGATAGAGATCGGCGCGCCCTTCGGCGACGGCGCAGAGTTTCAACGAACTGCCCACGGATAGGGCATCAGCCACTTTGATGGTTTTCAGGTAATCCTCCAACTCCGGCGACGGGTGGGAGCGGCTCATGACCACGGTGAGGCCTTTGGCCGAATCGGGTTGCCGCACCCTAATGGCCACCGGCTCCCCCTTTCCTTCCTGCTTAAAGGCCCCCTGGCCCTTGCCACCCCAGTATAGCGCATCTTGCACCGGCACATAGACCACGCCGAATACCGGCTGCTGCACTTCGATCAAGGCGATGTTAACGGTGAATTCGCCGTTGCGCTTGATGAACTCCTTGGTTCCGTCCAGAGGATCGACTAGCCAGAAGCGTTGCCATGACTTGCGCTGCCCATAAGGGATATCCTTACCTTCTTCCGACAGAACAGGAATATCGGGGGTCAACTCACGTAGACCTGCAACAATCACATCATGAGCCGCTTTGTCCGCGGCGGTAAGCGGTGACTTATCGTCTTTGTATTCGACACCGTGGTCACCGTCATAGATTTCCATGATGGCAGCTCCGGCATGACGCGCAATGTCACATATTTTATCGATTTCGATAGTCAAATTTTAATTCCTTCTCTAGTAATCAAACGTACAGCTTAAAGTTTTTAGCTTAAGGTTGGTCTATCCAAACAACTCCCGCACAATCTGCTCTGCCAGTTCCTCAGGGGAAGTTTGAGAAGCATCGAACTCCATCTCCGGGGTCTTCGGCGCCTCGTAGGCCGAGTCGATGCCGGTGAAGTTTTTCAGCTGACCGGAGCGGGCTTTCTTGTACAACCCCTTGGGATCGCGCTCCTCGCACACCGCGAGCGGGGTGTTAACGAAGATCTCAACGAATTCGTGCTCCTCCAGCAGGTCCCTAGCCATCTGCCGTTCGCTGCGAAAGGGGGAGATGAAGGCGGTCAGCACGATCATCCCAGCGTCAACGAACAGCTTAGCGGTCTCGGCGATACGGCGGATGTTCTCCACCCGGTCGGCGTCGGTGAAGCCGAGATCGCGATTAAGCCCGTGGCGGACGTTGTCGCCATCGAGCAGATAGGTATGCTTACCCATGGAATGGAGCTTCTTCTCCACCAGGTTGGCGATGGTCGATTTGCCGGAACCGGATAGGCCGGTAAACCAGAGCACTCGGGGCTTCTGGCCTTTGAGAGCAGCCCGGCTGGCTTTGTCGATGTCGACGGCTTGCCAATGGATATTACTGGCCCGGCGCAGGGGAAATTTGATCATGCCGGCGCCAACGGTGGCGTTAGTAAACCGATCGATAAGAATGAAATTTCCGGTGGCGCGATTGTCTCGATAGGCGTCGAAGGAGATAGGTTTGGCGACGCTTAAGTTGCAGACCCCGACCTCGTTGAGGTCGAGCTTTTTAACCGGATGGTGCTCATGAGTGTTGACGTCGACGCTGTACTTGAGGTCGGTGACTTGGGCCGGCAAGGTGGCGCTACCAGTCTTGAGCAGGTAACTGCGACCGGGCAGCAGCGGTTCTTCATGCATCCACACCACGTGGGCGGCAAACTGATCGGCATGGTCGGGTCGGCTGTCAGCGGCGGCGAGCAAGTCGCCGCGGCTGATATCAATCTCGTCTGACAGAGTCAGGGTAACGGCATCGCCGGCTGCGGCTTCTTCAAGATCGCCGTCCATGGTGACGATGCGTTCCACTTTGCTGGTCTGCCCAGAGGCGGTGACCACTAGCGCATCGCCGGGACGCACGGTACCGGAGGCGATGGTGCCGCAGAAACCACGAAAATCGAGATCGGGACGGTTGACCCACTGCACTGGCATGCGAAAGGGCTTGTTCAGGACGCGGTCGACGACCTGTACCGTCTCCAAGTATTCGAGCAGGGTCGGCCCGTCGTACCAACCGGTGTTGTCACTGTGACCGGTGATGTTATCACCCTTGAGTGCTGAGATGGGGATGGCGCAGATCTGCTCGAATCCGAGTTCGGCGGAAAAGGCGTCATAGTCGTCTGTGATTTCGGCAAAGCGCTCGGCGCTGTAGTCGACCAGGTCCATCTTGTTGACCGCCAACACCACGTTGCGGATCCCCACCAGCGAGACCAGGTAGCTATGGCGCCGGGTCTGGGTCAGGATACTCTTGCGGGCATCGATGAGAATCACGGCCACATCGGCAGTAGAAGCGCCTGTCACCATATTGCGAGTGTACTGCTCGTGACCGGGGGTGTCGGCGACAATGAACTTGCGCTTGTCGGTGGAGAAGAAGCGATAGGCGACATCGATGGTGATTCCCTGTTCCCGCTCGGCCTGCAGGCCGTCGAGCAGCAGTGCATAATCGATTTCCTCGCCTTGGGTACCGCAACGCTTACTGTCGGCCTTAAGAGCGGCGATCTGGTCTTCGTAGATGAGTTTGGAATCCCACAGCAAACGACCGATTAGGGTGCTCTTGCCATCGTCGACGCTGCCGCAGGTAATGAAGCGAAGCATGCCCTTCTCTTCCTGCATTTTGAGATAGGCTTGAATATCGTTGCTGATCAGTTCGGTTTGTGCGGTCATTAGAAATACCCTTCCTGCTTCTTCTTCTCCATAGAGCCGGCCTGGTCGAAGTCGATGAGCCGCCCCTGGCGCTCGGAGGTGCGGGTCAACAGCATCTCCTGGATGATCTCCGGCAGGGTGGCCGCGCTGGATTCGACGGCGGCAGTCAGCGGGTAGCAGCCGAGGGTGCGAAAGCGCACCATCCGCTCTTCGATCTGTTCGCCGGGGCGCAGCGTAAGCCTTTCGTCGTCGGCCAGAATCAGCATGCCGTCTCGCTCCACCACCGGCCGCTTCTTGGCAAAATACAAAGGAACAATGGGGATATTTTCCAGATAGATGTACTGCCAGACATCGAGTTCGGTCCAGTTGGAGATGGGAAAGGCACGGATACTCTCTCCTTGCCGAACTTTAGCGTTATACAGGTTCCATAGTTCCGGCCGCTGATTCTTGGGATCCCAGCGATGCTGGTCGGTGCGAAAGGAGAAGATCCGCTCCTTGGCCCTCGATTTCTCCTCGTCCCGCCGGGCACCGCCAAAGGCGGCATCAAAGCTGTATTTATCCAGCGCCTGCTTCAAAGCGTCGGTCTTCATGACGTCGGTATAGAGGGCGCTACCGTGGGTAAAGGGGCTGATCCCCCGTTTGACCCCGTCGTGGTTGGTGTAGATGAGCAGGTCAAAACCGTATTCGCGGGCCATGCGGGCGCGAAACTCAATCATCTCACGAAACTTCCAGGTGGTATCGACGTGCATCAGCGGAAAGGGCGGCTTGGCCGGATAGAAGGCCTTACGGGCTAGGTGCAACATGACCGCCGAGTCCTTACCGATGGAATAGAGCATTACCGGGTTCTCGAACTCGGCGGCAACTTCGCGGATGATATGGATACTCTCCGCCTCGAGCTGGCGCAGATGGGTTTTGTTGAGTTTCATGGGGTACTTCCTGGTTGCAGGTGGTTACACGTTAGCGGCGGCGGTCGCTGGTTTCTGTGCAGCGGCGGTTCGCGGTTTGCCGCTCATCACTTCTTTTTTTAGATAATCAACGACCTGCTGGGCGGCCTGCTCCGTAGTCAGCGAATCGACGTCAATGCTGATCTCGGGGCTTTGCGGCGCTTCGTAGTCGACATGCACCCCGGGAAAGTAGCAATAC
>JABXKU010000096.1 GCA_013619105.1 Desulfuromonadales bacterium
CCTACGCTCCAGTACATATTGGCGCGGCAAATGCCATAAGGTCATGGTCGGTAGCTGTGGTGGCGCCCACAAGCGAAGTGGAGGGTGCTATTCATGCAGTCTACGTAAGGCAATCAATAATACAGGGCGCCTTTGTTGTTGCTGTCCTGGTCATTTTCAAACCGCACGCTGTAGACGCCGTCCTCCGTCAGTTCTTTGATCTGACTGAGCAGCTCTTCGGGTTGCACATCCTTTGTCTTTGCGTCCGACACATCTTCTTGCGCCCGGCGCTTTACTTCGATCTCTTCGCTGGCTTTGGGGGGCGATTTTACCAAGCCACCCGCCAGGTTTACCGCTTCAATGCTCATGCTGTTTTCTCCAATGCATCATAAAGACGTCTGAGAAAAAGGGGGGCCGGCCTGCGCCGGCCCCCCCGTTGGTCAACTAACCTTATCCCCGTATTAACCGAGGAGAGACAGAGCCAGCTGCGGACCCTGGTTGGCCTGCGCCAGGATCGAAACGCCGGCCTGCTGCAGGATGTTGTTCTTGGTCATCGCCGAAGTTTCCTGGGCGATATCGGCATCGAGAATCCGGCTGCGAGCAGCGGAGAGGTTCTCAGAGACGTTGCTCAGGTTGGCGATGGTCGATTCAAAACGGTTTTGAACCGCACCCAGGTCACCACGGATGGTGTCAATTTGCGCCAGCGCGGCATCGACCGAACTGATCGCAGTGGTGGCACCGTCGCGGTCGGAGATATCGACTTGGTCGATAGTTGTGGTTGCATTACCAGCAGCTGACAAACCGGCATCAGCCATAGCACCAGTGGTTACTTCCTCAATTGTGATATCAGAGGTGCTATCCAAAGAAACCTGTCCCTGCAGAGCAGCAGCGATATCAGCGTCAGTAAAACCTTCACCGGTATTACCAGCATTGGTCTCCGCTACGGTCATCTCTGCGCCAGTAGCATTTGCTACAACAACGTTGCCGTCGTCATCTACCGATGCGGTGTAGTCACCATCAGCATCAATAGCGGCCGCGACATCACTAGCAGTAACATTGGCACCATCAGCGGTATCACCAGTAGCAATTGCGAAATCGGTGCCATCGACAGTTGCAGTGTAGGTTCCAGTTACAGTATCATCCGACCCTGCTTGGGTTTCGGCTACTGCAGCAGCGTCAGCGGCAGTCCCACCAACAGCAACATTGGTAACGTCACCAGAAGTCTCTGCCGAGGTGTACACTACGTCAGCAGTCGCTGCTGCCCCCACAGTAAAACTAGCATCATTAGTGCCAGTAAAAGTCAAATTGCCGCCGGTAACCGCGGCAGAAGCGGTACCGTTATCAATATAGTCGACAAAAGCAGCTGCCACTTCAGCATCGGTCGCTGAAACCCCGGCAGCAGTTGTCGCGGTGACACCGTTAACAACCGTTGTCTCGCTTTGTGCCATCGCCCCGAAAGTAACCGTATTCGTCTCTTGGTCACCGGCGGTAACAGCCAGTGCCACATCCTCAAACGCAAGCGTCTGGGAGTTTACTGCCGTAGCGATATCATCGCCATCAACCGCAGAGTTAATCGCGGCAGCCACATCAACAGCAGAGCCAGAGGCAGAAGCAGCGATCTCTTCACCATTGATAAGCAAATCTCCAGCAGCAAGAGCATCACCAGAAACAGTGGTACCAACCTCAGGAGTACCATTCGGAGCAGAGATGTTAGTGCCGACCTGGCTCAGCGCATTAGTCTTAGCACTGTCGATACTAAAAGAGATGGTCTGATTGGCACCGGCATTGGCGCCGACCTGGAAAGTGGCATCGGTCATGCTGCCGTCGAGCAGGTTTTTACCGTTGAACTCGGTGGTTTCAGCGATCCGGCCCAGTTCGGACTGCAGCTGGGTAACCTCAGACTGCAAGGAAGCACGGTCGGAGTCACTGTTGGTATCATTGGCCGACTGTACGGCCAACTCGCGCATACGCTGCAGAATATTGGTGCTTTCCTGCAGGGCGCCTTCAGCGGTTTGCGCCAAAGAGATACCGTCGTTCGAGTTACGCACGGCCTGATTGATGCCCCGGATCTGCGAGGTCATACGGTCAGAGATCGCCAGGCCTGCAGCGTCGTCCTTGGCGCTGTTGATACGCAGACCAGAAGAGAGGCGCTGCATCGATTTGTTGAGATCGTTAGAAGATTTGCCCAGGTTACGTTGGGCGTTTAGCGAGGCGACGTTTGTGTTGATTGTTAAAGCCATGGTGTTTCCTCCGTGAAGATTGGTTAGCGGGCTTCCTTGCCCTATATTTAATGTGTCGGTGTTACTGTTGGCTGCAAAGTGGTTTGTTGCTTGACTGTCTTTTCGACAGTCGGGTTGAAGGTCTTTAGGCTCATTATTTGGTTTTTTGCTCAGCCCCTTGACGCACCTCTTCGATGGTCGGCAAGGGGGTGCGGCTTTGATATTGGCTGCCGTCGAGAATCACCTGCAGGGCACATCGGGCTTCTGGCGCAAACAGGATGGGCGCCGCCAGGTTAAGGCTGATCTGCCGCTCGGGGGATACGGTCACTATGGCCAAGGCGAAGCATTCGGCATCCTCCTCAAGCCTCAGTTTTTGCCGTTCTTGCTGGTTCGGTGCTATTCGATAGTCCAGGAAGAAATTACTTGGATCGGTGAGGATAAAGGCGATGGCTGGATCCTCGACGCTCTGGATCCAGAACAGTGGGCCTTCCTTTTCGTTGGGCATGACGATGAAGTTATGCAGGTTCTCAAAGCCAATGAGCCCTTCGGGAAAGTTGAGCAGATTCTCTGCCTGGTATTCGATTTCGCCGAAGCGGGTAACGATTTTGTTCATTTCGTTGTTTTCCTTCCCACAAGGCTGCTGCTCAAGTCGTTCAGATCGGCAAGGTTCCATTGGGTGGCCTCCTGATTTTCCCGGCAGATACGGTCGTAGACCTCTTGCCGGTAGATTTTTTGCTCGACGGGGGCGTCGATGCCGATACGCACGCCGCCTCCCTTTAATTCGATAACGGTGATTTTGATGTTGTCGCCGATGATGATACCTTCACCGGCTTTTCTTGTTAGTACCAGCATGTCGCCCTCCCTGGCTTCTGGTCATGTGTTATCTGCGATCTGTAATCTTTTAAATCTGTAAGCTTTTAGTTGTTTTCGTACAAGCCTAAAGGTAGTTGAGGATACTCAAGTCCGAGACCTTGGCGGTGACGTTGAGGGCCGCTTCAAAGGCTTGCTCCTGCTGGGTTAACGCAGTGATCACCTCGATGAGGTCGGCGTCTTCGTAGCGGGAGAGGACTTCTTGCATGTCGATTTTGATCGACTCCATGTGTTCTTGGGCATTTTCTACCCGAGTGGCGATGTTGCCCATCTGACTGCGCTTGCGGCTGACCTGCTCGGAGGCTTTTGTTAGATCGCCCAGGCGATCGAGGGCTGCATCGGCCTCGCCGTTTTCTAGCTGGGCTTGGATGTCGTCAAGCACCTCAAAAAGATTGACGCCGTCGGGGCCAAATCCCTCTCCCTGAAACAATTCGTTGCCGGTGAGATTGGCCTGAATCCTTTCACCGGGGGCGATTTCGAGCTCCATGTGGCCTGTGTCACCTGCATAGGTGGTGGAGTCGCTGCTGTCGGGGAAGGGCTTCGTGTCCTCTGCAAAACCGGCAAAGATATATTTGCCATCAACCTTTGAATTGGCCAGAGAGTAGAGTTCGTCTTTAATGTGGCCAATGGTGTCGGAGAGACTGGTCAGATCGTTTGGACCCATGGCGCCGTTGCCGGCGGCAATGGTGGCCTCTTGGGCACGAATCATCAGGTCGCCGATCTGGCCCAGGTGCGAATCGAGAATATTCAGGCGATCCGAGGCGCTGCCCATGGTGCGCAAATAGCGGTCGCTCTTTTGTACCTGGCTGCGGGCATTGAGCACTGGCCGAATGGCGGACGGATCGTCGGATGGCTTGTTGATGCGTTTGCCCGTGGCCGCAGATGTGCGCAAGTCGAGTAGGGAACTCTGGCTTTTGTTGAGCTGACTTAGCAGACTGCGGTAAACGGTGGCCTGGGTGGTTTTCATGATTTACCTCTTGATGGACAGGATGGTGTTCATCATCTCGTCGACCGTGGCAAGGAACTTGGCGGAAGCTTCAAAGCCCTTCTGGAATTGAATCAGGTTGATCATCTCTTCTTCGAGGGAGACACCGACCTTGCCATCACGCAAGTTTTTAAGCTGAACCATGGTGTCCTCGTTGGCGGCCGTGGCCAGTGCGTTCTGGCCGGCTTCCAGACCCACCTGGGAACTGATGCGGGAATAAGCGCCGTTCAAGGTGTCTGTGCCATCGACGATCTTGGCGCTGCCGAGTTCGGCGATCTGCAGGGCGATGGTATTGTCGCCCGGTGCGGCGCTTTGGCCCGGTACTGTGCTTTGGCCTGCGGCAAGCTGATTTGGCGCACTCAGGGCGACGTTGAGGGCGTTAGCCGCGCCATCCCAGATATTGGCCGGTGGTGCTGGTGCCGGTGAGGCGTCAAAAAACAGGACATCGGTGTTGCCGTTGAGATCGGTGCCGGTGGTATGCAGATCATTGACTCCCTTGGCCAGGCTATAGGCTAGTTTGTCGAGCTGCCCTTGCAAATCGGGAATCAGTTGGTCGCGCACCTCGAGTAGCCCTTTGAAGGCGCCGCCCAGGGTGGTGGTATCGATAGGAATCGAGGTGCTTTTACTGGTCACCTGTAGTTGCAGTTCGTCATCGTTGCTCACTTCCCCCACCAGGGTTAGAGCGGTGCCCTTCTGCACCAGGGGCTGACCGCCGGGCAGTTGGACCGAGACATGGCCGTCTTTATCTTCAAAACTCTGAATACCGATGCTGGAAGAGAGATCGGCCAGTAACAGGTCCCGCTCGTCGCGGAAGGTGTTGGCCGACTGGCCGCTGCTTTCGATGGCGGTGATGCGCAGGTTGAGGTCGGCGACCCGTTGTAGGCTGCTGTTGACACCGTCCACTTTGGACAGCAACGATTCATCGATGTTGCGTTTGACTCCATCGAGTTCAGCCGTGGCCGTATGAAAGGAGTCTGCCAGCAATTCGCCGCGCTGAATGACGATGTCCCGCTCGGTCTGGCCGCCGGGGTTGACGGTCAGTTCCTGCCAGGAATCGAAAAAATTGTCGATTTCGGTGCTGATTCCCCCCTCCGAAATACCGAACACGCGCTCCAGTTCGGCCAGCGGAAAGGTTTTGGCATCGGCTTCGCCGTAAGCGACACTTTTATCTTGAATCTGAGTGGTGAGGAAGGCGTCGTGCTCGCGAACGATATTGCCGACCTTGACCCCCTGGCCGACGGTGAAACCATTGAAGTTTAGGGAAGGGTAGGGGGTGAGAATCGCCTTTTGCCGGGAATAGCCGGGGGTATTGACATTGGCAATATTGTTGCCGGCGATCTCGATGACCTTTTGATTGGTCGAGAGACTGGTTTTTCCGGCATTCAGTGCGGTAAGCAGTCCACCCATCTCAGATCCTTCCGGAAAGAAGCCGGCCGCCGCGCTGCTGGCTGATTTGAGCGGCGCTGGCGCCGTAGGAGGTTGGCGCGGTACGTTGGCCAAAAAAGGTCATTTGTTCTCGTACCCAGCCTAAGGTCATATAGAACAGATAGGCGTTGCGACGATTTTCGTCCCGCACTTGGTTGGCCAGATGCTGAATCTCTGGATCGCTCTGGTCGTCAATGCGCGAACCGATAGACTGCAGAAGCTGTTGCTTTGCTTCAGCGCTTTGCTGCAGCTTGGCCATATCGAGCCCTTTGGCCTCTTCCCGTTCTTGCAGAATCAGTTGCAGAAGACTTTCCAGGCGCTGTTTGAGGTCTTCGTCAGGCATGGTTATCAGCTTTCCGCCAAAAATTGCAGAAGACTCGTCGCGACCTTGCGCGTGTCTGGCTGGTAAGTGCCAGCGGAGATCTGCTCTTTGAGGGCCTGCAGCTTTTCGGAACGTTGCACATCAGAGCTGCTGCTAACACTTTTGGCCTGCTTGACCTGCTGCAGGGTGTCGGAGAACTGCACCCGATCGCTGCCGGCCGAGGAGCCAGCTTGGTCAGCCTTTTTTGCTTGGCCGCGGTTTTTGGCTCTGTTCAAGGGGCCGATGTCGTTGTTGCCGAATACTTTGTCGATAGTCATGGTTGCCACCTAAAGGCGATGGGGATTCCCTTGACGAGAATCCGATTAGGTATTACTGGTCCGGTGAAGGTTTCGTTATTAATGTAAGCTGTTGTTTTGTAGGCTATTATTTTCTTGGTAGTGATTTGGTTTTCCTTGTGTTCACTATATCGACTTTGTTTTGATAAAAGTTTAGAAAAAAATGCAGGCAGGGTATCAGGGGGGCGAAGAAAAAAATGTGAGGGGGTTATTTACTTGCTTCCAGTTGTTGTAGTTGGCGAAACAGGGCGTCCGCAATGCCCATGCCTTGCTTGCGGGTCATCTCGACCGCGACTTTTTGATCCATAAGGTCTTGAAAAATCTTTTGGTCGTTGCCCTTGGGTAGCAGCCCTCCGTCGGGGACCGAAGCCCGCATGCTCTTGAGCATGGATTGGACCATGATCGCTTCAAAGTCCTGGCATTTTTGGCGCAGTTGTTCCGGGTCTTTGCCAGCCTGGCTCTCTGGTTTCTTGGCGCTGCTGGCCTGGCTCATAAGCATTTGGGGATCGAAGGATAGTTCCATGAGGGCTCTCAGGTTGTCGTTAAGGGATAGTTTTCGTGTCGTGGAGTTTTGTTGTCTCTTACTTATCGGCTGCGGCCTAAAGTTAATTTAGCTCAGTAATTTAGAGCCAAGCTTTTATCGCAGAGTCCGCAGAGAAAATCTTTCTATTCTTTGGATCGGTATACCTCTGCATCTTTGCGCTCTCTGCGTTGAATGCTTTGATGTTGTCTATGCTTAGAACCAAGCTTTTATCACAGGGTTCGCAGAGAAAACCTCTCTGTTGTGTTGTTAGATTTTCCTCTGCGTTGAAAGCTTTTACGCTTTTATCGCCTTACAAAACCACCAGTTCCGCATGCAATGCACCAGAAGCCTTGATGGCCTGAAAGATGGCGATCAGATCTCGTGGGGTGGCGCCGATGGCGTTGAGAGCCTGGGCCACGTCGCCGATACTGACTCCCATTTGTAGAACCACCAGGTTGCCTGCATCCTCAGAGGCCGCGATGTCCGTTTCCGGTGTCGCAAACGTTTCGCCCATGGAGAAGGGGCTGGGTTGGGAAATCTGTGCCGATTCGCTGATGACCAGATTGAGATTGCCGTGGGAGACGGCTACGGTGGCGATGCGAACCCCCTCGCCCATGACAATGGTGCCGGTCTTCTCGTTGACTACGATCTTGGCCGTGGAATCTGGTTGAACTGGCAGTCT
This sequence comes from Desulfuromonadales bacterium, assembly GCA_013619105.1. Taxonomy (GTDB): domain Bacteria; phylum Desulfobacterota; class Desulfuromonadia; order Desulfuromonadales; family Syntrophotaleaceae; genus Syntrophotalea_A. The sequence continues at coordinate 7,341 of JABXKU010000096.1, forward strand.
CTCCAGGGTAGCGACGAATTCCACCAATCGATCTCGGTAGGCCTGCGGGATGGTCACGTTCAGGCTGGCGCTGTCAACGGGAGACGCCAGTGGGCTTTTAAAGTGGTTGTTGATCACTGTGGCGATGCGGGAAACTGTGGTGAAGTCAGGTTCCGCAAGTTGGTAACTGAGCTGACTGTCGGGGTTGAGGGCAAAGGGGATTTCTCTTTCCACAAAGGCGCCGCCAGGCAAACGGCCGACGGTGGGGTGGTTCTTTTGCACTTTGGCCGCCTTGCCGCCAAAGGCCAGGGAACCGACGATCAAGGGACCTTGAGCCACCGCATAAGTATTGCCATCCGGTGCTTTGAGGGGGGTCATGAGCAGACTGCCGCCAGCCAGGCTACTGGCATCGCCGATGGAGGAGACCAGCACATCGATGGTGGTGCCGGTTTTGGCAAAGGGCGGCAGTTTAGCGGTAACGATGACCGCGGCCACGTTGTCGACCTTGACTTCTTCCCGGTTGACGGTGACGCCGAGGCGCTCCATCATATTGACCAGCGACTGAATGGTAAATTGGGTGCCGTTACTGTCGCCGGTACCATTGAGGCCGATGACCAGACCGTAGCCGACGAGTTGGTTGCTGCGCACCCCTTCAAGCTGTGCGATATCCTTGATGCGTGCCGCCGAAATGGAAAGGGGCAGCAGCATCTGCAGAATCAGTAGTGCAGGCAGGGTGGCAATTAGGCGTCTCAACATCGAAAATCTCCTTAGAACGGCCAGACGTTGTCGAGGATGCGGGTCATCCAGCCGGGACCTTGTTTGTCGCTGATAACCCCTTTGCCCGTGTAGGCGATCTTGGCGTCAAGCACGTACTTGGAGTGGATAACATTGCTCGATGAAATATCGTTGGGGCGCACGATGCCGGTCAGGACGATGATCTGTTCTTCACGGTTGACGGTGACGGTTTTGCCTCCTTCGATGCGCAGGTTGCCGTTGGGAAACACCTCCACCACCCGGGTAGAAAGGGCCGTTGAGCTTGGCGAGGTCTGTTTCGAAACCGAAAAACTTGCTGATGCCGGCGTCATTGCTGCTTGAACGCCCGGTTTGTGTCGTTGCTTCACGGCTGGCGCTGGCCTGTTCAAAAATAGCTACGGTTAGAATGTCGCCTAGCTGGCGGGCTTTAAGGTCGCTGAACAGGCTGCCTTTGTTTTCGGTCCAGAGAGAGCCGCTTGTCTGCGGAGTCTCCACGGCCATCTGCGGAGGGTTGTCCAAGGATATTTGAGGGGCCGGCAAAGGTGTTTTCGCCGCGCATCCGGCCAGTAACAGGGTGCCAAGGGTCAGGCTGAGTAACCAAGTTTTCATGATTTAAAACTCCACGGTCACCGCAACGGGGCCGGTGACTTTGCAGACAAGGTCTTTTTTCGAGCTGATGTTACGTACCCGGATGATATCGCCAGCATTACCGTTTTGCTGGGCCATGCCTTTGGCAGTCACGGTCAGAATTCCCTTTTGCGCTGTGATGGTGACGACTTCCCCCCGTTTGATCATCGGCGGAAAGGCTACGGCGGAGCGTTCAAAGACCTCGCCCTTGCGCAGGGAGCGTTTCAGGCGTTTGCCGAGCAGTTCGTTACTATCAAAACAGGGTGCCCGCAGGCGGTTAAGGTCTCTTTCGGCCAACGCGATGTGCTCTTCGCTAAGGATGATACCGCGCCGCAGGTCGCCGGTGGTGGTTGCCACTTCGGCGAGAGCCTCAAGGGTCGTGCTGACGGTGATATTCTTTGTCGCCTTTCCGTCCACCCGAAAGATCAGACTGAAACGGCGGCTGGAAAGCACGCGAGGATCCGAAGGGGTGATTTCACAGGTCAGGCGACCGCTTGGGACCGAAAAGGCTTTAGGTAGACGAAGATGGCGAAAGCGAAGTTTGGTCTGGGGCATTTTTCTTTGCTGCTGGTCCAGATAGTCTTCTAGATACTGTTGTACCTGCTCCGGTTTGATGACGGTTTGTTTTTGCTCGTCAACCTTAGCAGCATGTCCGTCCACAATTAGGGGGAAGGTCAGCAGGCAAGTCAAACAAAGGATAGTGGTCAGGCGCAGCATAAGGGTCATGGTCTGTTATTACATCAGGTTATTGGTCATCTGCAGCATGTCGTCTGCTGTTTTGATGGCCTTGGAATTAATTTCGTAAGCCCGTTGACCGGCAATCATGTTGACCATTTCTTCCATGATATTGACGTTGGATCCTTCCAGAAAACCCTGGGCCAGACTGCCGAACCCATTTTCTCCCGGGGTACCGATCGATGGTGCGCCGGTGGTTGGGGTTTCGCTGTACAAGTTGTGTCCCATAGCTGCGAGGCCGGCGGGGTTGCTGAAGCGAGTCAATTCGATGGTGCCGACCTCGGTCGGTGCGCTCTCGCCGTCGAGAAAGACCTCCACGGTGCCGTATTGTCCGATGGAAATCTGGGTGGCATTCTCCGGAATCACGATTTCGGGGGAGAGAGGATAACCGTCCGAGGTAACCATGCGTCCGGTGCTGTCCTTTTTAAAGGCGCCGGCCCGGGTGTAGGCCACTTCACCGGTGGGCATGGAGACCTGAAAAAATCCGGAGCCCTCAATGGCCAGGTCGAGATCGTTGCCGCTCTGCTGAATGTCGCCGGTGGTAAAGATTTTCTGTACCGCTGCAACTCGGGAGCCGAGGCCAATCTGGACTCCGGTGGGGATCTCCACTCCGGGCGCAGATGAGGCGCCAGCGACCTTGACTGTCTGATAGAGAATGTCTTGAAAGTCAGCACGGCTCTTCTTGAACCCGACGCTGTTGACGTTGGCCAGGTTGTTGGCGATAACGTCCATATTGGTCTGCTGGGTTTCCATGCCGGTGGCGGCAGTCCACAAAGCCCTAATCATCGATTGTCTCCTTGGTATGCTATCGGTTAGCCGACTTTGCCGAGTTGAACCGCTTTTTCGGCCAGACTATTATAATTTTTGAGCATCTTTTGACAGGCCTCAAAGGCCCGCATCGATTCGATCATCTTGCCCATTTCCTGCATCATGTTGACGTTGGAGTCCTCGAGCTGTCCTTGGTAAAGGGTTGGCTCTGCGACCCGCTGCTCAAAGGCACGAATATCCTCTTTGCTTACGCTGAACAGGCCGCCACCCTTTCTCTGCATCACGCT